>CAZPYP010000038.1:0-19811 GCA_964590845.1 uncultured Nitrospira sp.
CTGCCGATGCTCTTTGTCGGGGCGATCACGCTGACCGGCTCCTATGAAATGTTCTGGATGTTCCTGAAGAAGGCGGCGACACTGGCGGCGGGGGAGTCGTTCCCCCTATATCTCGACGCGGTGCTGGTGGCGGCGGTGGCGGTGCTCGGGCTGATCGTCTTGAGCGACAGCATGAAGCAGTGGTATGGCTACGTGGTGTTGAAGCGGCCGTTTACGAGCAGCGAAGTGGTGGTGATGGCGGGCGGCGGGTCGGCGGGAAAGATGCAGACGGCGATTCGATGTGATGATGAGAAGGGGTTTAAGTTGCCGCAGGGGACGGGGTGTTGCTAAGGGCAGCATGGTGCAGCTCCCGTGCTCGCGCACCCCGCACGCAGGATCCATCGTATTTGTAAATTGAGGGCGGTGCTCGGTGCATGCGCGCAGTGGGAGCTGCACCACGCCGCCCAGCCTAGAGAGGGTGGAGGAGGGAGCCGTGGCTGATCAGTTTTCGTTCGATGTGGTCTCGGAAGTGAACATGCAGGAGTTGAAGAACGCGCTGGATCAGGCGACGAAGGAGATCAAGCAGCGGTTCGACTTCAAGGATTCCAAGACAGAGATCACGCTGAAGGAGAAAGAGAAGGAATTGGTCGTCGTTTCGGACGATGAGTACAAGCTGAAGGCCGTGCAGGAAATCATCAAGGCCAAGTGTGTAAAGCGCGGCGTGTCGTTGAAGGCCTTTGACTACGGCGCGGTGGAACCGGCCCTCAGCGGTACGGTGCGCCAGACGGCCAAGATCCAAAGCGGGCTGGCGTCGGACAAGGCGAAAGAAATTTCGAAGGCCATCAAGGACTCGAAGCTGAAGGTGCAGGCCCAGATCCAAGGCGAACAGGTGCGTGTGCTCAGCAAAAGCAAGGATGAACTGCAATCCGCGATCGCGTTCTTGAAAGGAAAAGACTTTGGCGTCGATGTGCAGTTCACCAATTATCGATAGGGAGTTCACGCGACCGTCGGCCTCATGAAGCGACTATTCCCCCTTCTGCTGCTCGCCGTCTCCCTCTTCGGCTGCAATGCCAGCGATCCCATCGTCCTGATCCAACTGCACCCGAAAAATCCCGACATCATCTACGTCGCGACGAACGACTACATCTATAAGACACGCGACGGCGGGCAGACTTGGACCAATCTCTCGAAGGGCATGAGCCATTCGCGCGTGATCTCGATGGCGGTCGATCCCGCCTATCCGGCGACCGTGTATGCCGGCACCAAGGGCGATGCGGTCTACAAGAGCCACGATGGCGGCCAGCGCTGGGCCTCCATGCGGTCCGGCCTCGATGATGCGACGATTTCCTCGGTGGTCAATCAGTTCGTCTTCGATCCGACCGACAACAATCATATTTTCCTGGCGACTACGATGGGGGTGTTCGAGACCAAGAACGGCGGCGGGAATTGGACGAAGAAGATGGAGGGGATGAAAGAGGTGTTGATGGTGGTGACGCTCGGCATGGATCCGACGAGGCCGGCGATTCTCTATGCGGGCACGAGCGGCGGCGTCTACAAAACCGTCAACGAAGCCGGACATTGGGACAAGGTGAACAACGGGCTCGTGCCGCCCGATATGGTGAAGACCTCACGCGCGCTCAACGTCACTTCGATTCACGTCGATCCGTTCGAGCCGGAGACGGTGTATGCGGCGACCCTGACCGGCCTGTATAAAACGACCGACGGCGGCAAGGCCTGGTCGCGCATCGGCGAGTCGCTGGCCGATCAAATGATCATCGCGATGCAGTTGGACCGGACGAAGAAGGGCGTAATCTATACAGCGGGCCGGGACGGCGTGCATCGTAGCGAAGATGCCGGAGCCACATGGAGAACCCTCAACCACGGGCTTGCCACGACGAACGTGCGCTCGATCGCGCAAAGTCCGACCGAGCCGAACGTGTTTTACGCGGGCACGAATGGCAGCGGATTGTATCGAAGCAAAGATGCCGGCGAGACGTGGGAGCAGATGCCGGGGTTGAGAGAACGCTGAAAGCCTGTCAGCCGCTTGTGTGGTGCGTCGCGACGCGCGCTATCTCGATTCGAGGCTGGAACCGACGGACGAGCCGCCGAATGAGGAACCCACCGACGTATCCTGGAGACTGGAGCCCACCGCGGACGTCGTGCCCAGACTTGAACCGACGGTGGAGTCGGATAGGCTGGAGCCGACCGTCGACCGCTGAAGCGACGACCCCACGTTCGACGAACTGTCGCTGTTGAACGTCGATTCTCCGATTGCAGGCCCCGCGCGCCCGGTCGCTCCGATGGCAAAACCCGTCGGACCTGACCCGCCGATGTCGTCGCTGCTCTTGGGCGAGGCACCGATCTCCTGCCCCGTTTTTCCTTCATTGCCGATGACCGTGCCGGTTTTCGAACTCTTGCCGATGCTCGGCCCCGCAAGCGGCGCGACCCCGATGGCCGCTCCGGTCTTCGGGCCTCTGGGCTGTTGCGGCGCGTGAATGTCGCGTTCGATGGAGTCCTCGATCTCGCGCAACACCTGTGCTTCCCGGGCCGCGTGCTCGGAGTCGCCCGCGTCACGGCTTCTGGTGACTGCATCGATCCGCTCAAGTCTGGCCCGCAGCGTCTTGAGATCCGCGCGAGCTTTCGCCACCGAAGGGATCAGCTCGCGCAGCATGATGCCGCGCGAGGCAAGTGAATAGTTGGAAATGTTGGCCTGCGTCGCGATGAGCAATTCGTTGACGTCATCGCCGAGTTCTTGAATCTGCTGCAACTCCGTCAGGTCGGTCTTGCAGCAGGCGAGGAATTGCCGATACTTGTTCAGAAACTCGGATACGTCATTCTGGAGATTGTCGATTTTGAATTCCCGCTGAGGCTTGTCGTCCGCCAGCCCGTTGTTTTCCTGTTCCGTCGACTCTTTCTTCTGGACGAGCGGCACACAGTCCGCGGCTGGTTTCGCGGAATACTGCTGGTCGGCCTTGCGGTGCGGGCAATAGTAGATGGTCGAAGCCGCAAAGACCGGGATCGCAGACCAAACCGCAAGCGCAAGAACGGCCGCGGCAACCGACCAGAGCCCCATTCGCGCCCCTCGTGATGCGGAAGAGATAGGCATGAAGCCATTCTCATCCGCGCTTTGAAGCTTGTCAACGAAACGACAGAACTTGGCCTTGGATCGAGCCATTCCGTCGCTGCCGTCGCTGCTGGATCGCTCATCGG
This sequence comes from uncultured Nitrospira sp., assembly GCA_964590845.1. GTDB lineage: Bacteria > Nitrospirota > Nitrospiria > Nitrospirales > Nitrospiraceae > Nitrospira_C. The sequence continues at coordinate 3,190 of CAZPYP010000038.1, forward strand.
GGCAAGCGTTCAATCACTGAACGAGAAAAGGACTTTCCGCTACCTGCCAAGGGGGCCCCTCAAGCCAGGAATCTTGGACCCTGGAGCGCCCAATTCCTGCCTCTGAAAATCAACTAAATCGAGGCCATTTATCCCCAGTAGAAAAAATTCATAAGTCCATGAATTTGCTATTGACAACTCTCAGGCGAGGAGTATACTCCGCCGGTAAGTGGGAGAAAGTGGGTGAACTTGGATCATCGGTCACTTTCGGCTCTGGCGGCCACTTACCGGTCATGCCAGAAGAAGTGCTGTTTTGGCTGAGGCCTCAGCCTGGGGCGGTCATCGTTGACTGCACGGTGGGGTATTGTGGGCATGCAGAAATGGCTCTGGAGCGCAGCGGTCCAGACGGAATCGTGGTGGGGATCGACCGTGACGCCAGAGCGATTGAGGCTGGTCGGAAGCAGGTCGAGCGGTTCGGTTCTCGACTCATTTTGATCAGGGGACGATTTGTGGATTTGAAGGCGCATCTGACATCGCTAGGCATCACGACCGTGAAAGGGGTGCTGTTCGATCTAGGAGTGTCCTCACCGCAATTCGACCAGCCGACTCGTGGATTCAGCTTTCAGGCCGATGGTCCGCTCGACATGCGGATGGATCAGTCTTCCGGTGTCACAGCGGCCGACATCGTCAATCGTACGGAGGAGGCGGATCTCGCCAACATTATTTATCAGCTCGGAGAGGAGCGATATTCACGCCGGATCGCGCGCGCGATCGTCCGCGCCCGCTCGACCAAGCGTTTGGAGACGACGCGCGAATTGGTTTCGATCATCGAGTCGGCGGTGCCAGGACACTATCGGCGAGGGAGGATCCATTGTGCGACGCGAACGTTTCAAGCGCTTCGCATCGCCGTCAACGAAGAGCTGGCGCAACTGGAGCCGGCGTTGCGGGATGCCGTAGAGGTGCTGTCTCCCGGCGGTCGGATCTGCGTGATCTCGTTTCACTCTTTGGAGGACCGCATCGTGAAACATACGTTCCGGTCGCTGGCGGGTGAGACGCTCGATGTGCTGACCAAGCGTCCGGTGACGCCGACGGACGCGGAAATGGCCCGTAACCCTCGCTCGCGCAGCGCCAAATTGCGAGTGGCCGAGCGCATCGTTCAGGAGGGACACGCATGAAAGCGATCATGATTCTGGCCGGGCTGAGTTTGGTGTTCGTCTTCGTGTGGGAGCGGGTGGACGTCGTTCGACTGGGTTATCAGATCGAACGACTCAAGACGCAGAAGGTGTTGCTCGAACGTGAACGCGATCAGTTGCAAGTGAAAGTGTCGGCGTTGTCGGCGCCGGAACGGATCGCGAAAGTCGCCACGGACAAATTGGGTTTGGTGCCGCCGCAGCAGGGGCAGGTGTTTATGGTGCGCCAACAATTGGAGCCGCCCGTTAAGCCGGCGCCGGTCGTGGCGCAGATCCGCGTGGCGAAGAATCTGCAATCTCAGAGGGGCGGCGAGTGACAGGTCCATCTCGAAGCCGGCGATACGTCATGTTGCTGATTCTGCTCTGCGGATTCGGCGGCATCCTGTTCCGCCTGGTCAATCTCCAAGTCTTGCAGGCCGCCGAACTGACCGCGCGGGCGGACCGCCAACATCAGAAGACGGTCACCTTCGAAGGCGCGAGGGGGACGGTCACGGACCGCCACGGCAAAGTTCTCGCGATGAACGTGGAAGTCCCGTCGGTGTTCGGCGTCCCCACGGCGCTCGAGAGTCCGGCGGTCGCAGCGCGCCAGCTGTCGCCGGTGCTCCACGTTCGTCGGGACGAATTGGAGAAGAAGCTGCGGCAGGACAAAAGCTTCGTCTGGCTCGCCCGTAAGGTCGAGCCGGAGCAAGGACAGCGCCTCGAACGGCTCTCGCTGGATGGAATCGGCGTCGTGATGGAAGGGCGTCGCTTCTATCCCAAGGGGCCGCTGCTGGCGCACGTGCTTGGGTTTGCCGGCATGGACGGCCAAGGCCTCGAAGGGTTGGAGCGCCGCTATGAGTCCCAGCTTCACGGAGAAAAGCGGGTGACGATTCTCCAGCGGGATGCCTTGGGCCGCACGGTGTTTCCCAAAGGGTTGGCCGAGAAGCCGCCGACGCCCGGGCATGCCCTCACGCTGACGATCGATGAGGTGGTTCAATATATCGCAGAGAAGGAATTGGAGGAGACGGTGAACCAAACCCGCGCCAAGGGCGGGACGGTCATCGTGATGGAGCCGCAGACGGGAGCCATTTTGGCTTTGGCGGTCAGCCCGCGGTTCGACCCCAATGCCGTTGCGGCACTGACCCCGGACCGCTGGCGGAACCGAGCTCTGACAGACACCTATGAGCCGGGATCGACGATGAAGGTCGTCGTTGCAGCTGCCGCATTGGAAGAAAAGGTCATGCTGCCAGGATCGATGTTGTTCGGCGAGAACGGCCGCATGACGATCGCGAATACGACAATACACGACCACGAGAAGATGGGATGGATCACCTTTGCGCAGATGGTCCAAAAGTCGAGCAACATCGGCGCAGCCAAGACCGGGATGGCGCTCGGTGACTCTCGGCTGTACCGGTATCTGCAAGCGTTCGGGTTCGGGCAGCGGACGGAAGTCGATCTCCCCGGCGAGGTCAACGGCCTGCTGAAGGCGCCGAAGGAATGGGGCCGGCGCTCGTTGGCCTCGATTTCCATGGGGCAAGAAATCGGAGTGACGCCGTTGCAGATGGTGACGGCGGTGTCGGCGATCGCGAACAACGGAGTCTTGATGAAACCGTACTTGGTTTCCGAGGTCCGTGACCAAAAGGGCCAGCTGTTGAAAGACGTGCTGCCTCAGGTGAAGCGCCGAGTGGTCTCGCCGGAAACGGCGCGAACGCTCACGACCATATTGGAAGGTGTGGTGACAAACGGCACCGGCACGAAGGCGGCGATTCCCGGCTTCCGTGTCGCGGGCAAAACCGGCACGGCGCAAAAGATCGATCCGCGCACCGGCACCTACTCCAATTCACAGTTCATCGTGTCCTTCCTCGGCTACGTACCGGCGGACGCTCCGCGGTTGGCGATGATTGCCGTGGTGGACGAACCGCAGGGTGAAGCCTGGGGAGGCACGATCGCCGCGCCGCTGTTCCGCCGCGTCGGCGAGCAGGTGCTGAACTATCTCGGGGTCTCGCGGGACGATCAAGTGAAGATTGCAATGGCGGCCAATCCTTAGTCGTAAAAGGTTCGCGGTTCATGACGGTTGCGGAACTGATCAAGGCACTGAAGGGACAGGTGGAGATCCTCGAGCAGCGCGGCCAGCTCGATCGGGCGATCGTCGCGGTGACCGACGATTCTCGTGCCGTCAAGCCCGGGAGTCTGTTCCTTGCCGTCAAGGGTGAACGAACCGACGGCCATGCGTTCGTGCGCCAAGCCGTGCAAGCTGGCGCGGCGGCCGTCGTGGCGCAGGCCGAAGTGGATACGGGCGGTGCCGGGCTGGTGCGTGTCGGTGATTCTCGCAAGGCGGTCGGGCTGATCGGCAGCCGGTTTTATGGTGACCCTGCCGCTGGCCTCATGATGGTCGGGGTCACGGGAACCAACGGGAAAACGACCACCACCTATCTGTGCAAGGCCTTGTTGGAGCGGATCGGCAGGCGTGTGGGTCTGATCGGCACTGTGGCCTATCAAATCGGACAGGAAACGATTCCCGCCTCCCATACGACCCCGGGCGCCCTCGAATTGCAGACGCTGTTGGCCAAGATGAAGGACGCGCGATTGGACAGCGTCGTGATGGAGGTGTCGTCCCACGCCTTGGCGATGGATCGGACGGCGGGCTGCGAGTACGACGCGGCGGTGTTTACCAATCTGACTCAGGATCATCTCGACTATCACAAGACGATGGACGAGTACTTTCAGGCCAAGCTGAAGCTCTTCACCGGGCTCGGCGGGGGGAAGAAAGCCGGCCAGCGGGCGATCGTCAACATGGACGATCCGCGAGGCCCACAAATTCACGCGGCCTGCTCTGTGCCGGTGTGGGGGTATGCGGTCAAAGGGCGAGCCGAACTGAAGGCCGAGCACGTACGCCTGTCTATGGCGGGCACCACCTTCACTGCGGCCACGCCGGCCGGAACCTTCGTGGTCGAAAGCCGCCTGGTCGGGGAACACAACGTCTACAACCTCCTTGGCGCCATGGGGGTGGCGTTGCATGCGGGAGCGACCTGCGATCAAGTGCGCGAGGCTGTCGCGCAAGTCGCCAACGTACCCGGCCGGTTCGAGCGCGTCATGGCGGGACAAAACTTCACCGTCGTCGTCGATTACGCCCATACGGAAGATGCCCTGCTTCGGCTGCTGAGCGCGGCGCAGGCGCTGCGCACGAACCGCATCATCACGGTATTCGGATGCGGCGGCGATCGCGACCGCGGCAAGCGTCCCAAGATGGGGCGAGCTGCGGTGGAATACAGCGATGTCGTCGTGCTGACCTCCGACAATCCCCGCACCGAGGATCCGATGGCGATTTTGAAAGAGGTCGAAGTCGGGGTTCGCGACGCGCTGCAGCGGCGGAGCCACGTGGACTATCACCTGGTCGCCGACCGCCGGGACGCGATCGGGACGGCGGTTCGGTTGGCCAAGCCGGGCGACATCGTCTTGATCGCCGGTAAGGGGCACGAAGACTATCAGATCATCGGCAGCAAGAAGTTTCATTTCGACGATCGCGAGGTGGCGCGCGAGGCGATTCAGCAGCTGAGGAATTGCGCGTGAACGGGCAACCGATTGCGGCCTGGGGACAGGCGGAAGGGTCCATGGCGCTATTTACGGTAGAGGAGCTGCGGGAAGTGATCAGCGTGAAGGTGCTGGCAGGCGAGCCTTCGCCGTCGGCCAAGCGTCGGATCAGGCATATCAGCACCGACTCGCGGACGATCAAACGAGGCGATCTCTTCGTCGCGTTGCCGGGTGAACGGTTCGACGGACACGAATTCGTGCCCGCCGTGCTGGCGAAGGGCGCTGCCGGCGCGATCGTGCACGATCAGTATGTGGTGCCGCAGGGGCTGCTGCGCGCCGGACGGTCGAGCCCCTTCATCTTCGGCGTCCGCGATCCGCTGTTCGCGTATCAGCAGCTGGCCACGCATCATCGCAGCCGGTTTGCCATTCCCGTCATCGCGGTGACCGGCAGTAACGGCAAAACGACGACGAAGGAGATGGTGGCGGCGGTCGTGGGGCAGCGCTGGCGCACGCTGAAGACCGAAGGAAACTTCAATAATCGGATCGGTGTGCCGCACACGCTGTTCCGGCTGACCGCCCGGCATCAAGCGGTCGTGATCGAAATGGGCGTCGATGCGCAGGGCCAGACGACGAGGTTGTGCGAAATCGCGAGGCCGACGATCGGCATCATCACCAACATCGGGCCGGATCATCTGGAATTCTTCGGCAGCATGGAAGGATCGGCGCAGGGCAAGGCGGAACTGTTGGATCTGTTGCCCGCCGACGGCACGGCCATCCTCAATGCCGACGATCCGTACTTCGACTATCTCGCCTCGCGGGCTCGATGCCGCGTCTTGTCGTTTGGCTTGTCTCGCAAGGCCGACGTACGGGGCGAGCACATCGTCTCGGATATCAGGAAGGGCACGACCTTCCAACTCCTGTTGCCTGGCAAGAGTCGGCCGACCGCGGTGACCGTCAAGGTCCATGGTTCGCACAATGTCGTCAACGCCCTCGCGGCCGCCGCCGTGGGTTGCGCGCTCAATGTTTCCGGTGCGGGGATTGCCCAGGGGCTGGCGAAATTCCGGCCCGCTGCCATGCGTTCGCAAGTCGTCACACATCACGGGATTCACATCATCAACGATTGTTACAACGCGAACCCCGCCTCGATGAAAGCGGCGATTCAGCTGTTGGCCCAGTGGAAGCCCGCCCGTCAACGGGTAGCGGTGTTGGGGGACATGCTGGAACTCGGGCCAGAGACGAAACAGATGCACCGCGACGTTGGAGAGTTTCTCGCCGGCCAGGGGTTGTCGCGGCTGATCGCCTGCGGGGTGTTGGGCAAAGAGATCGCTGAAGGCGCCAAGCGGGGCGGCATGGCGGGTGAGGCGGTGGTCGAAACGGCCGATGCCGCCGGAGCTGCCGAAGTCGTGCGCGCAACGGTCCGCCAGGGAGACGTTGTTTTGGTGAAGGCCTCTCGGGGCATGAAGTTGGAGCAGGTCGTACAACGGTTGACTGGGATGAGGGCGGTCACGAAACAAGCGTCGTAACAGGACCAGCGGTCGTCCATAGCGGAAGGGTGCATGCTCTATATCTGGCTTTATCCGTTCCACACCGAATACGGCTTCTTGAACGTCTTTCGGTACTTGAGCTTCCGCATTATCTATGCGGCGGTCACGGCGTTCCTCATCGCTTTCGTTTTGGCGCCGTGGCTGATCCAAAAGTTGCAGGAGATCAAGCTGGGGCAGCAAATCCGAGACGACGGACCGAAGCGTCACTTGGCCAAAAGCGGCACACCGACGATGGGCGGCCTGCTCATCATCTTCGCGGTGATGTTGTCCACCCTCCTCTGGGCGGACGTCACGAAACCGTACGTGTGGCTGGTGATGATCGCCACGTTGGGGTTTGGCGCGATCGGGTTCGCGGACGATTATCTGAAGTTCATCAAGTCGCAGTCCAAGGGATTGTCCGCGTCGCAAAAGTTTTCAGCGCAGGTGGGCGTCGCGCTCCTGATCGCCGTCGCGCTGTATTTGATGCCCGGTTACACCACCAAGCTCAGCGTGCCCTTCTTCAAGAACGTCATGCCGGACCTCGGGTGGTTCTACGTGATCTTCGTGGTGCTCGTCATCGTGGGAAGCTCCAATGCGGTGAATCTCACGGACGGGCTCGACGGTCTCGCAATCGGTCCGATCATGATCGCCTCCCTGGCCTATACGATCGTGGCCTATGTCGCCGGACACCGGCTCATGTCCGATTATTTGCTGATCCCCCATATCGAAGGCGCGGGAGAAATCGCGGTGTTCACCGCCGCCATCCTCGGATCGAGTCTGGGGTTTCTGTGGTTCAACACCTATCCGGCGACCGTCTTCATGGGCGACGTCGGCTCGCTGCCCTTGGGCGCCGCGCTCGGTACCGTGGCGGTGATCAGCAAACACGAGCTGCTGTTGCTGCTGGTCGGGGGCGTCTTCGTGATCGAGGCGGTATCGGTCATCTTTCAAGTCGTCTCGTTCAAGTCGCGCGGCAAACGGATCTTTCTCATGGCGCCGATTCACCATCATTTCGAAATGAAGGGATGGGAAGAACCGAAAGTCGTCGTTCGATTGTGGATCATCGCCATTCTTCTGGCGTTGTTGAGCCTCAGTACCTTGAAGCTGCGGTGAAGGCATGGTGGGAGCGGACGTGGTGGATCTTGCCGGCGCGGAAGTGACGGTCCTCGGGTTGGCCCGCAGCGGAGTGGCCGCCTGTCGTCTGCTGCAGGAGGCGGGCGCGCGCGTCACGGTATCGGATCGGAAAGAGGCCGGCGAGTTGGCCTCTGTGTTGACGCAGATCGATCAAGCCCAGGTGAAGGTATCCGTCGGTGCAGCCTATGAGCGCGCGCTCGAAGGGGCGGATTTGGTCGTAATCAGCCCGGGCATTCCCTATCGCATGGCCGCGCTCGAACAGGTGCGCCGGCGCGGCGTGAAAGTGATCAGCGAGCTCGAACTGGCGTCGCGATTTCTGACGGCGCCGATTCTGGCCGTGACCGGCACGAACGGAAAGAGCACCACGGTGACGCTGATCGGAAAGATGTTGGCCGAACAAGGCAAACGCGCGTTCGTGGGCGGCAACCTGGGAACCGCGTTGAGCGAGGCGGCTTGGACATCGCTCAAGGCGACCAAGCAGGGCCAGCCCAGCCCGTTCGATTATGCGGCCGTCGAGGTGTCGAGTTTTCAACTCGAGACGATCGAGCGGTTCCATCCCTGGATCGCGTCCATTCTCAACGTCACCGTAGATCATCAGGATCGGTACGACTCGTTCGAGGAATACTTGGCGGCGAAAGCACGGATTTTCGAGAACCAGACCGCTGCGGACTTTGCGCTCTTCAATCTCGACGATAGCCGAGTCGCCGAAGTCCGGACGCGTGTTCGCGCGAGGCGGCTCGGGTTCAGCCGGGCCCGGCATATCGGAGGCGATCTCGATGGAGCGACCTACCTGGAAGGCGACTCGATCGTGACCACGGTGACCGGCACGCGCCAGGAGATTTGCCGCACAGGCGAGATTCGAATGCTCGGTCGCCACAACGTCGAAAATGTCATGGCCGCTGCGACCTATGCCGCCTTGTGGGGGTGCCCGACGGACGTGATCCGCCGGGTCGTGACCTCGTTCCCCGGGCTGGAACATGCCCTCGAATTGGTCCGTGAGCGTCGCGGGGTCCGGTTCGTCAACGATTCGAAAGGCACGAACGTCGACGCAGTACTGAAGGCCTTGGAGGGTATCGACCATCCGATCTGGCTGATCGCCGGCGGTCGGGACAAAGGCGGAGATTTCTCCCGATTGACGGAGGCGGTTCGCCGCCGGGTCAAGCAGGTGGTGCTGATCGGAGAAGCGGCCCCCTTGCTGAGGCAAGCGTGGACCGGCGCGGCAACGATGCACGATGCGGCGACGCTTCGCGAAGCGGTCGAGTTCGCGGCGGAGCGAGCTGCGGCGGGTGACGTGGTGTTGCTCTCGCCGGCCTGCGCGAGCTTCGACATGTTCAAGGACTATCAAGATCGTGGCCGGCAGTTCAAAGCAGCCGTCAATGCACTACCGTCGTAACGAAGGCGATGAAGCAGGAGCGTTGTTGAGCGATGGCGTCTCGATCCGCAGGCACCTTGTCGTTGCCATGGCCGACGGCCGGGAAGACGGCGGGCAAACAGCGTGTGGCGATGGACCACACGATTCTGTTCGTGACGCTGACCCTGGCGCTGGTTGGCCTGGTGATGGTGTTCAGCGCCAGCGCGATCGTGGCCGGCAATCGATTTCACGATCCGGAATTCTTCCTCAAGCGTCAGATCGCCTGGCTGGGATTTGGGCTCCTGCTCATGCACGTGACCTCACGCATCGACTACCAGTTATGGAAAAGGTTGTCGGTCCCGATTCTGATTTGCATGGCGCTGTTGCTGGTGATGGTGTTGGTCCCCGGGCTCGGAGTGGCCGCCAAGGGCGCCAGGCGTTGGTTGCGAATGGGGCCCATTTCGATTCAGCCGGCCGAGATGGTCAAGTTGGTCGCGGTGATTTACCTCGCGTCCTATCTCGCCAAGAAGAGCGACAAAATTGCGTTGTTTCGCGGCGGTCTCTTGCCGGCCTTGGTCGTCATCGGCGTGCTGAGCGGGTTGGTCCTCTTGGAGCCGGACCTGGGCACCGTCGTGGTGATCGGGCTGGTGACGGTGTCGCTGCTGTTTCTCGGTGGAGCGAAGATCACCCACCTGCTCAGTCTGGGGCTCTGCGCGATTCCCGTGGTCCTCGTGTTGGTGTTGGGGTCGAGTTATCGGCGCCAGCGACTCATGACGTTCCTGGCGCCATGGAAGGACGCCTCGGATGCGGGGTTCCAAATCACACAATCGTTTTTGGCTTTCGGAAGCGGCGGGCCGTTCGGCGTCGGATTGGGCGAAGGCAAACAGAAGCTTTTCTTTCTGCCGGAAGCGCATACGGATTTCGTTCTGGCGTTGGTGGGCGAAGAATTGGGACTGGCCGGTACCGCGACCGTGATTGTGTTGTTCGCCCTCTTCGTCTGGCGCGGCTTTCTGATCTCCGCTCGCGCCCGGGTGCCGTTTGGGAAGTATCTCGGTCTTGGGATCACGCTGTTGGTGGGACTCCAAGCGCTGGTGAACGCTGCGGTCGTAACGGGGCTCGTGCCGACGAAAGGCCTGACGTTGCCGTTCGTCAGCTACGGCGGCTCGTCGCTCGTCGTGAGTTTTGTCGGGGTCGGCATGCTGCTCAGCATCTCGCGGGACCGGCACGCGGGCGGATCCAAAGGCGGACGCGGTGAGACGGACCACGGATGACGATCGTAATCGCGGCAGGGGGAACCGGCGGCCATTTGTATCCGGCCGTGGCGTTGGCGCGGGAGTTTCAGCGCCGCGACCCGAGTGCCCGGGTATTGTTCGTCGGCACATCGCGGGGGTTGGAATCGAAGGTGTTGGCGCACGAAGGATTCGAATTGTCGCTGATCAGCGCCAAGCCGGTGATGGGGAAGGGATTGCTGGGCATGGTGAAAGGCCTCTCCGCCGTTCCGGTCAGCCTGTGGCAATGCCTGAAAATCATTCGCGCGAGAGCGGCCGACCTGGTGATCGGGGTGGGAGGCTATACGAGCCCCATGATGGTGTTGGCGGCGGCGATGACCGGGGTGCCTCGCGTGATTCTCGAACCCAACGCCAATTCGGGGCTTGCGAACAAAGCGGTTGGTTCCGTGGCCCAGCGCGTATTTCTCGCGTTCGAGTCCGCCGCGGTTTCGTTCAATCGGGCCAAGGTTCGGGTCGTGGGCATGCCGATCCGACGCGCCTTCATCGAGGCGGCTGGGCGCGATCGCGGCCCGAGCGGCAAGCCGGGCGAGTTCTCCCTGTTGATTTTCGGCGGGAGCCAGGGTGCCAAGGCTATCAACAGTGCAGTGGTGGAAGGTCTGGACGAATTGAAACGGCGGTATCCATCTATGGTCATCACGCATCAGACCGGTGAGCCGGACCACAGCCGTGTCGCCGAAGCCTATCGACGGGCCGGCGTCGACGCGACGGTCGTGCCCTTCATCTATGACATGCCCTCTGCGCTCGTGCGGGCGGACGTGGTCGTGGCGAGGTCCGGAGCGATGACGGTGGCGGAACTGACGATGTGCGGAAAGCCGGCCGTGCTGATTCCCCTGCCGACGGCGATTTATGACCACCAAACGCGGAATGCCAAGGTCGTGGAGGCGGCCGGCGCGGCGGTGCTGCTGCCGCAAGCCGAGTTAAGCGGGGCTAAGCTGGTACGGACGGTGGCGGGCATTCTTGACGATCCGCTGCGTCTACGGGCGATGGGTGCAGCGAGTGCGACGTTGAAACGAACCGACGCGGCCGAAGCCATCGTCCGCGAATGCTACGCGCTCATGGGGGACCATCATGATCACCACCACGTTGTTGGAGCAGCGGGAGACTAATGGCAACGGTCAGCGGAATGGTCAGGGATTCAATCCGGCTCAACCGGTCAGTGGTCTGAGGCGCGCACCGATGTTTCGCAAGACACAGCAGATTCATTTGGTCGGGATCGGCGGATCCGGGATGAGTGGCATTGCCGAAGTGTTGTTGACGCTCGGCTACAAAGTCACCGGCTCCGATCTGCAGGCGTCCGATACGACCCGCCGGCTGGAGGAACTCGGAGGCCGTATTTTCATCGGCCACCATGAATCCAACGTCGGCGACGCCCAAGTCGTCGTGATCTCGTCGGCCGTTTCGCCGCAGAACCCCGAAGTGCTCGCGGCGAAGACGAAACAGGTTCCCGTCATCCCTCGGGCCGAAATGTTGGCGGAACTGATGCGGTTGAAGTTCGGCGTCGCGATCGCCGGCGCGCACGGCAAGACCACGACGACGTCGATGGTGGCGAATGTGCTGGCGCAAGGCGGCCTCGATCCGACGATGGTCATCGGCGGGAAGGTGAACGCGCTGGGCAGCCACGCCCGGTTGGGCCGCGGGGATCTCCTGGTGGCCGAAGCGGATGAAAGCGACGGGTCGTTCCTCCGACTGTCGCCGACCATCGTCGCGGTCACGAACTTGGACCGGGAGCATCTCGATCACTACGGCAGCATGGAGCGCATCAACGAGAGTTTCCTCGAGTTCATCAACAAGGTGCCCTTCTACGGCATGGCCGTGCTCTGCGCGGACGACGACCGATTGCGGGCGCTCTTTCCGAAAATCGTCAAACGGTACCACACCTACGGTCTGCATGAGCGCGACGGTCTGGCGCCCGATTTCAGAGCGACCGACGTCACGGTCAAAGAGTGGGGCTCGGAGTTCCGCGCATTTTTTCGAGGCCGCAATCTCGGGCCGTTCCGCCTGTCGGTGCCCGGCATCCACAATGTGTCGAACGCCTTGGCGGCGATCGCGATCGGGGTCGAACTTGATGTGCCGGTCGATTTGATCCGTAAAGCCCTCGCCGCCTTTACGGGCGTCGAACGGCGCTTTCATCTTCGCGGGGAAACCGGCGGCGTCATGGTCGTCGACGACTACGGCCATCATCCGACCGAGATCAAAGCGACGTTGGCGGCGGCGAAACAGGGGTGGAGCGACAGGCGGCTCGTCGTGTTGTTTCAGCCGCATCGGTATACGAGGACGCGCGACCTGATCGACGATTTCGCCCAGGCGTTCAAGGATGCGGATCAGCTGTTCATTACGGAGATCTATGCCGCCAGCGAGCAGCCGATTCCCGGTGTGTCCGGGGCCAAATTGGCCGAAGCGATCCGCTCGGCGGGCCATCCCTCGGTCACGTTCGTGGAACGGAAAGATCAACTCGTCGAGACCGTGTTGCCGCATGTGAAATCGGGTGATCTGGTCGTGACGTTGGGCGCCGGAGACATCTGGAAATCGGGGCCGGCCCTGTTGGCGAAGCTGACCCCCGGTTCCTGATGCGATGAAAGCTGGGAATCGACGAGCGAGGACGAGGACCCGTGGCAGGACGAAATTTTCAAAGCAAGATCTGCAAGCGGCGGTCAAGGGGATCAGAGGACGTGTGTCGTACCGCGCGCCGTTGGATGCCTACACCTCCTTCAAGATCGGAGGGCCGGCGGACGTCTTGGTGGAACCGGTCGACGTCGATGACGTCCAGCGGCTTCTCAGGCAGGCCGGCGGGAAGCGGATTCCCGTATTCGTCGTGGGCGGGACGAATCTGCTCATCCGTGACGGCGGTATTCGAGGCATCGTGGTCAGTCTCGGCAAACTTCGCGCGATCAAGGAAGAACCGGGTCATGTCCTGTACGCGGAGGGAGGCGTGGGCATGCCGACGTTGATCGGTCACGCCATCCGGCGATCGCTCGCCGGGCTCGAATGGGCGGCCGGTATTCCTGGGACCGTGGGAGGCTGCGTGGTGATGAACGCCGGGACGCGACTCGGGGAAATGAAGGATTCGGTGAAGGCTGTGCGCATCGTCAACATGACCGGCGAGGTGGTGGACGTTCCGGCCTCCGACATACCGTTTTCGTACCGCCGCGCCAAACTGCCAAAAGGCATCGTCGTGGGTGTGTGGCTGCAGTTACGAGAAGGGGTGAGGAGCGAGATCGAACGGATCGTCAAAGACTACCTCCATTATAGGAAGGATACGCAGCCGCTCACGATGCCGAGCGCCGGCTGCGTGTTCAAAAACCCGCCGAACGATTCGGCCGGCCGCCTGATCGAGGCTACGGGGCTGAAAGGCTTGCGGGTCGGGGATGCCGAGGTGTCGACGAAACACGGCAACTTCATCGTGAATAGCGGACGAGCGAAAGCCGCCGAGGTGATCGCGCTGATCGCAAAAGTGCGCCGCGCGATCGAACGACAGGCCGGGGTGAAGCTGGACCTGGAACTCAGGATTGTCGGCGAGGCGTAGCGCCATGGGAGAGCGATCGTTGCTGACACAGGCAAGAATCGGCGTGTTGATGGGAGGACAGTCCTCCGAGCGGGATGTCTCGTTGCGCACGGGAGCAGCCGTCCACCGCTCGCTGGTCCGCCGTGGGTACGACGCGGTTGCAATCGACGTGGGACCGAATTTGAGCCGCGATCTACAGGATCAGCACGTCGAGCTTGCGTTTCTCGCGCTGCATGGGCCGGGTGGTGAGGACGGCGCCATGCAGGGGTTTCTCGAAACGCTGGGGGTTCCCTATACGGGCTCCGGCATTCATGCGAGCGCGGTGGGCATGCACAAGGTGACGACGAAGACCATCCTTACGGCGCATGGCGTTCCCGTGCCAGCCGGCACGGTCATCCGGAGAGGTGAAAAGACCTCGAGTGCGCAGGCCTTGAAACGAGCCAAGCTTCGTTGGCCGGTCGTGGTCAAGCCCGCCTCGGAAGGCTCGACGATCGGCGTGACGATCGTGAAGAAACCATCGCAATGGACAGCGGCGCTGACACTGGCCCATCGCTACGACCGTGACGCGGTGGTGGAGGCGTACATCCCAGGCCATGAAGTGACGGTGGCGCTCCTCGGCCGTCCGGATGGCCCGCCGTTGGTCTTGCCGGCCGTCGAAATCGTGGCGCCAGGCGGGTTCTATGATTTTTCCGCCAAGTACGAAAAAGGCAGGACGCAGTATCTCTGTCCGGCTCCGTTGGCCGCGGCCGTAACGAAGCAGATTCGCGCCCTGGCCTTACGCACCTATGAGGTCATGGGTTGCGCGGGGGCGATTCGTGTCGATTTTCGAATCACGCCGCGGGGACGTCCCTATGTACTTGAGATCAACACGGTGCCGGGCATGACCGAAACGAGTCTCTTGCCGATGGCGGCCGCTAAGGCGGGAATCGAGTACGACGAATTGACCGAACGAATTCTCGGGTCCGCGCTCGTACGAATGCAGTCGCTCTCGGATCGGCGCAGGGAGGCGACGGCATGATCAAGTTCTCCTCCCGCAAGCCCAAGAACAAGGCCGCCGGGTACCGAGTCAATCGCTGGAGGGGACTGCGTGCGAGCCAAGCCGTCGAAGAGCAGCAACTGGTCCGAAGGTCGCAATGGTTTGTGCGTTGCCGTACCGCCGCCATATGGACGGGCTATCTGACGGGCGCTGCGGCCGCCGTCTGTTTGTCCTACGCGGGAGTAAGAGAAATCGGCCCCATGATGCAGCGTGGGCTGGAGATCCGGGACATCCGTGTCGAAGGCGTGCATCAGGTCACGAAGCAGGAAGTCGTCGAGCGGCTGGCTCTCAAGAAGGGCATCGCTTTGCATCAAGTCAGCTTGACCTATCTCGCTGAGCGGCTGCAGGCCCATCCCTGGATCAAAGAGGCCACGGTCGAGCGGCTTCCCCTGCACGCGCTCGGTGTCAGCATCGTCGAGCGAACACCAGCCGCGATCGCCCGGGCCGGAGCCGACCATCTGTTGATCGACGAAGAAGGCATCGTGCTGGCACGCCTCGGCTCGCAGGACGACACGATGTTGCCTCTGCTGACCGGAACCGATCTCAGACCGTTGTTGCAGGGCGAGCCGCGCGCACGGCGCACGGTCCACGATTCAGTCGAATTGGCCAGAGCCATGGCGCATAGCGTGGAAGGGCGGGTGGAAATCGATCTGTCGAACCCGGTGAACCCCATCGCGTCAGCTCGCGGGATTCGCTTCCAATTCGGCGGCGAGTCCCTGCTCGAGCAATGGAACCGATTCCAGATGGTCAAGGCCGTGTTCAAGCCCGGCGCGTTGGAAGGCAAGAAGCACGAAGGCGGGGAAGTGGATTTGCGGTACGACAACCGCGTGATCGTGCGCGAAAGGGGGTGAGGTCGGTGGCGAAACGGGATCAAATCCTCGTGGGGTTGGACATCGGCACGACCAAGATTTGCGCCATTGTGTCCGAGGTGACCGACGAGGGCGCGCTCAACATCATCGGAGTAGGATCGAGCCCCTCGCGGGGGCTCCGCAAAGGCGTCGTCGTCGACATCGAGAGTACCGTCGAATCGATCAAGAAGGCAGTCGAAGAGGCGGAACTCATGGCGGCGGTACAGATCAATTCCGTCTACACCGGCATCGCCGGCAGCCATATTTCCGCCGAAAACTGCAAAGGGGTGGTCGCGCTCAAGAAGTCGGAGGTGACTCGCGACGATGTCCAGCGGGCCATCGAAAGCGCCAGAACCCTTGCCGTGATTCCGCACGAGCGGCGCATTCTCCATGTGCTGCCGCGGGAGTTCATGGTCGACGGGCAGGAAGGGGTGCGGGAGCCGCTGGGTTTGTCCGGCAATCGTCTCGAAGTCAACGTGCACGTCATCACCGGGGCGGTGACGTCCGCACAGAACATCATCAAGAGCGTCAATCGGGCGGGCCTCGACGTCGTGGACATCATCCTGCAGCCGTTGGCCTCGAGCGAGGCCGTGCTCAGCCAGGAAGAGCGCGATCTCGGCGTCGCGATGGTCGACCTTGGCGGCGGCACCACCGACCTCGCCATTTTCCTCGACGGCAGCATCCGTCATTCCGCCGTGCTGCCCATCGGCGGACAAAACCTAACGAAGGATTTGGCGATCGGACTGCTCACGTCCCAGACGGAAGCGGAAAAAATCAAAGTGCAACACGGCCATGCGAGGACGGATCTGGTGCACGGCCACGAACGGGTGGAAGTGCCGTCGGTGGGCGATCGCCCGGCCCGGACGTTCTCGCGCCGCGATATCGCCGAGATTCTTGAGCCGCGTGTCGAAGAGATGTTCGAACTCGTCCGCCGGGAAATCGCCCGGGCCGGTTACGAGGGCATGTTGGGCGCTGGTGTCGTGGTGACCGGAGGGACATCGCTGCTCGACGGCATGCCCGATGCGGCCGAACATGTGTTGAATCTGCCGGCCCGCCGTGGTGCGCCCTCTGGCATCGGCGGTTTGCGCGACATCGTCAGCAATCCCATGCACGCGACCGGCGTCGGGTTGTTGCTGCACGCGCGCCGTCACACGGAAGACATGGCCGCCGCCGGCCTGCGGAGCGGACGGTCCTTCGGCAAAGTGTTCGATCGCATGAAATCGTGGATGTTTGAGTTCTTTTAACCTTCGCGTGCAGGACGGC
>CAZPYP010000039.1:0-2835 GCA_964590845.1 uncultured Nitrospira sp.
GCCATGGCCCGCTTTCTACGCTCGGCTTCCGCAAAGCTGCAGGCATGGCGCACGGCCAGTGCATGCGTCAGGTGGTTGCCGCCCCACAGCACGGTGCGTAGCAAGGCCGGACGTCCTTCCCGCATGAGACAGAGCGTAGTCTTCGTCGCACCGACATCGATGATGGCGAGATCGCCGGGCACGCGGGCGCCTTCTTCCTGGAGAAACTGGGTGACCGAATAGAGCGCCATCGCGTCGACGCCGATCGCCGCCGGCTTGAGATCGGCCGCGGCAAGAAACTGCAGATGCTCGTTGACCTTGTTCTTGGGAGCTGCCGTGACCAGCACGTCGGCGCCCTTGGGTTTTTTCGATGGCTCTGGGTTGTCGCTGAACGGCAGAACGATGCTGCCCATCGACACCTCTTCCAGGGACATCGGGATGAGGTTCTCGACTTCGAAGGGGACGACCTGGGCGAGCTTGGCGCTATCCCGGAATGGGAACGACAGGGTTCGGATGAACACGTCCTGACAAGGGAGCGCGGTCACGATGTCCCCGCTGCCATACAAGCCGTGCTGCCAGAGAAAGTTCCGCAGGAGTCCCGCCCGGCGAGCCGGCTCCATCGTGTCCGGCTTTCCGAAGGGTAGCGGCAAATGGAAGTACTCGACCGATTCCCGCCCTGTCAGACGACGGCGGAACCGGACGGCTTTGAATGCCGTTTGACCGATATCGAGACCGACGCAATCAGCAATCATGTGTCATAAGCCCTGGACGAGGGGTCGTGGGCCGAAACCCTCTGCAGGAACTTACAATATTACACGGAGATTCTAGGATTTGCGACAGTTCCCAAAAGTTTGAACGTGATGGGAACACCGGCCGGGAGGGGGGGAAGCGGGAGGCCTGCCGCCTTTTGGGCCCAGCCCTGACCTCCGACAATGGTGACGGTGAGCTGGAGCCCGGTCTGCTGGAGCGGCTGCTGGAGTCCGAGCGTGCCCTGAGCGGTGATGGAACCGTCCGGGCCGTCGCCTTTGAACTCCGCGACTTCGCAAGTCGTATCCCTGCAGGACAGCCGAAGCGTTACATGAGTGAAGCTCAGGGATGGCAGCGTGGCTGCTGGACCGAGGGGAATCTGGTCCAACTGGAGGTCTCTGATCTCGGCTTTCCAGGTGCCCTCACCCTTGAACTGGACGCCTCCCGCTGCTCCGACCCATCCTTGGGACACGTCCGCCTTCAGGAGTCCCTTGGTCACGAAGGGCTTGACGAGCTGGGCGAGATCGAGCTGTTGGGTGTGGCCGGTCAAGGAAGTCGGCCCTTGGAGCGACCAGTCTGCGGCCCGTAGGGTCGCCGTCAACCTCCCACCGACCGCACCGGGTAAGGCGAGGGTTCCCTCGATCGAACGGCGACCGCTCAGGTGCCCGAGCAGGCCGATCCCCACACGTATCGATTCGATTTGAATCGGAGGATGTCCGGGTTTGGCGACGGTAAGATCGCCCCATTCGATCGCCAGGGGAAAACCGGGAGACCAGCTGGCGGCCTTGGCTTCCCAGCCGGTGCCAGCCTGAAACTCGGTCAACAGGCGCGACTGCAGGGCGCCGTAGGGAAACGTCAAGACGAAGCAGACGGCGAGGCTGCTAAAGCCGCCCAGGATCCAGAGAATCGTTTCCTTGTTCAGCGGCAGCCATGACGGCCAGTCCAAACGGCCCATCATGAGTGGGCTCCGATCAACACCCATTCCCTGATCGTCCTCGGTTCCGTGTTCTCCCCACCCAACGAGAGTTCCAGCAATACCGCGGCGGGGCCTTTGTTTCTTGCGCGGCCGTCCCATTCGTCGGCCCACAACCTGGCGGTACCGTCGTAGTAGCGCACGTTGAACCCTTTGATCCGGCCGGCCAACTCCAGTCGATCGACGGTTTCATCCGTGATGCCGTAGAGGTTCCGGCGGACGAACCGGTACAGGCGGTCGCCCTCCCTTGAGTAGATCACACGCGCCATTTCCGTTTCTTGGGCGGAAGCGACCCCGCGAACCTGACCGACGGCGAGGAAGGCAACCAGATCGGCCGGTTGTCCGTCAGTCTGGGCGTTGATGCCCACCCAGGGGGCGTTGGTCTGGCCGATGCTCGTCGACAATTCTTCGCTCATCACTCTCAAAGCGCTGCGGAGCATCTGTTCCTCTGCGGCGCTGGTTCTCGCGCGGTCGATCGCTTGAGTGGACAGATACAGACCGCTGAACACCATGGCGGCGATCACGGCGACAAGCGCCGTGGCCAGCAGGACCTCCACCAGGGTGAAACCTGCTTCAGAACGTCGAGGTCGAAAAGACATAGGTGCTCACTTCCACCATCTCGTCCGAGAGACCTTGCGCCCAAAGTACCTGAATCTTCACTTCGCGCACCGCCGGAAGCGGCGTGGTAGTGACGATGCGTTTCCATCGGAAGCGGTCGGCGCGCCCCGAACTCTCGAGGGTCGATTGGGCGCCGAACGGAGGAGCCTGGAAGTCACCGGTCGTTTCCCCAAGCGGAAAGGCCGGGCTCAGTTCGGTTTCAGTCAACTTTTCCTGAGCTAACATCGTGGCGGTCGTGATGTCGCCGGCTCTGGCATGCAAATCGAGATCGAAGTTGCGCAGTCCGAGGAGAATCGGCAAGCTCAGGGCGAGAATCGCCAAGGCGATCAACACTTCCAGCAAGGTGAAGCCGCGGGCGTCCATGGTCACGGCTTTCCGAAGAGCGGCGGTTTAGCGCCGGGCAGAGTCGGTTGAATCTGGAGAAGCGGCTTGACCCGTTCCGGGACCGTCCAGGGCGCCGGGGGATCGATCCGTTGGTCGGTGACGCGGATGTTGCCGGTCACGGGCTCGATTTGCAG
>CAZPYP010000039.1:2935-11689 GCA_964590845.1 uncultured Nitrospira sp.
CGGACGGTTTTCTGCGTCGTAGCCGACAAATCTCGCATGGAATTTAGCGTGGCGATCCACTTGCGGCTGGTGGAGCCGAGATTATCGCCGATGGAGATTCTGGGGATGATGAGACCCAGCAATCCGGCGAAGAGGAAGAGCACGATGATGATTTCGAGAATGGTAAAGCCGGCTTGACAGCCGGTGTGAGGCGAGGGGCAAGGGGCGAGGGAGCGCCTTTCTTCGACCTCTTGCCGCGCGCCTCTCGCCACGTGCCTAATCTTTATCAAGATTCCAGTTCGTGATGTCGGCATTGACACCTTCGCCGCCGGCTTCGCCGTCCGTGCCGAGCGAGATGATCTCATAGTCGCCCTTGAGGTTGGGACTGGGGCTCAGATACTTGTACGGATTGCCCCAGGGATCCTCGGGGAGCTTTTGAATATAGCCGCCGATTTTCCATTTCTTGGGAACAACGCCGACTGACGGTTTGTCCACGAGCGCCTTCAACCCCTGCTCGGTCGAGGGGTAGACGCCGTTGTCGAGCTTGTAGAGCTGCAAGGCGCCTTCGATGTTGCGGATCTGTACTTTGGCGGCCGTGCGTTTTGCATCGTCCGTTCGCCCCATGATGCGTGGCACGACCAACGCGGCGAGGATGGCGAGAATCGCCACCACGACCATGATCTCGATGAAGGTGAATCCACCGGAGGCACGCAAGGCGTGAGGTGTGAGGCGTGAGGCGAGGGAGCCTGCAACTCGTTCACGTGACGTGCGACGCGTGACGTGTGACGCGTGAAAATGTCTCGCTCGGCGGTGCCGCTCGAAAGGGCGACGTTCTCGTGTCCTGTGTTCACTCATCCGATCACCTCCCTATCGTTTATCACCCGTGACGCATCACCTGTCACGGCTTCAGCGCACCATTTGGCCCATCTCGAAGATCGGCAGCAAAATCGCCACGACGATGAAGAGTACGATCATCCCCATGACCACGATCATGATCGGTTCCAGCAGGGAAGTAAATCGGGTAATTACGCGGTCGACTTCCCCGTCGTAGATCTGCCCGATGCGCCGGAGCATCTCCTCCATTTCTCCGCTTTTCTCGCCCACGGCGATCATGTGTGTGACGAGCGAGGGAAACTCGCCGCTGCGCTTCAAGGGTTCGGCGATGGTTTCCCCCTCCTTGATATTTTGGCGGGCCTCCTCGACTGCACCTTCGAGAATGCGATTGTTCATGACGCGTTTGGAGACGTCCAGCGCCTCAAGCAGTTGGACGCCGCTGGCGAGCATCGTGGCCAGCGTGCTGGACAAGCGCGAGATCGAGACCATGCGTGCGACTTCCCCGATCAAGGGCAGCTTGAGAGTGAGCCGGTCGGCCGTCGTCCGTCCGGTGTCCGTCCGTAGGGTGCGCCGGATCAGCCACCAAGCCAGGACGATGCCGCCTAATAGAAAGGGCCAATATTCGGCGCACCAGCCGCTCACCGTCATCAGCACCACCGTCGGCCAGGGCAGCGCCTGTTTCTGTTGCGCAAAGACTTGTGTGATCTTCGGCACGACGAACCCCACGAGGAAAAACAGCACCACGGTGCCGATTACGAGCATCACCACCGGATACAACATGGCGTTCGTCACTTTGTTCTTTAGCGCCAGCTGCTTCTCGAGGAACTCGGCCAGCCGGAAAAGAATCTGGTCCAGGGCGCCGCTCGCTTCGCCGGCCCGCACCATGTGGACGTAGATTTGGGAGAATTCCCGTGGATACTGTTCCAGAACGGCGCTGTAGGCCTTGCCGCCGCGAATCTCTTCGCGGATGTGCGCGAGGATGCCCTTCATCGTTTTCTTGTCCGTCTGGTCCATCAGGACCCCAAGCGCATCGACGAGCGGCAGGCCGGCGACCAACAGCGTGGCCATCTGTCTGGTCATCAGCGCCACATCGGTTGTTGTCAGGGCGGGGGAACGGCCACCGCCCTGAGAGACCTCCGTGCCTGGGCGGGAAAAGCCGGCGGACGGTGCCGCGTTTTGTTCCGCCATCTCGGTCGGAAACACGCCATCCTTGCGCAGCTTGAGCCGCGCGACCTTCGGGCTCTCCGCGTCGATGATGCCGACGGCGGCACCGCCGTCCGACTTGTAACCTCTGTATTGGTACACCGGCATCGGAGCGGTTAGACTTCGACTTCTTGCTGCGTCATCCGGAGGACCTCTTCGGTGGTCGTGACGCCTTGGAAGATTTTCTCGGCCGCCTCTTCTTTCAACAGGACCATGCCCTTGGCCACGGCGGCTTGGCGAATGGCGGCGCTGTCGGCCTTGCTGCCGATCAGTCGGCGAATGTCGTCGTCCATGACCAACAGCTCGTGAATGCCGGTTCGGCCCCGGTACCCTGTTTGGGAGCAGGCAGGACAGCCGGCGCCGCGGAAGAAGGTCGGGCGATGTTTGCCCGGCACGACGCCGATGCGGACCAGTTCGTCGTCTTCGGGATGATAGGGCTTCTTGCAGTCCGGACAGATCCGCCGGATGAGCCGTTGCGCCAGCACCGCGACGACGGAGGAGGCGACGAGGAACGGCTCGATGCCCATGTCGATCAATCGCGTGGCGGCGCTGGCCGCGTCGTTCGTGTGCAAAGTAGAAAAGACCAGGTGGCCGGTGAGTGAGGCATGGATGGCGATCTCGGCGGTTTCTCGGTCGCGGATTTCGCCGATCATGATCACGTCGGGGTCTTGGCGCAAAATCGACCGCAGCCCTGCGGCGAAGGTGAGGTTGATCTTGGGGTTGACCTGCATCTGGCCGATGCCGAGCAACTGGTATTCGACAGGGTCTTCGACCGTGATGATGTTCTTGTCCGGAGCGTTGATCTCGCTGAGCGCCGCATAGAGCGTGGTGGTCTTGCCGCTGCCGGTCGGGCCGGTGACGAGCAAAATCCCGTGGGTCAACTGGATGAGTTGCTGGATGGTCTTCAGGCGGTCCGAGGAGAAGCCCATTTCGGACAAATTGAGCAGACGGTTTTCCTTTTCCAACAAACGAAGCACCACCCGTTCACCGTGGGAAGTCGGCAGGACCGACACGCGGAGGTCGACGTCTTTGCCCGCCGTGCGGATACCGAAGCGGCCGTCCTGCGGCAGCCGCTTCTCCGCGATGTTCAGGCCTGCCATGATCTTGAGTCGCGCGATGATGCTGGACTGCAGATGTTTGGGCGGCGTCAATACCGGATACAACACGCCGTCGATCCGGTAGCGGATGACGAGGCCCCGTTCGAACGATTCGAAGTGAATGTCGCTGGCTCGCTGGCGGACGGCTTGGAACAGAACGGAGTTCACTAGCCGGATGATCGGGGCCTCGTCAGTGGCATCGAGCAAATCTTTGGGTTCGTCGAGCTCGTGGGCGATTTGATCGAGATTGGCGCTGGCCGCGATGTCTTCCATCACCTGTTCGGCGCCGGTGGGGCTGGCCAGTTCGTCGTAGGTGCGATTCAGACAACTCATCAACGCGATGGGACTGGTGAGTACGGCTTTCACCGGCATGCCCAACAGCAGGCGCAGGTCGTCGAGTGCGGTGGTTTCCAAGGGATCGGTCGTCGCCACGAGGATTGCGCCGTCTTCGATCTTCAACGGGAGCACACGATAGCGGCGGGCGAAATGGATCGGCACTTTCTTGATCCATTCATGTTCGATTTGATTGACTTCGAGATGCGGAATCCACGGCATCTCGAACTGGATCGCCAAGGCCTGCAACAGCAGGTCCTCCTCGATCATTCGCAGTCGCAGCAGCGCTTCGCCGAGCCGCCCGCCCTTCGTCTGTTGAAGGTTGAGCGCTTCTAGCAGTTTGGCTTCAGGCAAGCCGAACTGCTGTTCGAGAATCGCGCCGAGCAACGGCCTGGTGTGGTGCGGTTGTTTGTCCATTTCCGACATTCAAGGACGGCGCGAATGCGCAGCCATCAGCTTCTACGGTTCGATGAGGGGCGGTGGATGCGGCCGGAGCCCTCTGTCTGGAGACGGCAATCCTACCGAATTTCGTAGGCCATGGTCGTACGCTGGTTGTTGCGCAGAATATCCAGCTTGACCGTGCGTTCGTTGCGCAGCTGTTGGAAGAGCGTCAGCATGGTGCCGGGATCTTTGATTTCCACGCCGTTGACCTGCTTCAGCACGTCGCCATACTGCAATCCGATCTTTTCGTAAAAGCTGCCCGGGGCAATGTAGTCCATGCGGAACCCGCTCATCGCCCCGTTCGCCATCACCGGGACCGCGCGGGCCTGCGACAACAATTTGGGCAAATCGTTCAGCGCCTGATCGACTTCGCGCTTGTCGATGGACTTTCGGATTGGCGCGCCCGGGGCGGCGGCAGTCGGCGCTTGTACGGCGACAGGGGTCGGTGCGTTTTCCGGCTGGCCGGTGATCATTTCGAGCAGTTCTTCCTGCGTGCCTTGGCGAACGACGATGCCGTTTCGGCGCACCTCGCTCAACTCGCCGATATCGGGTATCTGGTCGTGTAGGCGAAAGAACATCTGCTGCTTGCTGGCGAGCATTTCGACGATCGCCGACATGCCGCCGCGGTCGCTCATGACGACGCCCAGGAGTTTCATCTTCGACGCAAGGTTCAAGGGTTGGCGGACGACGCTGGCTGCAGGGCCGCCACCAGGGCTCGTCATGGCCTCCGGCGGCAAGGGGAACAGGTGGCTATGCAGGACCTGCTCGGCGATGGCGGATGGAGAGCGTCCCGCCGCGGGATCGAGTGCAGCGGACCGCAGCGTCGCCGGGAAACCGCTCGGGACGAGTAGGGCTTCGGCGATCACGGCATTGACCGTATGGGCGATGAAAAACGCCGTGCCTACGAGATAGAACGCGATGATGGTTCGTCGTGCAGTCATATCGTAGTGCGTCGATCGTTCGATACGGAAGCCGATCGTGAGGCGCTGGCAGACGTTTTCGACATCCTGTTAGAATGCGCGGCCATGCCCTTGATCCTACCGGATCCCTCCAGAGCCGTCGCTGCCGATCTCCGTCGCTTGTTGGGGGCGGAGGCGATCAAAGATGATCATCCGACTCGCACGGCCTACGCCGTCGATGCCAGCATGTACCGGATGATACCACAGGCCGTCGCATTGGTGGAAACCGAAAGCCATATCCAAACAGTGGTCAACTATGCGGTCTCACGAGGGATTCCACTCACCGCCCGCGCCGCGGGCACCAACCTGACCGGCTCCGCGATCGGCTCAGGCATAATCCTCGATGTCTCGCGCCTGCATCGGATCCTCGATGTCAATCGAGAGGAGCGATGGGCCCGGATCCAGCCCGGCATCGTCTTGACCGAACTCAACAAGCAACTGGCGAGGCAAGGGTTGCTCTTCGGCCCCGATCCGTCCAGCGGAGACATGTGCAAACTCGGCGGCATGCTGGCCAACAATTCGGCGGGCCCGCACACGCTCCGCTATGGAGCGGTCAAAGACAACGTCTTGGCGTTGCGCGTCTGTCTCGCCTCGGGTGAGTGGATCGAGGCAAGAAATTATTCCGTCGACGACCCTCGTCTTTCCGCCCTGCTGTCTTCGCATGCCGCGGTGGAACGGACGGGAAGGTTGGTCCAAGAACACGTCCGGTTGTTGGCAGAGAAACGTCCGGCCGTCAGCAAGAACAGTTGCGGATACAATCTCTTCGGTCTGGCCGATGGATTTTTACGTGGACGCTTCGATCTGCCCAAATTGTTCGTCGGAAGCGAAGGAACGTTGGGGCTGTTCAGTGAAGCCACCATCCGGTTGGTCGACAAGCCAAAGGCGAGTCTGACCGCCTTGATCCATTTCAAACGGCTGGAAGACGTCGGTGATGCGGTGCCGTTCCTGTTGCAGTTGGGTCCCAGTGCCTTGGAGGTCATGGATGCGAACACACTCGACCTGATCGGACGAGCGAAACACGGCATTCCGTCGGATGCCGCTGCGACGCTCTTGGCCGAGATCGACGACGACGGGGTCTCCGCCGACCTGCGAGCGAAGGCCGAGATGTTGGCGACAGCTTGCCGCCGGTATCCGCTGGCGTCCGACGTCGTCATCGCGTACGAACAGGAGCAGCGCGAGCAGTTGTGGAAGGCCCGGAAGGCGCTCTATCCCACGCTGTATCGATTCGACCCGCGGAAGAAACCGATCAACTTCGTCGACGACGTGGTGGTTCCGGCGGATCGGATCAGCGAGTTGATTCGGTATCTCGAAGGATTCTTCGGCGATCAGCGCGTGCCGGTCGCCATCTTCGGTCACATCGGCAATGGGAACGCCCACATCGTGCCGCTGCTCGATGTGAACGACGAGCAGGATTTCGGCAAAATGGTGCAGGGCTACCATGAGATCCACCGCACGGTGCTCGATCGGTTCGGCGGGTCGGTTTGCGGCGAGCATGGAGATGGGCGTGTGCGGGCGGAGTACGTCAAACGGATGTTCGGCGACGAACTCTACGGCCTGTTCGTCCAGGTAAAGCGGGCGTTCGATCCGACGAACGTGCTGAACCCCGGGGTCAAAATCAGCGACCGGCCCTTCACTGAGCACATCGACTACACCAGGCTGTCCAAGTCTTGTGCGACTTGCGCCAAGTGCAATGCCGTGTGCCCCGTCTATGATGTCTTTCGATCGGAGGACATGAGTTCGCGCGGCTGGTTCGAGATCGTGACCGACAAGGACTACAGTTACCTCAGCTCCAAGCGCGTCGTGGAGGCCTGCCTCAATTGTAAGTCCTGCCGCACCGCCTGCCCGGCCGGCGTCGACGTGTCCCAGCTGATTCTCGACCGGAGAGCGGAGCAACCCAATCGACTCGCAGGCGCGATTTTTAGACTGCAAGCCAATACGGCGAGATTCGATCGATACCTCAAGGTTCTGGCGAGGTTTCAGCCCCTCTGGGACCGCCCGTTTGTACGCTCCATTATAGAGCGGGTCAGCCGGCCGATACTCCGACGCCTTGCCGAGACGGCGACGTTGTCCGCTTCGGTGTCCCTGCCGAAACTGGCGCGGTGGCACCTTCGCGATCGATATGCGGACCTGGTCCCCAGAGGTGGACAGGCCCCTCGATCCAAGGTCGCCTACTTTCATGGCTGCGCAGCCAACTATTTCGACGACGGCGTGGGTGACGCGGTCATCGCCGTCCTTCGCAAGCACGGAGTCGAACCGGACTTGCCCCCCCAGCGCTGTTCCGGCACCCCGATCGAAACCTATGGGTATCGGGATTTGGCCAAGGAAGGGGCGCGGGTCAATCTCCAGTCGCTTGCCGAGTACGAGACGGTGGTGACCGGTTGTGCCTCCTGTACGCTGGCGCTGAAGGACTATCCCAAGCTCTTCGCCGGGCAGCCTGAGCAGGCCGCTGCCGAACGGGTGGCGGCACGCGTCAAACACATCTCGGAATTCGTGGCGCAATCGCCGGTCAGGCCGCCGCAGGCTGCAAGAGCCGGTCGGGGCCCCAAAGTGACGTACCATTCCTCGTGCCACCTTCGGGCGGCGGGAGTCACGAAAGAACCTCGATCCATCTTGTCCCATCTGCCTGGGGCTGAGTATGTGGAAATGCCGGATGCCGACCGGTGCGCCGGCGGCGCCGGGACCTACCTTGTGAAGGACTTCGAGACGTCCCAGCGTATCGTGGAACGGAAGCGTTTGGCGGTCGAGCAAAGCGGTGCGGCTGTGGTGGCGACGAGTTGCCCGGCCTGTATGATCCAGTTGCGAACCGGATTGAAGGGAGCGGCGGACGTGAAACATGTGGCGCAGCTCCTTCAGGAATCGTACGAAGCGGCCGATCGATCGGCTGCCGGGGGACAGAAATGACGCTACGGAAAGTCGATTGGATCTTCGTGGCCGGCGCGGTGGCGGTCATCGCCGGTGTATCGCTGTTGCCGACACCGAAGGACCGGAACCCCATGATTCCGGCCACGGCCGATCATCGAGCCGTCACTCAGGAGAAGGACTGTGTGCACTGCCACCTGGCGGACGGCGTGAAACCGGTTCCCGCGCGGCATCCGAAGCGGCAGGATTGTTTTCGTTGTCACGCGCGGCAAGGCGCGCAGTAAAGGAAGAGACAGATGATCAAGGTGCTGGTGTTCGGACACACATTGCGTGACGCCGTGGGCGAGCATGAGATCGAGATCGAGTCAGTCGCGCCGATGACGGTGAAACAACTCGTCGAGGCCAATCCGGATCGCCTGGGCGCGCTGATGTCCTATATGGCGAATCGGGAAGTATTGGTCACCATCAACAAACGGGTGAGTACGGAAGATTCGGTGGTCAAAGACGGAGACATGCTGAAGTTTTCCTTCCAGTCGAGAGTGTCCTACGACGGGACGCGGGACATCCCCACCTAGTCCTTCACGCCATCACGTGTCCACGGCGCTGTGGCGGGCTCGATAGTCGAGCAACAATTTGCTGTGGCGGTTGCCGGTGAGTTCCAGCGAGATGGTCCCTTCGGCCGTTTCCCATAACGCGTGGTAATGCAGGTGGCCGATCATCACGGCCACACCCCAATAATCGGGGACGGGCTGGTAGAGATCGTTGTCCCACACGATCTGGTCGCGTAGCGGTTCGCCGTAGAGGGCGGTTAACGTCTGCTTGAGCGACGCATAGTAGCCGATGAACTCGTTCAGGCTGTTGAGCGGGCGCTGGAGCACGACATATTGTCCGCGGACGAGCGCTTCCTGGCGGAACTCGTATCCTTCCAACACGCCGTGATCAGCGATGTTTCGCAAAAACACCAGCTTGTCCTGTTCATCGTTGCCGATCTCGCCGTCGACCGCTTCTCGTAAGGCCACTCGGTTCCGGCCTGCAAGTGATTGAAGGGT
>CAZPYP010000039.1:11789-17153 GCA_964590845.1 uncultured Nitrospira sp.
GCGTCGTTTCGCCTTCGCCGTGGGTGGGGCGGCGAGCGGATCGTCGGGCCAATGGTGTTTGGGATACCGTCCGCGCAGTTCTTTGCGGACGTCCTGGTAGGCGTTGGCCCAGAAGCTCGCGAGGTCCTTGGTGACTTGTACGGGTCGTTTGGCCGGCGACAGCAGATGCAGCATCAGCGGGACTTTGCCTCCGGCGATTCGCGGCGTGTCGGTGCAACCGAACATTTCCTGGAGCCTCACTGCCAGCACCGGGACGTCGGATGTCTCGTAGTCGATCCGGATGACGGAGCCGCTTGGAACCACAACGTGCGTCGGCGCCAGCCGGTCGAGCGAGCAGCGCTGTTCCCACGTCAACAGCGCATGAAGCGGTTCGTGCAAATCCATCCGCTTCACCCGGTCGAGTGTCGTCATGCCGGTCAGGTAGGGAGCCAGCCATTGATCGAGCGAGGCCAGCAGGGCCTCGTCAGACAAGTCCGGCCACAACGAATCTGCACCCACAACTCTTCGGAGAAACTGCACGCGCGCACGCCATTGCTGTAGCTCCGGCGTCCAAGATAGGCTCGCGATGCCGGCCTGCCGTATGCCGTCAAGGAGGGCGGCGGTAATCAACGCCGCATCCGGTTTCGAGAGAGCCTTTTCGGACAACAGGAGGGAGCCGAGCCGGCGCTGGGTGGAAGCGCGTACGGCTTGGGATTTGTCGTCCCACGCGACGGCCGTCGTTTCGACGACCTGCTCGCCGAACAGCCGTTCGATGTCCGCGGCGTCGATCGGCGCCGCGAGATCGATCCGCGCCCATTGGCCGGCGCCATCGAGGTCGGCGATCACAAGGTAGGGCTCCGAAGCCAAGGGGTCGGGTTGGAAGAATTGCGCGCCCCGTCCGTTCGCCAGCTGGTAGCGCGGCTCCGGCCCGGCCTGCCGTTGCGCGATCCGGTCCGGATAGGCGAGCGCGAGCAGCGAACCGGTGTCGTCCAGGTCTGACTGTTTGCGAGACGGCCTGGCCCGGTCCGATCGGGACAAGAGCCGCCGCCAGAGATCCGCTGTGCGAGTCACTCGTTGCGCGGCGCCGCGATCGATGGACGTGCCGCCCGCTGGTTCGCGAGTTCCACCAAGTGCGTCCAGCCGCAACCGCAGATCGGCATGGCTGCGGGCGGCGGTTCCGCGGAGGATGTCCCGCTCGCCCAAAAGGGCGGCGATCTCGCAAGCAAGATCGGATGCCTGCATGGCCGTCGATCGCAATAGCATATGGGAGAGGCGGGGATGCAGCGGCAGTTCCGCCATCTTCGTACCGTGCGGTGTGATCCGCCCGTCTGGGTCGAGCGCACCCAAGCGGGCGAGTAGGTCTTTCGCCTGGGCGACGGCGCCGGCCGGGGGCGGCGTCAGCCAGGATAACTCATGTGGATTGGAGGTGCCCCAGGCGGCGAGGTCGAGCAGGAGCGGCGCAAGATCCGCATCCAACATTTCCGGGGGCCGCCGAGGCGTGAGTGCAGCCTGTTCCCGTTCAGTCCAGAGCCGATAACAGACGCCGGGCTCCGTCCGTCCTGCGCGGCCCCGCCGTTGCTCCGCCGAATCCTGTGTCACGGCGATCGTGTCGAGTCTCGTCAAGCCGGATCGCGGATCGAAGCGGGGAACGCGCAATTGGCCTGCATCGACAACCACACGCACCCCGTTGATCGTCAAGCTGGTCTCCGCGATGGAAGTGGCCAACACGACCTTTCGCTTTCCATCGGGCGCCGGCTCGATCGCCGCGTCTTGCGCGGCTTGGGACAGGTCTCCGTGCAACGGCGCGATCGATACGTCGGAAGAGAGTCCGGCATCAAGGAGCCGGCGTTCGACACGCCGGATTTCCGCCATCCCTGGAAGAAAGACCAGGAGACTACCTGCGTCCTTGGCCAGCGCTCTCCGGATGGCTTGCGTCACGGCTGTACCGAGGTCTCCTGTCACCGGATGGTCGAGATAACGTGTCTCAACCGGGAACATTCGGCCTTCTGAGGAAATCGTCGGTGCGCCGCCAAGAAGGTGACCGACCGGTCCACAATCCAACGTCGCCGACATCACCAGCAAGCGCAGTTGGGGACGAAACAGCCGCTGAGCTTCCAGGCAGAGGGCGAGACCGGCGTCGGCTTGCAGGCTGCGTTCGTGAAACTCGTCGAACAGCACGGCGCCGTAGTCGTTCAAGCTCGGATCGGCCTGAAGCAGCCTGGTGAGAATCCCTTCCGTGACGACCTCGACGCGGGTCTTCGGGCCGACCTTGGTATCCAGCCGCATCCGGTATCC
Organism: uncultured Nitrospira sp.; assembly: GCA_964590845.1. GTDB lineage: Bacteria > Nitrospirota > Nitrospiria > Nitrospirales > Nitrospiraceae > Nitrospira_C. Next base: position 14,064 of record CAZPYP010000039.1, read on the forward strand.
GACGGTGGCTCCGACCGGCTCTCCGAGCGTGGTGGCCATGCGTTGTGCTGCGGCTCGCGCCGCCAGCCGACGAGGTTCGAGCAGCAGCAGTTTCTTGCCGGCGAGCCACGGTTCATCGAGCAGAGCCAGCGGGACGACGGTAGTTTTTCCAGCTCCTGGCGGCGCAGTCAGCAGCGCATTCGGATCGCGGCGCAGCGCATCGCGGAGCGCCGGCAACACATCTTCTATTGGCAGAGGAGACATGATAGGGTTCGAGGATCTCGTGTGAGGCAGACTGTAGCAGATGCCGCTTGCGAGAAGGAATGGCAGGGCGCCACGATGCCGGACAACAGGCGAGTCATCGATCATATCCGGACGGCCTTTGCGGAGACGGAACATCCCGGGGATGCGTTTCTCCAAGGCAGCCGCCAGGGTTGCGAACCTGGTGAAGTCATCGCGCCGTTCCAGGGGGTCAGGCATTGGTCGGAGATCGACCAGGCCATTCTCGATCCCAATGAAGCGGCGCTCAGTTTTTTTACGGAAGGTGGGTTCCGCCATTTTCTGCCGGCCTTCATGATTGCGGACCTCGAGGGGCGCTTGCAGACCGGCGACCCGGTCTTTCACCTGACCCATGGGTTTGCCGCGGACAAGACGATTGAAGTGCCGGCCGGGGGACGGATGCATCGCCGCTCGACCGGAGCGTCCACACTGGTCAATCCACGGCTCTATGGTGCGATGACCTGGCGCGATCATGCGCTGCAAAGGCTGGCGGTCTTTACGAGAGAAGAAGCCGGGGCGATCGTCGCGTATTTGGAATGGGCGCGGGACCGGGATCCGCAGGGGGTTCAACGTGACGACATCAACGCCGCGCTCGATGGCTTCTGGCGCCGGCGCGTCGAATCGGCGCCGACCCAAACCATGTTGCGGGAGCATATGCAGGCCGAGACCGACTACGTGAACGATCTGCGAAAGACCTGAGAGAGGATCCATGTCGACCTATCAATGGAGCAAGAAGAAACCGACGGCATCCGGTTGGTATTGGTATCGAGGTGAAGCGCACGAAGCTGATCCCTTTATCGTGCAGATCGACGAGGCCGGCCAATTTCAATGGCCGGACGGCGGGTATCAAGAGGTGAAACTCGCCAAGGGCGAATGGGCCGGGCCGATCGAAGAGCCGATGGAATAGGAGGAGGGTTCTGCCCAAGTGAGGCCCATTCTAGAGAGAGGATGAGAAGACACCGGGTCGAGGCCACAGGTTCAAACCAGCCTATCGCGGCATCTGTCTGACCGATCGCGTCCTACTCGAATGAAGTCATTGGGTTTGGCACAATCTCTACTGCGGTCGACACTCGCATTATGCCTTCTGGGAGCCCTGACTGCGGTTGCCTGCAGCCAGTTCGAGCCGCGCGACAAGCGCTTCTACTATCGGGCGCTCTGGAATTTTTCGCTGCGCGAGGACTTGGCCGAACTCGACAGCGAGTTCAACGGCGTCGATTTCGGCCATTCCAATCTCTACGAAAATCTGCTCCTGACCGGTGGAATGGATGTGCCGGCGATCGAAGAGCGGGCCCGGAAGGAGACGCTCGCCTTCATTGCCACCAAGCCGCGACTGAATCCGAACGAAGAAGCCATCGCGCCGACCTACATGAAGTTGGCGTGGCGCGCGCAGAACACCTTCGACGAAGCGCATGCGCTCCACCGCGCCACTTATGACATCATGGCCTCGGACGAGCCGGACAAGGACGACGAGATTCTCAAAGCCCTGTCCTATTACCGGCGGAGCGCCTATGCCATCACGGCCAAGCGGTTGGACCATCACCGCTTGGATCAATTTCCCTACTCGAAGACGTTTCGAACCAGGTTTCCGTTGTTCAACGCCACGATCTGGGCTTACCACTATTTGCAAGTCGCCGTGTACGACCCGCTGCAGGCGGCCTCCAATCTGGAGGCCAAGAAACAGGCGGTCCGGCCGATTCTGACGACCTATCGCGGCTACCTCGATCGTCCGCCGGTGGAATGGAACTTTATGCCGCTGACCGCCGAACTCAGTCCGAAGTTTGCCGCGCGTTATCCGGAGGTCGCCAACATCTTCGACAATCTGCATATGCTGCACGACAACATCAGTGACATCTTGGCCAGCGAGCGGCTGCCCAGCTATGAGGCCAAACGAGTGGAGATCTATCGCGTGCTGAACGCCTATTACCTGGCCAGCGCCGATGCGACGAATCCCATGATCGTTCGGGACGGAGAGCATCACCATTGAAACGCTCGCTCGTATGGCTCAGCCTGCTCCTCCTGGTAGGGGCAGCCTTCGGGCCGGCGATCGTGCTGGCCTTGGACCATGACAACCTCGACCCCAACCGCCCGATCGGGATGGAAGACGCCTATGCGATCGCACACGGAGAGATCGGTGTGGAAGGCGGGGTGCGGTTCAACGACAGGCGGGAAGGCCGCACGAGGCTGACCTTCCAGCCGCAGATCATTTACGGAGCCTTTGCCAACACGCAAATCGAGATTCAGGGCGACCTGTTCACGGAACCGAACACCGTGGTGGGCGCCAATAAATCGGGAGACCTGCACCTCGGCGTCCTGTACAACTTCAATACCGAGACGACTGCCTTGCCCGCGTTCGCCGCCCGTGTCGAGGCTGACTTCCCGACCGGCGTCAATTCCAAGGGGGTCGACACGCAGTTGACCGGCATCCTGACCCGGTCGATCGGGAGACTACGGGTGCATCTGAACGTCGGGTATACCGTCTTGGGCTCACCCCAGGGTATGGAGCGGCCCGGCGCCTATCGCGCCGTCGCCGCCGTGAGCTATCCCTTGGGGTATCCCATGAGTTTCCGGGATACGCTCATCGCCAGCGTCTATACGAGGCAATCCGATCTGCGCGGCCAGCGAAACAACACGGGCATCGAGGTCGGCTTGCGCCACCAGCTCACCTCGCGTATCGTCCTCGACGCCGGGCTGGGGACGGAATTCTACGGGCCGCAGGACCGCGCGGCGCTGCTCGGTACGGTCGGGATGTCCGTCGGGTTCTAGCCCGGAGCATCATGCCGGCTAGGTCCAGCGGTCCCTTGTACTCGGACCCCATGCATGAGAAAGTCGGGT
>CAZPYP010000039.1:17253-19803 GCA_964590845.1 uncultured Nitrospira sp.
CCGGCTAGGTCCAGCGGTCCCTTGTACTCGGACCCCATGCATGAGAAAGTCGGGTGTCCCTGCGGCTGGTAAACGTCATGAAGGAGGCATCAGGAATGGGGCGTTCGGGAGATCCGATCCAACGGCTGATGAGTTTGATGTTCAAGGCGCATCCCTGGCACGGCGTGTCGATCGGGGAGCAAGCGCCGGAGATCGTCACCACCTATATCGAAATCGTGCCGACGGATACCGTCAAGTACGAAGTGGACAAAGACAGCGGCTTCTTGAAGGTCGACCGCCCGCAGCGGTTTTCGAACTTCTGTCCCGTCTACTATGGGCTTATTCCCCAGACGTACTGCGGCGACAAAGTGGCCGGCTTGTTCTCAAAACGCGCCAAACGGAAAGGCATGGTGGGTGACGGCGATCCGCTCGACATCTGCGTGCTCACGGAGAAAACGATCCCGCACAGCGACATCCTCTTGACGGCCATTCCCATCGGCGGTTTCAGCATGGCCGACGGCGGCGAGGCCGACGACAAGATCATCGCCGTCATGAAGGAAGACGCCGCCTACGGGGACTTCAAGGACATCGGCGACTGTCCCATTACGCTGATCGACCGGCTCCAGCATTATTTCCTCACGTATAAGCAGGCGCCGGGAGCAGTTCAACACAAGGTCGAGATCACGAGCGTCTACGGGCGCGACGAAGCGCTGAAAGTCATCCGGGCCAGCCATGCGGACTACCGGGAGAAGTTCCCGGAGTTGGAATCTCTCTGGCCCAAACACGTGACGCTCTAAGTCAGCCAAGAGAAAGGTACGACGGGAACGTGACGAAAATCGATCAGACCCATCCGCCCGCCTCCCATACGGCCACCGGCTTTTCGCCCGGCTTCGCCGCCTTGGGATTGGAAGCTTCGCTGCTTACCACGCTGGAGACGCTCGGGTACGAAGAACCCACGCCCATTCAGCGGGAGGCCATTCCTCCTTTGCTGGCGGGGAAAGATCTGCTGGGGCAAGCGGCGACCGGCACGGGAAAGACCGCGGCCTTTACGCTGCCGATGCTCCAGCGCATCGCGCATGGGGCGAAGGCCAAACCGGCGGCGCTTATCCTCGTCCCGACACGCGAATTGGCCATTCAAGTCGGCGACGCCGTGCAACGTTATGGCAAAGAGCTTCGCACATCGGTGTTGGCCGTGTACGGAGGCCAAGCCATCGGGCCGCAGTTCCACGCGTTGCGGCGCGGGGTGGATGTCGTCGTGGCCACGCCGGGACGCGCGCTCGACCACGTTCGTCGGCAGACGTTGAAACTCAATCACGTGAAGATCGTCGTGCTGGACGAGGCGGACGAAATGCTCGACATGGGCTTCGCCGACGATCTCGACGCGATTTTGGAGCAGACGCCGGCGGAGAAGCAGACGGCGCTGTTTTCCGCGACCATGCCGCCGCGCATCAAATCGATCGCCCATCGGCATCTCAAGCATCCGGTGGAAATCACCATCGCCAAGGAGCCGGTCAAAGCCGGCGCGACGCCGCGCGTCAGGCAGACGGCCTACGTCGCCTTGCGCCAGCATCGCGGATCGGTGTTGTCCCGCGTCATCGACATGGCTGCGCCCAAGTCGGCGCTCGTGTTCTGTCGAACCAGATTGGAAGTCGACGAAGTCACGGCGATGTTGAACAGCCGCGGCCACCGGGCCGAGGCGATCCACGGCGGCATGAGCCAAGTGCAGCGCGACCGCGTGATGAACGCGTTCCGGACCGGCCAGACCGCATTGTTGGTGGCCACGGACGTCGCCGCGCGGGGCCTCGACATTCCCGGTGTCTCGCACGTCATCAATTTCGACCTTCCGTCGTCGGCCGAGGTCTATGTGCATCGCATCGGGCGCACCGGACGGGCGGGCCGCGAGGGGGAGGCGATCACGATTCTGGACCCGCGGGAGCAGCGTCTGCTGCGGACCATCGAGCAGCATACGAAGGGCAAAGTCACCGTGGCGCCGGTTCCGTCTGTTGCCGATCTCCTCGCAAAGCGATTGGAGCGCAGCCGGGTGGAGATTCAAGACGCGATGGAGGCCGAGGATATCGAAGATTTCAAGAAAGTCGTGCAGGCGATGGCGGGAAATGGTGATGCGACGACGATCGCCGCGGCGGCCATGAAACTGATCTTCCGGGCGCATGGCGGGGAGCGGGAGGAAGAGGAGATTCCCGCCGTTCCGTACCGGCAACCGGATGCGCACCGCCCGCCTCAGCGCTATACGGCGTACCCCGACGATCGTTATCGCGGAGGACCTGCGCGGCCAAGTGCACGCGAACCGATGAGCAGGCCGAGCCGCGGTGGACGGGAATCCGGCATGGCGCGAGTCTACGTGGGCGCCGGACGCGAGGCCGGCATCAGGCCGGGCGATCTCGTCGGTGCGATCGCCAACGAAGCGAAGATCAGTTCCAGCGCGATCGGCGCGATCGCCATCGAAGATCGCTTTTCGATCGTCGACGTGCCAGAAGGGATGGCGCAGGGCATCATCGAGGCGCTGGGGCGGTCACGGATCAAGGGACGCAGGGTGCCGGTGCGGCTGTTTAG
>CAZPYP010000040.1:0-19545 GCA_964590845.1 uncultured Nitrospira sp.
TCGCAATCCGAGATTGCAAGGCATGATACCCCTTGCCTCCGGGATCGTAACTCGGGTCGACGAACGCCATAATGCGCTGTCGCTGGTAATCATGCAAGGACCCCCACATCATTTCCCAGGCAAAGGGAAATAACATAAGGGAAAACAAGAGGATGACTCCGATTGCCTGAGAACGCATACCGACCATCAGCAACATGGCCGCATAGACCGCCATGAAGCTGAGCCCGCTGCCGAGGTCGGGCTGTTTCAAGATCAACAGGAGTCCCGGCAGCATCAACAAGCCGGGGATCACGACCCGCTGCAGCCACCCCACACGGGGCGCTTTGGAATAGTAATGCGCCATGACCAGAATCAGCACGAGCTTCGCGAACTCCGACGGCTGGAAGGCGAACGGGCCCATGGGAATCCACCGTTGGGCGCCCCGACTTGTCTTCCCCTCGAATAACACGTACGCCAGCAGGACCAAAATAACCAAATAGGCCGGATAGGCCAGCCGCGCAATGCGATGGTAGTCCCACAGAAGCATGACAAAAAACGCGATGGTGCCCAGGAAGACCCAGATCAGTTGTTTCGCAAAAAACGGGAGTCCGGCCCCCGTTTGATCGTGGGTCACGCTATAAATGGAGAGCACCCCGATACCGAGGATCAAGAATACCAAGCTGAGGAACCGAAGATCGAAATTATCGAACTCCCGCCTGTCCATCATCCGGTCGATCATCTGGCGTCGGCTTTCTGAACGGTGTTCAACTTGACGTATTGTTCGATGACTTCTTTGGCCAACGGAGCCGCCGCAGAACCGCCGTGCCCCATATGTTCGGCCAATACGGCCACGGCGATTTTCGGCTGCTCCACCGGCGCGAATGCCACGAACCAGGCATGATCGCGGAACTTTTTGGGAATGTCCTTCTCCGGTCCCGTCCGCAATGCCGCGGTTTGCGCCGTTCCCGTTTTCCCGGCAATCGTCACGAGCGGCGACTTGGCCCTGGTCGCCGTGCCTTCCGTCACGACGCCGGCCAATGCTTGCTGAATAAGCTTCAAGCTGTCCGGCTTGATCTTCAGCCTGGCTTTTTCGACCGGCTCCATGGCCTGCACTTGTCCGTTCTCTCGATCCATGATCGACCGCACCAGACGCGGGCGGAACGTTACGCCGTCGTTCGCCACGGTGCCGATCAGGCTGGCCATCTGCAGAGGGGTCACGGTGACGTATCCTTGTCCGATCGCGGCTGAAATAGTCTCGCCCGGCAACCACGGTTCATTCTTGGCTTTCTGTTTCCAGGCCGTCGAGGGCATGATGCCGACCCGCTCGGAGGGCAACTCGACTCCGGTTTCCTGACCGAGACCAAAGGCCCGCCCGAACTCCGCCATGGTGTCGATCCCCATTCGCTGGCCGACCGTGTAGAAATAGACGTCGCAGGAATGGATCAAGGCCTTCCGCAAATCGACGGCGCCGTGACCGCCCGCTTTCCAGTCGTGATATAACCGCCGGCCGAACTGATATCCGCCGTTACAGTGGACCGTCGTCGAAGGGGTGACGGTTCCGGACTCCAAGGCCGCAGCCGCCATCATTACTTTGAAGGTCGAACCGGGAGGATATTGCCCTTGCGACGCGCGATTGTTGAGCGGCCGTCCTTCATCCTGCACGATTTCCACCCACTGCTTTCCCGTCAGCTCGCGGGAAAGGACGTTCGGATCGAACGCCGGCCTGCTGGCCATGGCGAGAATATCGCCGGTGGTTGGATCGAGTGCCACGATGGCACCGGATTCCTGACCGAGCAAATTCTCGGCGACCCTCTGCAGACGCGAATCGATCGTCAGATACAAATCATCGCCGGCTTGAGGCTGATCAACGACGACCGTACGCTTCTCGTGCCCGAGCGCATCAACCTCCACGCTCTTCTGCCCGGCCATACCTCTGACCACCCGGTCGAAATACTTTTCCACCCCGTACTGGCCGACGATACTGCCCTGGTGCAGTTCCGCGAACTCCGGCTTTTCGAGTTGTTCGGCCGACACTTCACCGACATATCCCAGGACATGCGCCGCCGTGGCACCGCCCGGGTAGTTTCGCTGGGATTCGACTTGAATCATGACTCCCGGCAAGTCGAGACGGTGCGACTCGATCAGTGTCGCTTCACGGAGCGTGAGACGATCCTTGATCTTCCTCGGCAGCTGTTTGGCGCCGCGAACGGCGAGTTTCTTTCGTACCAAGGCCGGATCCAGTCCGATCAACTCCGTTAGTTGATCGATCAGGACATCGCGGTCCTTCACATCTTCCAGCGAGACATAGAGGCTGAAGCTCGGGACGTTGTTGGCCAGCAACACGCCGTTTCGGTCGTAGATCAGCCCGCGAGCCGGCTCGAGAATCACTGATCGCGTGCGGTTGTTTTCGGAAAGATCCCGGTAATACGGGCCTTCCCGAATTTGCAGATGCCACAAACGCAGCGCGAGAAGCGCTACGACGAGCAAGAGCCCGACGCGCAACACGACGAGTCGGCGCTGCAGTTCTCCGAGATCGGAATCGTATGAGCCGGCCGTGGCCATAGGAATCTATACGTTGCGCTGTCCGCTAGACACGATCGAACGCCCGCATGCGGTCGAGAACGACCCGCTGGTTGATCACCCAGAACAGCCCCGCTCCCAGCACGGCGTCAAAGCAGGCCTGCGGCACGACTACGGACTGGACCATCCACCACGAATCCTCCAACGTGATGCCCTTCATCGTCGAGACCGCCACCAAACCGCCGATGAGCGAGAGGATGAGCAGGCCGATGGAAAGAACCATCGGGGTGACTTGCGCCACCTGGCGACCCAGAAGCCCCGCCAACAGACCGGCTCCGCCCTTGGTGACCAAGCTGATCCAGAGATCACCCGCCGAATACATATTCAGCAGCCAACCGATCAGCAGTCCGACGGCTAGCCCTTCGAGTTCACCTGCCACCAATCCGGCCAAGGCCGCAATCACCAATCCCGCGTCCGGGGCGATTCCCCACACCGACACATACGGCAACAGTGTGGTATGCAACGGCACCAAGAGCAAGATGAGCCCGGCGTAGAGCAGCGCCTTCACGGGTTCGGTTTTCCCGATTGATCCGGCTTAGCCTCGGATGGAGCCGATGAGCCGTAGGGCGCCTGAATGATCAAGACCTCTTCCAGTCGTCCGACATCCACTTCCGGAGTCAGCTCCGCGGTCTGAAACAGGGCACCTTCTTCTTTCCCGATTCGGGTGATCGTCCCGATGGCGATGCCTCTCGGGAATCCTCCGACCAAACCCGATGTCACGACGCGATCCCCGTCGCGCACGCCCGACAGCAACGGAATGTACTTGAGCTTGGCCAGCCCCTGCCTGGTACCTTCGACAATCCCTTCGTCTCTGGTCCGCTGGATCAACCCGGCGATGGCGTTGTTCGGATCCGTCACCAACAGCACGACGGAGGTGGCGCCTGTCGTCTTGACCACGCGACCGACAACCCCGGCAGGCGTGATGACCCCCATGTCCGCCCTGATTCCGTCGCTTTCTCCCTTGTTCAAGATGATCGATCGGTACCAGTTCGTGGAATCGCGGCCGATGACTTGCGCCGCCACCATGATCGAGAGCGCCTGTTCCTTGAACTGGAGCAGCGTCGCCAACCGCCCGGTAGCCGAGGCAGCTTCCCGCAGCTGGGTATTCTGTCCGCGGAGCCACTCGATGTCCTGCCGCAGGCGCTGGTTCTCCTCCTGCACGCCCTGCAAGGCGACATAGCGCTCCCAGAGACCCGATATGCCCTGGTCGAGCGCAGACACCGCCTCCAGCGGCAGGCGGACCACCTGCCCCACCGGACCGTCCAGATACTGCAGCAGTCCTTGCGTCTGGTTAGGGAATAGAAACAACGCCGCGAGCAGAATCCCGAAGGCTCCGAACGCAAAGCGCCTGGCACTGTAGGGAGCGCGTAAATTGACCATCCACATGGGTCGGGATGGAACCGCTACCGGAAGGTGTTGGCCTGGGACATCACCGCGACTTTGGCCAGCAGATCGAGTTCATCGAGGATTTTGCCGACTCCCAACACGACGGAAGTCAGTGGATCGTCCACGGTGATGATCGGCAGGTTCGTCTCCTCCCGGAAACGGGTGTCCATGCCTTTCAGCAAAGATCCTCCTCCGGTCAGGACGATACCGCGGTCGATGATATCGCCCGCCAATTCAGGCGGGGTGTTTTCCAGCGCAACCTTGATCGCATTGACGATCGTTCCGATCGGCTCCTGGAGCGCTTCTCTGACTTCCGCATCGTCCACCACTAACGTGCGGGGAATCCCGGAGATCAGGTCGCGCCCTTTGATCATCATGGTTTTTCGTTCCTCAAACGGATAGGCGGAGCCGATCTCGAACTTGATACGCTCCGCCATGTGTTCGCCGATGAGGAGGTTATATTTTTTCTTGATGTAGTTCATGATGGCGTCGTCCATGCGATCGCCCGCCACCTTGACCGATTCGCTGTACACGATGCCGCCGAGCGAAATCACGGCGATGTCCGTCGTCCCGCCGCCGATGTCCACGACCATATTCCCCGACGGCTCAGTGATCGGCAGTCCGGCGCCGATAGCCGCCGCAACCGGCTCTTCGATTAAATAGACTTCTCGCGCGCCTGCCAACTCGGCGGAATCGCGCACCGCACGCTGCTCGACCTGCGTAATCCGCGACGGCACGCCGATGATGATGCGAGGCCGGACGAACGCGCTGCGGTTGTGCGCCTTTTGGATGAAGCGCTTCAGCATCTGCTCGGCCATTTCGAAGTCCGCGATCACGCCTTCCTTCATCGGACGAACCGCCACGATGTTGCCCGGCGTGCGCCCCAGCATCTTCTTGGCATCGGCGCCGACCGCGAGCACCTTTTCGGTTTTCTTCTCCACCGCGACAACAGACGGCTCGTTCAGGACGATGCCTTTCCCGTGGACGTACACCAGGGTCGTTGCGGTTCCGAGATCGATTGCCAGATCGTTCGAAAACCAGCCGAAGATATCGCTTGTAAAGCCCACGGTGACTCTCCCTTCCGATCAACAACCGATCACTGCGAGTCGAAGGGCTTGCGGAAGGTCATTCCGGAAGCGCCAATCGTCCGACATCGAGCACTTGGGTCCCGGCAACCTCGTCGCCAAGCCGTCGACCTTGTTCGTTTCCGACAATCAAAATAGCCTCAAATGCGAGGATCGCCGCGGAGGCCATCCATCCGACATACGGAACAGCAAATGCCAACTGCGCGGCCGCAAATGGAATGTTTCGAATGATGGATTCCCGAAACCCCGCGGCGTCTCGCGCATCCGGCACGATAGTTTGGAGGCCAATGAGCCGCTTCCCGATGCTCCGACCGCCGGCAAACCCATCACCCACGAGGAGATAGGCCAGTCCTGCAAGAAACCCAACCGGTTCGACCATTTCGGCAGCGGCTGCAACGATGAAGAGATCAATCAACTTGGCGATAAAGCGGTTCAGAACTTGGGCCTTGGGGTAAAGCCCGGTACCCAACGGTTGACCAGCGCCCCCGTCACCTGCCAAGGAGTCTCCTTACAATTCGTGGCAAAGTATAACAAATTCGACTATCTAGCACAAACGAATGAACAACTTGTGCGACCGTTGCCGGCCGTCGCTGGCTATCAGTCCGCATCAATCCGGCGGGGCTTCCACTTGCCAAGGCTGCAATACCCTGAGTACAATCCGCCAACATTCATCCGGTAAGGAGTCGGCATGATCAAGCTAATGCGGGAAGCCTCCCACAACTACCCCTGGCTGTTGAAAAGCATCATGGGCGTGCTCGCGATCGCCTTTATCATCACGATGGGATGGTGGGGATTCGGCGAGCAACGCGGTTCCGTCGTCGCCTCAGTCGGCGACATGACCGTTTCGATCGACGAATTCAAGCGCGCCTATGAAAACTCCTATCGTTTCTATAAGGAAAAGCTGCCGAACGAATTCAAGGACGAGACCATCAAACAGTTTGTCGTCGACCAGCTCGTGGACAATCGCGTGTGGCTCCTTGCGGCCAAGAACATGGGATTGACCGTTTCGGATGCGGACCTGCGCGACGCCATCTTACAGATTCCCGACTTTCAGAAGAACGGTCAATTCGACCCGGAGCTCTATCAACGGATTCTGGCGGCAAATCACCTAACACCCGCTCTTTTCGAAGCGATCGAGAGCAAGGAACTGCTCGGTAACCGTGCCAGGCTCGTCATCGCCGACGCTGTCACCCTCACACCGAGCGAATTGGCCGAAGCTCAAGCGCTGACCGTCCGACAACCGGAGTCAGATCCCGCCAAAGCGGCCGCCGCCAAGGACCGCGCTATTCAAGATATCCTGTTTCAAAAACAGCAACGAGCCTTGATGGCCTACACCCAATCGCTCAAAACCACCATTCCGATCAAGGTGCACCGGGAACTGCTGTGAGGTCCTAGCCCTCTACGCCTCATGCCCGACAGAGAATCAGCATCGCGTCGCCGTAGCTATAGAACCGATACCGCCGCTTCACCGCTTCCTGATAGGCCTGCCGAATGAACTCCCTGCCCCCAAAGGCCGACACCAGCATGAGCAGAGTCGTTTTCGGCAGGTGAAAATTCGTCAACAACGCGTCGACCACGCTGAACGAGAAACCTGGCAGGATGAAAAGCCTGGTCTCCCCTCGAAAGGGTCGAAGTCTTCCGTCTTCCCTCGCGGCAGACTCGAGCGCTCGAACGACGGTTGTTCCGACCCCTATGATCTTTCCACCGGTCCGCCTTGTAGACTCAATCGCCCGCACCGTCGCGTCATCGACCTCGACCCATTCGGCGCCCATCTGGTGGTCTTTCACTCGCTCGACCGTCACAGGCTTGAAAGTGCCAATGCCGACGTGCAGCGTCACCTTGGCCACGCCGATCCCTTTGCTCTCAAGCCGGGATAAGAGTTCGGGCGTAAAATGCAGCCCGGCCGTCGGCGCGGCGATCGCGCCTTCCGCCCGGGCGAACACCGTCTGATACCACACCCGATCGTTCCGATCAGGCGCACGCTTGATGTAGGGCGGTAACGGCATCCGGCCGTAGCCCTCGAAAAGATCCTCCACCGTGATCGCCCCTTCGATCTGCACCAACGTGCGTTCCGCTCGCGTCTTGACCAGCAGCCGTGCACCCGGCCCCACGTCGAGCCAGTCCCCTTCTTTCCACTTGCCTTTCATCAAGACTTCCCAGAGGCGATCAGCCTCTTCACGGACGAACAGCACTTCCACCGGAGCCCCGGACGACGCTTTCTTGCAGAGCACGCGTGCCGATCGGACCTTGGTATCGTTGACGACCAGCAGATCTCCAGCAACCAATTGATTGGGAAGATCGGCGACGATGTGATGTGTCAGGGATCCGGAAGACGGATCGAGCACGAGCATCTTGGCTTGGTCACGCGGCCATACGGGCTGCGATGCGATCAGCGACGAGTCGAACGGAAAATCGAAATCGGACAGGTTCATCAGGACGTGGGAGGAGTCGGAGCTTTGGTCATGGCCATGTCTTGCAACTCCGTCTCTGGATAGTAGTAGCGCAGAATGGTGGAGAACGGGTAGCCGAGTTCGGCCAGTTCTTTCGCGCCCCACTGGCACATGCCGACGGCGTGGCCGGCGCCGTAGCCGGAGAGCACGACCTCTTGTCCGACTGAGTCGACGGCGAATTGCGTACTCGGAACGACCATATATCCTGCCGCCTTGCGCAGGTCTTCCCCTCGCAACACGAGTTCCCCTTCCGTGTGAACCAGCCTGAGCGTTGCCACACGCCCGCCCCTGCTGAACGTGACGGGAACCATGCCGGTGATGGTGCCGATCGAAAAACCCTGCTGGCGAAGGTTCTGCTCCAACAGCTCCCGCTTGAAGGAGGCGGTCCATTGATAATACGGGGACGCCAAATCGAACGGACATTCCACCCCCTTGAGATAGGGGTAGTCCTTCGACCAGACATTCACCGCATCCTCCGTCAGACCCGCGGCGGTGGAAGAAAACGCCGCGTAGATCGGCGCGCCTTGATAGGTCAGCACCAGCCCGCGCGTCGCCTCAACTGCGCGCACGATGGCTTGATCCACGCCGTTCTTTCCGCGATAGACCTGATCTTGCACACTGGCCACCACGTCGTAGTCTCGCGCCGCGCTCAGCATTTGCTGATACAACGCGTAGGTCCTGGCGGCGACCGCTTGCGCTTTCAACATCTCCGGATGCCAGGCGGAGTTCACTTCGGCGGGAACGACGCCCTTGACGTATTCCTCCAGATCGACCTGATTGATCACGAGAAACCCGGTGCCTCGCCGGACGATGTGGACGAATCCGCTTACGGGGAACGTCAGTCGTTGTTCGACCGATGTCTTGGAGGTGCCGTTGCCATGCCCGTTCCCATTCGGCTTCATGATCGTCAGAGTCAGTCCCTGCTCTCCAGCCCGCATTGTCAGATGCTCATGCGGGACCCGAAGACCGTTGACGGAAAAGCCTTTGGCCGATGGAACGATCCGGACGACCGATCGAAGCGCCCGACCATGACGGCTGGCGTCGGTGATCCACACCGGTCCGTCCGACTGCACGTCCATCTTCAACACATCCGAGGCCAGCAACACGCGCAGCGATTGAGCCGCCTCGGCCTGGTGGGGGCCAAGCGCCAGACACAGGAGAGCCAGTACCACGATTGGGACTCGGGCGGCGGCGGAACCGATCAGCGGCGAAAGAGCCATGATAGGAGATAGAATAGCAGACTCAGGACGACGCTGAGGAAGAGACTGGTGCCCAGCGGAAAATAAAAGGAGAAGTTCTCGCGTTTGACGGAGATGTCCCCTGGCAATCGCCCGAACCAGCCGAACAGACTCCCGAGACCCGGCACGCGATCGGCCAACAAGACGAGGACCCCCAGCCCCACTATAGCCAGCCCGATTCCGATGAGCAACTTTCCGAACGTGTTCCATTCGACCATCGCCGTACGATCCCAACTCTACATGGCAAGACGTTCGTGATTGTAGCAGCAAGGAAGCAGCGAGCGAACAACGAGGCCGCGATCGATCGGCGATTGTGCGGAGTATACCGTCACGCCGACCGTCGAATGCCCCTTCTCAGGCGGCCACAAGGTATTCCGCAATTTGCACGGCGTTGAGTGCGGCGCCTTTGCGGAGGTTGTCGGACACGACCCAGAGATTCAACCCATTGGGCAGGGACTCGTCTTCTCTGATCCGGCCGACGTAGACCTCGTCTTTGCCGGTCGCATCCAGCGGCATGGGATACAGCTTTTTCGCAGGATCATCATAAACGATGACTCCCGGCATGGCAGCCAAAGCCGCCCTGGCCTCATTGGGCTTGAGCGGTCGTTCCAACTCGACGTTGATCGCTTCGGAATGGCAGCGCAACACCGGCACACGCACCGTCGTCGCCGTGACTCGCAATTGAGGCGCTCCCAAGATCTTTCTGGTCTCGTTGGCGATTTTCACTTCCTCTGAGCAGTCGCCTCCGTCGTTGAAGGAACCGATGTGCGGCAGCAAGTTGAACGCGATTTGATAGGGATAGACTTCGGCCCTCGCATCGCGGAAGGCCAGCAGGTCTTTGGTCTGCGTCATCAACTCGTCCATCGCAGCCGCGCCGGTTCCCGAGACGGATTGAAAGGTGGTAACCACCACCCGTCTGACGCCGACCGCATCGATCAACGGCTTCAAGGCCATCACCAGCGGAGTTGTCGTGCAGTTGGGGATCGACACAATCCCTCTCGGCATCCTGGCCAACGCCGAGGCGTTGACTTCCGGCACCACCAGCGGCACGTCCGCATCCATACGGAACACCCCGCTGTCGTCGATAACCACGACACCGGCGGCCCCCAGCCGCTGACCATATTCCCGACTGATGGCATCCGTCGCGGAAATCAATGCGAAGTCCACGCCGGCGAACGACGACTCGGGCGTCAATTCTTCGACCTTCCATTCCTTGCCCTGGCAGGACAGCACGCCGCCCGCGGATCGCTTCGAGGCAAACAGACGCAAGGACGCCAGGGGGAATTTTCGTTCCTCGAGAATCTCGAGGGTTTCTTTTCCTACCGCACCGGTCGCCCCGAGAATGGCCACGACGTAGCTGGTCTTCTTTTTCACCATGCGTTGGACCTACAAAAGAATTTCTCTGATCCGATGATTGAACGTGTCGGCGATGAACAGATGGCGATTGGAACCGATCGCGACCCCGAACGGATAACTCAGACTTGCCTCGAGCGCCGGCCCGCCATCACCGCCGAAATTCGCCACTCCAGTGCCGGCCAGCCGATCGAGTCGCCCGATCGCCCGATCCCATCGCCTGACCAGATGGTTGTCCGAATCGGTCACGTAGAGATTGCCCTCCTGATCGACGGCAATCCCCGAAGGCCTCGACAGGCTGGAGGACGGAGGCTCGACTGCGCCTTGATACCGGTATTCTCCCCCGTCTCCAGCAACTGTTCGGATCATACCGGTCTGTAGATCCACGGCGCGAATCCTGCCATTGAACGTATCGGCAATGTACAACGTCCCGTCGACGCCGAGCGCCAATCCGCTTGGGCCGGCCAATGCCGCCTCGACCGCGGGCATCCCGTCACCATTGTACTCGGCGACTCCGGTCCCTGCGACCGTTGCGATCAGGCCGGTCGAAAGATCGATGGCGCGAACTCGGTTGTTACTCTGATCGGCGACATACAAGACTCCCGTTTCGCTGACCGCCAGGGCCGTCGGCTCGTTCAATCCCGCCGAAGTCGCCGGTCCGCCGTCCCCGCCTGATCGCGGCTGTCCCAGGCCTGCAATCGTCGTGATGACACCGGTCTCGGCCTCCACCCGCCTGATGCGGTGATTCATCGTATCGGCGATGTAGACATGTCCCTTGCGGTCGGCGACCACCGCCGATGGAAAGTTCAGCGTCGCCGATAGGGCCGGTCCGCCGTCCCCGCCGAAGCGTTTGCCGAGGCCCGCTCCATTCACCACGTAGCGCACCGTCCCGCTCAGATCGGTTTGTTGAGCGAACGCGCGCTCCCCCATCGCGCCGACATCAGAGAACGGATCCTCATGCCCGCTCACCTGGATCGGTTCGGGCGCCGTTGCTTCGGAAGGAGCGCCGCATCCCGCGGCAGTTCCGGCGACGGTGCTCATCATTCCTGTGGTCCGATCGATCAGCCGGATCAGGTGGTTCTCCGAGTCGGCGATCAACACATTTCCCCGGTTATCCAACGAAACGGCTTTCGGTTCGTTCAACCGGGCGGAAACGGCGGGAGCATGGTCGCCCGCATGGCCGCCTTCGCCGGTCCCGGCCACCGTATGGATCGTCCCGACTTTCAGTTCGAGTGCCACGTGATCGACGCTCAATGCAAGTTGCGAAGAATCGCCTCGCCCATTTCCGTCGTCCCGACGATCCGCGCACCAGGGCTTTGGATATCCTTCGTCCGATAGCCGAGATCCAATGTCTTCACGATCGCTTGTTCGATCGCCTCTGCTTCCTTGTCCAACTTGAAGGCATAGGACAGCATCATGGCCGCCGAGGCGATCGTCGCAATCGGGTTCGCGATGTTCTTCCCAGCGATGTCCGGGGCGCTGCCGTGGATCGGCTCGAACAACCCGACCTTCGCGCCCACACTCGCCGACGGCAGCATACCGATCGAGCCGGTGAGCATGGCGGCTTCATCGCTCAGGATGTCGCCGAACATATTATTGCAGACCATGACGTCGAACTGCCTGGGATTCCGGACCAGCTGCATCGCCGCATTGTCCACATAAATGTGATTGAGTTCGACGTCGGGATACCCTTTCTGGACCTCGATCATGACCCGCCGCCAGAGTTCGGAGGATTCCAACACGTTGGCCTTATCGACCGAGGTGACTTTTTTCTTTCTCTTGCGGGCCGCTTCGAAGGCCACGATGGCGATGCGTCGAATCTCTTCGGTCGTGTAGACCTCGGTGTTGACCCCGCGCTCCTCACCGTTGGGCAGCTTCTCGATGCCTTTCGGCTTTCCGAAATAGATGCCGCCGGTCAGCTCGCGGACGACGAGGATGTCGATCCCATCCACAACCTCTCTTTTGAGCGTCGAGGCGTCGGCCAAGTTCGGATAGAGTTTTGCCGGACGAAGGTTGGCATACAGTCCGAGCGCCTCTCTGATGCCCAGCAGCGCGCGTTCCGGTCTCAGGCTGTATTCCAGGCCCTCCCATTTCGGTCCACCGACCGCGCCCAACAAGACCGCATCACTTTGCTTGGCGAGCGCCAGCGTATCGTTCGGCAGGGGAACACCGACCTTGTCGATGGCCTGCCCGCCGATGTCTGCCGTGGCAAACTCGAACGAATGGTGATAGGTCTCCCCGATCGCTTTCAGAACCTTGACGGCTTCCGGCACGATTTCCCGTCCAACCCCGTCTCCCGCCAGCACTGCAATTTTCGCCTTCACCTGTCCCTACTCCTTGTTCGTTATTCGAGGATCCGTTCGTCCTCGGGTTTCCAGGCCGGGTCCACAAGGCAGAGGAATTCGATCGCCTGGGGCCCCGTATTCTCCAGCGACTGTTTCCCTCCCGGCGGGACATAAAGCGTCGTACCGGGCTCCACCGACGTCACCTGACCATCGACGGTGAACCGACCAAAACCCGCGATGAAGTAATAGACTTCTGAGGACTCGAGCACGTGCCATTTCGAGCGCCGGCCCGGTGCGAGCGTCCCATGGGCAAGGCTATAACCCAGTTTGAGTTGGTGCTTGGCGGGATGAAGGATTTCCCTCAGCTGCGTGTGATCGCCGGCCAGAAACTCCGCACGATCGGACGGCATGACCTTGAACACGAATCCATCCCCTTCATCGCGATGCGATCGTCAAAATGAAGAGGGCACTCTACCGTGCGGGTCCGGCGCAAATCAAGCCGACCGATTAGATCACGCTGACTTTGTGCTCACCTTGCGCTTGTTTGGCTGCCAAGTACGCCAACTTGTTGAGCGCGCTTAGATAGGCGCGAGCCGACGCCATAATGATGTCCGTATCGGCACCATGTCCGGACACGGTGCGCCCATCCTCTTGCACCCGAACCGAGACTTCACCTTGAGCGTCGGTACCGCCGGTGATGGCCTTGACCACGTACATCAAAAGCTTGCTCTTCGTGCCCGTGATCGACGCAATCGTGCGGTAGACCGCGTCCACCGGGCCGTCGCCCGTGCCAGTTTGCCTGATCGGTTTGCCGTCGATCTCCAACTCGACCGTCGCGGTCGGCACTTGATCCGTCCCGCTCATGATGCTCAGCGACTTGAGCGTAATGCGGTCGGCCATCTTGGCCAATTCTTCGCTCACGATCACTTCGAGATCTTCTTCGAAGATCTCTTTCTTTTGATCGGCCAGCTTCTTGAAGCGCTCGAACGCGTGATTCACCTCTTCTTCCGACAGCTTGTAACCCAGTTCTTCGAGCCGCTGTCGGAAGGCGTGTCGCCCGGACAACTTGCCCATGACCATCTTGCTCTCGACCAGACCGACCGACTCAGGCCGCATGATTTCATAGGTCGTCTTGTCCTTCAGCAGACCGTCCTGATGGATGCCGGACGCATGGGCGAAGGCGTTTGCGCCGACGATGGCCTTGTTGGGCTGCACGACCATGCCGGTGATCTTGCTCACCAAGCGGCTGGTCTTGGAGATCTCTTCCGTATGGATCTTCGTATCGGCCTGATAGAGGTCTCTTCGCGTACGCAAGCCCATCACGATCTCTTCCAACGAGGTGTTGCCGGCCCGCTCGCCGATGCCGTTGATCGTGCACTCAACCTGGCCGGCTCCTTCCATGACCGCCGCCAGGCTGTTCGCGACGGCCAACCCCAAATCGTTATGGCAATGGACGGAGATCACCGCCTTGCCGCTATTGGGTACGTTTTCGCGGATGCCCCTGATGAGTTTGCCGAACTCCTGTGGGATGGCGTAACCGACCGTATCGGGGATATTGACCGTTCCGGCACCGGCCGCAATCACCGCTTCGATGACTTCATACAAATAGGCCGGATCTGAACGGCTGGCATCCATGGGGGAAAACTCGACGTCGTCGACGTACCCTCTCGCACGCTGAACCATCTCCACGGCCCGTTTCTTGGCTTCTTCGCGTGTCATGCGGAACTGATGCTTCAAATGGATGTCCGATGTGGAAAGGAAGGTGTGGATACGCACCTTCGGGGCGCCCTTCAACGCCTCCCACGCCCGATCGATGTCTTCGGGACGAGCCCGCGCCAAGCTGCAGACAGTGGGGCCTTCCACCTCCTGCGCGATTCGGCGCACCGCCTCAAAATCGCCAGGAGAACTGTAGGCGAAGCCGGCCTCGATGATGTCCACGCCGAGCCGGGCCAGTTGCTTGGCGACCATGACCTTTTCTTCTACGTTCATACTCGCGCCCGGCGATTGTTCACCGTCGCGTAACGTCGTGTCGAAGATTCTGATCATGCGTGTCATGGCTCACTCCTCTTTACGCAAGAAATGCAAAAGCCTCCATCCCTCGCCCAGGGACGGAGGCTTCATCAGCTCCGTGGTACCACCCTGATTCGGTGTGGAACGATCCACTCGATCATTCACACCCTTCATTGGCCCGTCTCGAGGGCAAGGCGGAAGCCGTGACGCTCTGTTCACGGATTCAGGCTCGGAGGTGAGTTCTGCGGAGCTTAGATTGGCTTGCACCGACCGCCAATTCTCTTATGCTAAGCGGACCGCGTACTACTCCTCGTCGTCGCCGCTACTTTTGTTCGACGGCCGGCTGCTCTCGTTTCGGCTGCGGCTGCTTGCCGGCGAGTTTCGCCGCCATCCCAATCATGCGCTCGGCCGGACCGAGCATCGCATACCCAGCGAAGGTTACAAATAACATAACTTGTGGCCAGGCCGCTACCAGGACTAGCGCCAGAATGCCCCACACCAGATAGGTGATGTGTTGCCCCCCGCGGAATTTCAGGTCCTTGAAGCTCCGGTACTTGATCGTGCTGACCATCAGAAACGAGAGTATCAGCGTAATGATCAGCACGGCAAACGGTTTGATCTCCGAACCTGCCCGCACGATATGGTGGTCGAAAATCACCATCGAAGCGACCACGCCAGCAGCGGCCGGGATCGCCAAGCCGGTGAAATACTTGCCGTCAGACAAGACCACGGTCGAGTTGAAACGGGCCAGCCGGACCGCTCCCATGGCCACATAGGCAAACATGACGGCGATGCCGAACGTACCTTGCCCGCTGAGCGCCCAGGAATAGAGCAATAGACCAGGAGCTACGCCGAACGAGACCACGTCCGAAAGCGAGTCGTATTCCAGACCGAAGTGGCTCGTGCTGTTCGTGAGCCGAGCCGATTTGCCGTCCAACACATCGAAGATCATGGCCACCAGGATGGCGATGGCCGCGGCGAGATAGTTGGCGTTGAAGACGGACAGAATCGCAAAGACGCCGCAAAAAAGATTGCCCGTCGTGAACAGGTTGGGGATCAAATGCATGGCGGCTTGACGCCGCTTGCTCCCCTTGGCGAATGATTGTCGTAATGCGCCGGTTTTCATCGCAATTCTCCCAGGACGGTTTCCCCGCCCCTTACCCGATCCCCGACGGCCACTTTAATCGCCGTCCCGACCGGAAGAAACGTATCCATCCGTGAACCAAATCGAATCAACCCGTACCGCTCGCCTCGCACCGCTTTGTCCTTGGGGGCTACCCAACATACGATTCGGCGGGCGATCAACCCGGCGACCTGGACGCAGAGGATCTTGGCGCCTTCCACTGTCTTGATCATTACCGCGTTCTGCTCATTCTTCAGCGTCGCGTCAGGCTTGCTAGCCACCAGAAACAACCCCGGTTGGTATTGGACGTCTTCCACCACCCCTCCGCACGGCATCCGGTTGATATGCACATCGAACACGTTCAGGAAAATCGACAGCCGGATGCTGCGATCTTTCAAATAGCGGGGCTCGAATTCCTCTTCGATGGCGATGACTTTCCCGTCGCCCGGCGCTACCACCAATCGAGGTCCCTGCGGAACGATACGGGCAGGGTTACGGAAGAACCAGGATACGAACATCGTCAGGACCGCAGCCCCGACCGCGACGACAGCCCAGCCCAGCCATCCTGCTAGAAGTGTAGCGCCGGCGGCGGCGGCGATGAAGGGAAATCCTTCTTTAGCAAAGGGAACGCCGGCGGCACGGTCTGCCATTCTCTCGCCTTCAGCTTTCAGCAATCAGCGAACCTGCGCCGGACCCTTTTGTGGCGGACGGCTGATTGCTGACGGCTGACAGCTCTTCAGTTCTTACTCTTGTCGACCAGCTGATCCTTCTTCAGCCACGGCATCATCGCGCGCAGCCTGGCGCCCACCTCTTCGATGGGATGGGCTTCACCCTTCGCCAGCAAGGCGTTGTAGACCGGCCGATTCGCCTGGTTTTCCAATACCCATTCCTTGGCGAACTGCCCCTGCTGGATCTCGGCGAGAATCTTCTTCATCTCCTGCTTGGTCTGCTCCGTGACAACCCGGGGACCGCGTGTGACATCCCCGTACTTGGCCGTCGTGCTGATCGAGTACCGCATGTTGGCGATGCCGCCCTGATAGATCAGGTCCACGATCAGTTTGACTTCATGCAGACATTCGAAATAGGCCATCTCTGGAGAGTAGCCTGCTTCGACGAGTGTCTCGTACCCGGCCTGAATCAGAGAAGTCAGACCGCCGCACAGAACCGCCTGCTCTCCGAACAAATCGGTTTCCGTTTCCTCACGAAAATTCGTCTCAATCACCCCGGCCCGCCCACCGCCGATGGCGCTGGCATACGCCAGCCCCACCTGCTTCGTCGTGCCGCTCGGATCCTGGTGAACCGCCAACAGACAGGGCACCCCGCTGCCTTTTGTATACTCTGATCGTACCAAATGGCCGGGACCTTTAGGAGCCACCATGAACACGTTGGTCGTCGGGGCCGGAACGATCTGCCCAAAGTGAATATTGAACCCATGCCCAAAGGCCAAGTAGGCGCCCGGCTTGAGGTTGGGAGCCACGTCCTGACGGTAGATGGCCGCCTGCGCTTCGTCCGGGGCCAGGATCATGACGACGTCCGAGGCCTTGACCGCGTCGGCCACCGGCATAACTTTCAAACCACTTTGCTCAGCCTTGCGCCAGGAAGCGCCCTCGCGTAAACCGATCACGACCGAGACGCCGCTTTCTTTCATGTTCAGCGCATGGGCATGACCCTGACTGCCATAGCCGATCACCGCCACTTTCTTGCCCTTGATTTGTTGGAGATCGGCGTCCTTGTCGTAATAAATCTTCATCGCTGGCTCCTGTATGACTAATGAGTTGATCGGCTGAAACGGACCGAAGACGGCCGCTATTCGCGGGCAACCTTCTTGGGCTGCACCGCCGAGGAACGCAGCGGCTCCCGGGCCACCGCCACGCGCCCGGTCCTCGTCAATTCCTTGATCCCGAGGGGCTGCAACAGATTGATGATCGCCTCGATTTTCCGAGGATCACCCGTGACTTCGATCGTGTAGGTCGTCGGCGTCGAATCGATCACGTTGGCGCGGAAGATGTCGGCGATCCGCAAGGCTTCCGCCCGATCCTCCTGCTTGGTGTGGACCTTGATCAGGGCGGTTTCCCGCGACACGAAATCGCTTTCGTTGAGATCCACCACCTTGATAACGTCGATCAGCTTATTGAGCTGCTTGACGATCTGCTCGACGATGCGTTCATCACCGGAGGTCACGATCGTCATTTGCGACATGGACGGATCGAGCGTCGGTGCGACGGACAAGCTTTCGATGTTGAACCCCCGGCCGCTGAACAACCCGGCAATCCTCGACAGCACCCCGAACTTATTCTCGACTGTCACGGAGATGATGTGTTCCATGTGACTTTCAGCGCTGAGCCTCGCCGCCCAGCACGTCCTAGGCCGTCAAAATCGTGTCCTTGTCCTGAGGGGCGGCCTTCCCGGCCCCATTCTTCTCTTTCAACTCCGGCGGATCATCCAAAATCATCTCGTGGTTGCAGCCTCCAGCCGGAATCATCGGATACACATTTTCATACGGATGCGTCGGCACGTCGACGATAACCGGGCCCGGGGCGGCTATCGCTTCCTTCAGCACCGCATCCAGATCGCCGACCTTCCCGGCACGGAGGCCAAGTGCGCCGTAGGCTTCTGCGAGCTTGACGAAATCCGGGGTCGTATCCAAATAACTCGAGGCATAGCGCCCTTCATAGAACAGGTCCTGCCACTGACGTACCATGCCGTGAAACCGGTTATTGAGGATGATGATCTTCACCGGTAGTTTGCTGACGACTGCTGTCGCCATCTCCTGCATGTTCATCTGAATGCTGCCGTCGCCGGCGATGCAGAGCACGAGGCGATTCCGGAACGCCGCCTGCGCACCCATCGCCGCCGGGAAGCCGAATCCCATGGTGCCGAGACCGCCGGAGGTCAACCATCGGTTGGGCTTCGCCAACTTGAAGTATTGAGCCGCCCACATCTGGTGTTGTCCGACGTCCGTCGACACGATAGGATCACGGTCTTTGGTCAGCTCGTAGAGCCGCTTGATGACGTGCTGCGGTTTGATCGGTCCGTCCTTCTCCTGCTGGTAGCTCAAGGGGTGCGATCGTTCCCATTCACGAATTTGCTCCCACCACGCCTTGCGCAGCTCCCTCTGTTCGCCGTTCACCGTGGCTTTGAGGATCTGGTTCAGTTCGCGCAGGACGGCTTTGCAGTCGCCGACGATCGGAATGTCGACGTGGATGTTCTTCCTGATCGACGTCGGATCGATGTCGACGTGGATGATCTTGGCGTGGGGACAGAACTCCGACACTTTGCCCGTCACACGGTCGTCGAACCGCGCTCCGATGGCGATGACCAGATCGGAGTAGTGCATGGCCATGTTGGCCTGATAGGTCCCGTGCATGCCCAACATCCCGAGCGAAAGCTGATGTTCGCCGGGAAAGGCGCCCAGCCCCATGAGGGTCATGTCGACAGGGATCTGGGTGAGTTCGGCCAACTCCGCGAGTTCCGCAGAAGCCCCTGAAAACACCACCCCTCCGCCGATGTACAGAATCGGCTTTCTGGCCTTCATAATCGCTTCGGCGGCTTGCTTGATCTGCCACTTATTCCCTTCGTAGGTCGGGTTGTACCCGCGAATGGAGACGGAGTTCGGGTAATTGAATTCCGCCTTGTCCATCGAAACGTCTTTGGGAATATCGACCAGGACGGGGCCCGGCCTTCCGGTCGTGGCAATGTAGAATGCTTCCTTGATCGTGGAAGCCAAGTCGTTGACGTCTTTCACCAAAAAGTTGTACTTGGTGCAGGGCCGGCTGAGTCCGACGTTATCGGCCTCTTGAAAGGCGTCATTTCCAATGAGGCTCGTTGGCACCTGACCGCTGAAGCAGACCAGCGGAACCGAATCCATGTAGGCGTCGGCGAGAGCTGTGATCACATTCGTCATGCCGGGACCTGACGTGACGAGGCAGACACCGGCTTTCCCGGTCGCTTTCGCGTAGCCCTCGGCCATATGGCCGGCACCCTGCTCATGCCGGGTCAGGACCACTTCGATGTCCTTCTGTTGGTGCAGCATGTCGAAAATCTTCAGCACGACGC
>CAZPYP010000041.1:0-13364 GCA_964590845.1 uncultured Nitrospira sp.
ACAAGACCGTCATCACGATGGCGAACGACTTCAAAGGCGACGTCAAAGAGTTCGCGATGGTCGTGCCGGTACCGACCGTGCTGGAGAAAGAGCAGATCCACATCGGCGAGGCGGCGGTGCTCAAACACCTGGCCGACTATTCCGCGCCCCGGCTGGTCGAATACTTCGACGAGAATCCCTGCATGCGCTATGAACTCATGGAACGCCGCAGCATGGATGCGGCCAAGAGCATGGCGCCGGCCTCAGCGGCGATCGGTCGGGCCAGCGCGCTGGGTGTCACCGTTGAAGCGCAATACCAGGTCGGCGAGTATGACATCCTGATTCTGTCAGCCAAGGAGAGCAGCGGGCTTGAAACCTGGCTCACCGAGAACGGCTATAAGATTCCGAACGGCGCTTCGGCTATCCTCCACAGCTATCTGAAACAGAGCATGAAGTTCTTCGTGGCGAAGGTCAACCTCGGGGAGCAGGCCAAGCTGGGCTTCAGCCATCTGCGACCGCTCCAGATCGCCTTCGAGTCGCCGAAGTTCATGCTGCCGATCCGCCTCGGCACCGTGAACGCAGACGGCGCGCAGGAACTGTTCATCTACTTCCTGACAAAACAAGGTCGTGTTGAGACGACGAATTATCGAACGATCCGCTTACCGGAAGCGCAGGACATTCCGATCTATGTCAAAGACAAGTTCGGCGATTTCTACCGCGACATGTTCGCCCAACAAGTGAAGCGCGAGAGCGAACGCGGCGTGTTCATGGAATATGCGTGGGACATGAACTGGTGCGATCCCTGCGCGGCGAATCCGCTCTCCGCCGAGGAACTGCGCGGCCTGGGCGTGTTCTGGCAGGACAGTCCGGTGCCGATGCCGCGCGGTAAGGGTTTCATTGCCCCCTCACAGGCCCAGAATGTGTTCCTGACCCGTCTGCACGTCCGCTACGACGCGGCGCACTTCCCCGAGGATCTCACGTTCCAGGAAACGTCTGATCGCTCGAACTTCCAAGCCCGCTACATCCTCCGCCATCCCTGGACCGGTGCGGATGAGTGTCCGGCGGCTACCGCCTATCGTCAACAACTGCGCGAGCGCTATGAGCGAGAAGCACAGACGCTGGCGAACTTGACGGGCTGGAACATCGGCGACATCCGCAAACAGATGAACATTGCATCGTTGCCGGTGGGCGAAGAGAAGAAGTGGTATCAGAAGCTGTGGAGCAATTGATGAACAGGAAGACAGCCGAGGTCGACGGATGTCGGCCTCCGCTTGGCATTGACCGGACTAGGCTAAGGTGGCGTACCGGGAATGGTTGACGACTGTATGACTGTATGAGAAGGCCGTGACGACGGCACGCGGGCGAGCCGCTGGCTCGTTCATGCGCTCCAGCACCCGTTCACGAGCCTGCGCCGCCACGGCGGCGCGGTCGCTATCCGGCTCCCGGCGTTCCTTCGCACGACGGTCCGCACGCTCAAGAAGCTGCGAGACAAGATCGCGCATCTCGCGCCGACGGAACTGGGCCGAGTCCAGCAGATCCAACAACTGCCGGGCCAACACCTCAGGCCGCGGCTCTGAGCTCGGAATCGAAAGCTGGGTGGGCGCCGTGGTACCGAGAGACGAAGACGGGATCGCCGCCGCCGCCTGAGGCGCCACACCCGGGGTATCTAGTCCTCTACTTGGTGCAGCGGAGTCGATGACCGACTGTCCCGCAGCCGCAACCGTCACCGATCGCTGCACGTGGAGATCGAAAGCGAGCGAGGAAAGGGATGCCCACTCGCCGAATGCATCGGCGACTCCGACGGTCTGCTCCAGGCCCTCCTCAGTCTGTCCGCGATAGAACTGTTCGAAGACTGACCCGACGGAGCGGAACAACGCGGTGAGGTCTCGACGTTCCTCTGCATTCAACTCGCCTTCCACAATAAAGCCGATGTCACCCCGGCTCTCCGATCCAGCCAGGGTTTGCTGAAACTGAAAGCCGATGTCGCCGCGCCGAACGAGATGGTTGTATGTGGCGCCCTGGAACGACTCACGCCAGGCGGCTGAAAGCGTGACCCGATCTCCTTCGATCGTCGTCACACTGACATGACCGGAGAGTTCGGTGGCCTGGGCGATGGTCGCCCCTTGCCCATCCGTACAACCCTCGCAGCGGCTATGGGCTCGCTGCCCCAGCCACGGCGTAACAGAGAAATGCCCCAGCCCCGGTACCACCATCCCACCCTCACCTTGAAGTCTCTGTGCACACTTTTGAACCGTTATCGGCAATCTCCTGCCGAACTTGATGCCCCCTATGTTATAGTTGCGCCGAGTATTTCGGAGCGCAGATGTTTTCCTCACACCCAGGAGGCAATCCATGCAAACCGTCGGATTCCGGACTGTGGCCCTGGTCGGATGCCTGTTGCTCGGCTCGGCCGGATGTACGTTGAAGGCAACTTTCGAATCGACCACGGATACGACGAGTAATTTCCTCTCTTCCACCACGCCAGGGGCCTGGGTCACGGAAGACGGGCTGTTCAAAGCCGAACATAAGCTGACGGCCTTCACCGCGTTGAATCAGTCCAACATCGAACAGGACATCGCCCGTGGCCAGGGCGAATATCTGGCCTCGCTCACATCGCTCATGGGCGTGGCGGAAGCGCGGCAGGATTCTTTTCAGGCGAAAGCCCAGCGTGAATTTTCGGCCCTGTCGTCGTCCGATCGCCCCTTATCGGTCCAGCGGCTTCGAATCCTGGCCGACTAACTTCAAGCAGAAGGGACCGTCGCGATGTTTTCGGCAAAATGCGTCTTCCATCCGACCGACTGCTCGAAGAACGACTCCACCGCATTGGTCCATGCGCTCAAGCTGACCTGTTTGGCGAAAGCCGAGTTGAAGATTATGCATGTGGACCCCTCGGTTCAACGGGAGGATTTCGAAGACTTTCCACGCATCAGGCCGCTGTTAGCGAAGTGGGGGCTGCTTCCGGAAGGGAGCGCGCAGCAAGACGTCGCGCGACTGGGCATCGCGATCAACAAAGTCCGCACCGTTTCCGACAATGCGGCCCAGGCGATTCTGCATTACCTCTCATTACATCCGGCCGATCTGCTGGTCCTGTCCACGCATCAACGCGAAGGACTCTCGCGGCTGGCCCATCCTTCCGTGGCCGAACCGGTCGCGCGAGGGGCCCATGCCAAAACCCTGTTCCTGCCGAATGGCGTCGAGGGCTTCGTCTCGGCGGATACGGGCGCTGCGGCCCTCGAACGCATTCTCATCCCGGTGAGCCGCCATCCTCACCCACAGCCGGCCATCGACGCAGCGGTCTCGCTCGCCGAGACCCTGGGCAGCCAGAAGGTGTTGTTCGAGTTGGTCTACGTCGGCGACGGCGAGGAATTCCCGCACGTGACCAAGCCCGAGCGTGACGGATGGACCTGGGAACGGGTGGTCGGCAAGGGAAGCGCGGCGGACTGGATTCTCGCCTTGGGCAGGGACTTCGATGTCGACCTGATCGTGATGATCACGGAAGGCCACAACAGCGTCGTCGACATGCTGCGCGGCAGCACCACGGAGCAAGTCCTGCGGGGAGCCCGGGCTCCTATCCTTGCCATCCCGGCATAACCGGCAAGTGTCCCTTCCATAACGGCGCGGAACTCATTGCGCGTGACCGGCTCGTTCCAGCACCGCGATGGGAGGCTCATTTCTCTCCCGCCCCACGATGGTGCGAACCACCACGCCGTTGTTCACCAGCAGAAAGTTCGTGGGCAGGGCGGGTACCCGCCGGCCCGGCAGGATGACGCCGGCCAGATTCAACGGATCGCAGGCCGACAATTTGACTTCGAGTCCACCAGCCGACGCGCCGGACTTGCGCGTGGCCCGCAGCGCCTCCACCGCTTCCGGCAACGCGAACTGCTCACCCACGAATCCCAACACGAACCGGCCGCCCCGCACCTCGCCCTTCAGTTCTAGCTTGCGGTAGACGACCAGCAGATCGCGCCAGGCCGACACCAACGATTCGCGCGCGAGCAAGTCGCGGAACACGACGCCGTACCGGCGGAGCAGTTGGCGCGCGACTTTCTCCGAAGAGCTGACGACTGACGGCTGAGCGCCGACAGCCTGTCTCAGCAACGACCACCTTCCCGCCGCATGGCGAGGCCGACGCGCTCGCTCTCGGCCTTCCGCCCGTCGCCGCCGTGGGTCCATGAGCGCACGGAGGTTGTCGAACCCATCCGCTGTGACGAGCCCCGCCGCGACCAATTCCCACAGCCCTTCTTCCACCTCCGCGGGCAGATGCGCCGTCGCGCACACGAGGTCCGCGAAGAAACAGGCTCCCCGCTCGGCAAGCGCCCGTCGGAGATCCAGCGCCACCGCGCTCAAGCCGGCATAGGGCTCGGGGTTGCTCCGCGCGGACTCATCCTGCATCGCTGCCAACAGCCAATCACTTTCCTCACGCGGGAAGACCGAGATCGGCGCCAAGCTCGTGGGCAGAATCCGCTTCGCCTGCTCAGTCTCCTCGCGCTGACCGAGGCGCGGATGGGGCGAGAGCCTTCCCCAACTCACCGCCCCGCGGAGACAGAGCCGATCCAAGAGCTCCGGTTCATACTTCGCCATGCGGGCGCGCAGCAGCTGGGCATCCCAGCTCGAGGCGGCCGCTTCGAAGCCGGCCAACTGCTTGACCACCTCCAACAAACCGGCCTCGCCATGCAGGCGCGATCCGGAAGCGACGTGCTGCCACTGCAAGAGAAACGTCATGAACTCGCTGGCTGTGACCGGCTCGACTTCCTTGCGTAACTTACCGATCGTCAGGCGGTGGATGCGCGCCAGCAACCGCCGGTGGCACCACTCGCGCGCGGCGGATGCCGCGCCAGGCAAGGGACAAAGGGCAAGGGGCAAGGGGGCACATTCTCCTTCTCTAGCCTCTCGCCCCTCGCCGCTCGCCCGGCCGACAGGCCGAAACTGGCCGCGAAGGACTTGCCCTTGCCCTTCAAGTCGCGCCATCGCCGCCTCGATCCCCTCCACCGGAAGATGGAGGCGCAGGGCCAATTCGCTCGTCGTAGTCGGCCCGATGCTTTCCATCCAGCCCTGGACGATGCTGTCGAGCGTCGCATCGTCGCCATCGGCCAGGAGCCGTTCGACGCCCTCGCGATTCTCCGCCGCCACCCAGCCTCCCGCGGCCAATTCCGCCGCGCGCCCCGAGGCCGTCAGCTCCGGCAGGAACTGCGGCCACCCGGAGACCGCATCGCCCAGCACCCACACCAGCGTCAGCAGCGCATCGTGCAGTTCGTCGGCATCGCGCACCACCGGCCAGGACTCGCGGACAACCTCTTCGATCGCCGCCGGATCGAGCGCGCCGACTGCACCGGCGAGATCCGCCGGCAGCGTTCGGCGCAATTCGACCGCCCGTGCTCGTCGTTCTTCCAGCGGTGCATCGTCGAGAAACGCATAGGGATTTGCGTTCAAAATCTCGTGGGAGAAGGCCGATGGCGCCGGCGTATCGATCGCCACACAGTGGATGGCGCCCGATTCGATTTTCCGAAGCACGTCCGTCAAGCCTTCGACGTCCATCGCCTCGGTCAGACAGTCCCGCAGCGTCTCCTGCACCAATGGATGATCGGGAATGTGACGAGCGGCTCGCTGACCGGTGAGATTTTCCTGACAGGCGATGGCGTCGGGAAACACGGCCGCCAACAGATCTTCCGCTTTCATCCGTTGAATTTGCGGCGGCACCTTCTTGCCCTTCGAAAAGCGGAGTAACGCCAAAGAGCGGGAGACATTCCAGCGCCACCGCGTGGCAAACATCGGCGCGAGCAGCACGGCCTGGATCAACACCTCGCGTACGCTGTTCGAATGGAGGTAGCCGAACACCGACTCCAACGGAAAACTGTGCTTTTCCCCCAGCGATATCACGAGGCCGTTGTCCGTCGCCGCCGCTTGCAGCTCGAAGTCGAACGTCACGCAGAACCGTTTTCGCAGCGCGAGGCCCCAGGCCCGATTGATGCGTCCGCCGAACGGCGCATGGATCACGAGTTGCATTCCCCCGCTTTCGTCGAAAAACCGCTCGGCGACGATCCGCTCCTGCGTCGGCACCGTCCCGAGCACCAGCTTGCCGGTCAGCACGTACTCGATCGCCTGTTGCGCGCCGCGCTGCTCAAGACCACATTCGGTCTTGAGCCAGGCGAGAAGCGGGGGGCGAACGGCGATGGGCTCCTCCAGACAATGGTTTCCACCCATTGCCCCTTGCCCCGCGTCACTAGCCCTCCGCGAGATCTCCTCTCGCAGCGCCGCCACCTCCGCCGACAGTTCCGCCGTGCGCGACGGCGCTTCGCCCCGCCAGAAAGGAATGTTAGGCGGCGCACCCTGGGCGTCTTCCACCCGCACCTTGCCCATCTCCACCCCCTTGATGCGCCAGGACGTGTTGCCGAGCAGCATGATATCGCCGGCCAGACTTTCCACCGCGAAGTCTTCATCCACGGTGCCGACGACCGTGCCGTTTGGTTCCGCCACCACCGCATAGTTCGCGGTGTCGGGAATCGCCCCGCCGGACGTGATCGCCGCCAGCCTGGCCCCGCGCCGGCCTTTCAATCGATGATTGACCCGGTCGTGATAGAGATAGGCCAGGCCTCTGCCGCGGTTCGTGGCAATGCCTTCCGCCAGCATGTGCACGACGCGATCGAACGTCTCCCGCTCCAAGTCTCGATACGGATGGGCGCGCCGGACCAGCGACAAGAGATCCCGTTCAGCCCAAGCTTGGCTCGCCGCTGCCGCGACGATCTGTTGGGCCAGGATGTCGAGCGGCGCCGGCGGCACGGTGATTTGATCCAACGTACCGGCTTTGATCGCTCGAATCAGCGCGGCGCATTCGAGCAACTCGTCGCGCGTCGTGGCGAACAGCCGACCTTTCGGAATCGCCTTGATCCAGTGGCCGGCCCGTCCGATCCGCTGCAGGCAGGTGGCGATTGCGCGTGGCGAGCCGATCTGGCACACGAGATCCACCGTTC
This sequence comes from uncultured Nitrospira sp., assembly GCA_964590845.1. Taxonomy (GTDB): domain Bacteria; phylum Nitrospirota; class Nitrospiria; order Nitrospirales; family Nitrospiraceae; genus Nitrospira_C. Next base: position 6,948 of record CAZPYP010000041.1, read on the forward strand.
CGACGTCGATACCGAGTTCGAGCGAGGCCGTCGCCACCACCACCCGCGTCTTCCCGCTCTTCAACCGTTCTTCCGCGGAGAGCCGGATCTGCCTCGACAGACTCCCATGATGGGCCGCCACCGCATCCGACCCCAGGTCCGACAAGCGCTCTTCCAAATGGTGCGATACCCGCTCGGCCAGCCGCCTGGTGTTGACGAACACCAACGTTGTCCGGTGCTCGCGCACCAACGTCGCCAGACGATCGTAGATATCCGCCCAGATGGCATTGGTGGCCACGGCGCTCAGCTCGTCCTTCGGCACCTCCACCGCGAGATCCATGTGTCGTTTATGGCCCACGTCGACGATGGTGCACGGTGCTGAGTGCGATGGGCTGAGTGCCGAGCTGTTAGAGTTTGAAGAATGACGATCGACGTATGTCGGGCCTCGGTTCCCGACGAGAAACTGTGCTACCAGCTCGATCGGACGCTGCGTCGCGGACAGTCCGATACGCTGAGGCTTGACGAACGTGAGTGCTTCCAACCGTTCCAAGGACAGGGACAAATGCGCCCCGCGTTTGTTCGGCGCCAGCGCGTGAATTTCATCGACGATCACGGTCCGAACCGTCTGGAGCAACCGACGGCTCTTCTCCGCGGTGAGCAGGATGAACAGCGACTCCGGCGTCGTGACCAGGACATGGGGCGGCCGTTTGAGCATCTGCTGGCGGTCCGCCATCGGCGTGTCGCCCGTCCGGACCAACACACGCAACTCCGGCAGCATGAGCCCGGCCTGCAAGGCTCTCTCGCCGATTTCGGCGAGGGGCTTCTGAAGGTTTTTTTGTATGTCATTGCTCAGCGCCTTGAGCGGCGAGACATAGAGCACCTGCGTCCGGTCATCGAGTTCTCGGGCCAGCGCCTGTTTGAAGAGCTGATCGATGCAGGACAAAAAAGCCGCGAAGGTTTTGCCGGAGCCGGTCGGCGCGGCGATGAGGGCATCGGCGCCGGATTGGATCGCCGGCCAAGCTTGCAGCTGCACGTCCGTCGGCTGACCGACTTGCGACTGAAACCATTCGGCGATCAGGGGGTGAAACGACGCCAGCGGCATGGTGCAGGGATGCTACCATGCCGCGAGGCGAAGCTCTAGGCGCTAGGGGATCGCTCTCACGTAGACGTGGGTGCCGCCGCTGCCGACCAGGTTGGTTGCGACGGAGCCAAAGGCTGCGAAGCCGCCGGCCCCATTGATTGCGGGACTGTCGCTGTTGCCGTTCCCTGCCACGAGGCCGCCACTGTTGTCGCGAGAGACGAGGCTCGTCGTCGGCCCGTTCCGATCATGTAAATAAATCTGCTGGCCGCTAATGCCGGTCAGCAAGTTCGTCGCAGAGGAGGTGAAGGCGACGTAGCGGCCATCGCTGGTGATCGTCGGTTGGCTGCTGTTCTGATTGCCGGCATTCGGCGAGCCGCTGTTGTCGCGCGAGATCAAGCTGTTGGTCCCGTTCACGCCCGTATTCCGGTCGTGCACATAGACTTGCTGGCCGCTGAAACCTGACACGAGGTTGGTGGCCGCTGACACAAAGGCCACGAATTGGCCGGTGCCGTTGATCACAGGTGCGCTGCTGGCGCCGTTGCCGGCGGTCGGCGGCGTGGTCGTCGTGTCTTTGGAGATCACGCTCGTGGTGCCGTTGGCGCCCGCGAGCGTGTCCTGCAGATAGATCTGCTGATTCGCACCAACGCCCGACACGAGATTGGTCGAGAGTGATGCGAACGCAATATATCGACCATCTGAACTGATCGAGGGAGCAGAACTCGCCCCATTGCCCGCCAGCGGCGTCGCACTGTTGTCTTTAGAAATTAAGATCGTCGTCCCCGTGGAGCGATCGTGCCGGTAGATCTGCGTCCCGCTGATGCCGGTCACAAGATTGGTTGCAGCCGAGACGAACGCCACATAGCGGCCGTCGGCGCTGACGGTCGGCGCGCTGCTCGCGCCATTCCCCGCCACGCCGGCGCTGCTCCTGGACACAATCGTCGTCTGCCCAGTCTGGCGGTCGCGCACGTAGACCTGCTGTCCACTGACCCCGGCAACCAAGTTGGTCGACAATGACACGAATGCCACGTAGCGACCGTCGTTGGCATTGATGACCGGCGCACTGCTCACGCCGTCGCCTTCGTTGATGACCGTCTGACTGCTGTCGCGGGACACCAGTTCGATCAGATTCGTCTGGCGATTGTGCACATAAATTTGAGTGCCGCTCACCCCCGTCACAAAGTTTGTCGAGGTTGAGACGAACGCGACCAACCCGCCGTCGCTGGTTATGGATGGAACGGTGCTGGCTCCGTCACCGGCCGTACCTGACGAGTTGATGGACACGCGCTCGGTTCTGGTATGTATGGCAAACAAGACGGAACCGGTGGCGCTCTTGCCCGTACTGTCCCGAACGGTGAAGGTGGCGTTGGAATTACCCGCAGCCGTCGGCGTGCCTGTCACCACCCCGGTCGTTGGGTTCAACGACAGGCCTGCCGGAAGCGACCCGCCGAACAGCGTCCAGGTAAAGGGGCCGGTTCCATTGGCCGTCACCAAGGTCGTCGTATAGGCGTTTCCGATGATGCCGAAGTTTGCCGAGGAGGTCGTGATGGCGAAGGTGCCGCCTCCACCGCTTGATCCGCCGCTGCCGTGATCGGCGCAACCGTTCCAGCTGAGCAGTACCGCGAGGAGGAACCCCCATGGCCATCCAATTCTTCCCATATACAACCTCCAGCGCATTCCTGCTTTGAGCTATGCCATTATAGGGGGCAGTCCCCTGGTTTGCCCATAAGTAGTTGAGTTTATGCGAGGCCGTGTGATCATGAATCGCTCCGTTCTCATTCTCGGGTCCGGCTATACCGGCCGCTTTCTCACCGAAGCGCTTCTCCAGGAGTCACGAGACTTTCTTGCCACCAGCCGCTCCCCGGAACAACACCTGTCGCATCTTTCCGCCGACAAACGGCTGCGTTTCGAATTGGGGCAATCGGACACATGGAAGCATGTGCCGGCACATGCCGACATCTTATGGTGTTTTCCCGCCACTCCGCTCGAATCGGTCCATTCCTTTGCGGCAGCGGCGTCGTTGAGAACCCGTCGTGTCGTGGTCCTGGGCAGCACCTCGGCCTATGACGTCGGCGGATCCGACGAGTATCCTCCGCCATGGATCGATGAGCGAGCGCCAATCGACCTCACCAGGCCGCGGGTCCAGGGAGAAGAATTCCTGAGGCAGGAGTGCGGGGCGATCGTGCTTCGCGTGGCGGGCATCTACGGGCCTGGACGCAATCCGCTCGACTGGATCAGAAGCGGACGTGTCGGCTCTTCACGGAAGTACGTGAACTTGATCCATGTGGACGACCTCGCCGCCATTTGCCTCGCCGCGCTCGATCGAGGGACCGCCGGAGAAGCGTACAACGTCAGCGACGGAACGCCTCATACCTGGGAAGACATCTGTGCCTTGGCGCAGGTCCGCTGGAAAATTACCCCCCGTGCCGAGTCGGTTCCTGAATCAGCCGGAAAACGCCTTGCCACCGTCAAGCTGATTCGGCACTTGCAGACGTCGATCCAGCATCCGGATCTCCAGGCGGAACTGGCTCGCCTTGAAGGAGGCACCGCAGACTTGTGAAGCGAGGACCTGTCCCGCGGTTGATCAGCGCAGGAGCGCCATGACGGCCAAGCAGACGAGCAGATTGTTGATGGCGTGGGCGAAAATGCCGGGCACCAGACTGCCGGTCTTTTCGTAAATCCAGGCCCACAGGACCCCGCTCCAGCAGACGCTGATCAGTCCGACGATTCCATAGCCATGGGCGATCCCGAAGATGCCGGCGCTGATGAGCGCGGCGGGCAGGAAACGGAACTTGCGGCGGAGGATGGCAAAGAGCAACCCGCGAAATGCCAGCTCCTCGAAGAGCGGCGCGAAAATCACGTACTCGATGAGGCTGATCATTGTCAGCGATGAAGAACCCCAGACCAAATCGGCATCGAACCACTCCGTCCAGTGACTGCCGAGATGCCAATGCTCGGTCGCTCGGTCCATGAGCCATTCACCCCACAGACCCGCCGCCACGACGGCCAGCACCGCCGCCGCCAACCGTCCGAATTTCGACCAATGGATGTCGAGACCAAATCCGTCTTCGAATGACAGACCCGAGGGACGGAACAAGTGGTGATAGGCCAAGAGCAAGAGCGGCACGTTCGTCATCGGAATCGCCAAGGCTCGAAGGGACGCGTTCTCCGGCGGCATGTACAGGAGCATACCCGCCGTGACGATGGCCCCGATCGCCCCCCCGCGCAGGAGCACGGCAGCCCCGACCCCGCCGGGCCACGGAGGAGGAACTCCGACGGCATGCAGTCGGATCATGTCCGGCGCGGTACGCCGCGTCTTCCAGACCAACAGCAACACGAATGTTCCGGCCACCATGGCCAGCAACTCGACTGCGGTGAGGCGCCAGGAATGGGCAAAGAGGCGGTCTGCTCGCGCCGCAGTCTGCCGCTGGATCGATTCCAGCAAGACCGTATTGTGCGCCCGTGCCGCGAGCCGTTCGGCCACCCGGTCGTAGAACCACCCGGTTGGCAGCAACTCCGCCGCTTCCGCTTGGAGCAGATCGAGTTGCTCCTGATCGAAGGTGCCGCCTTCGCCATAGGCGGCCTGCACAAACTGCGCAAGCGTCGGATAGGGCTCGCCTAGCTGCGCCCAGTCGTGGGCAGACAACAGCGCTTGTGACACCTGCCCTGATTCAGCTTGCAAAATGGCCAATTCGATCGGCACCAACGGATCGTCGGACACCTGGACCAACTCTCGATACCATTCGACGGCCTGGCTTCGCTCTGCGGCACTATCGCCGGTGATCCAATTCAATAACGATTGTTTCCATTCCGGAGCCCGCTGTTGACCGAATTGCGCGTCCATTGACCGCCCTACCATCCGCGCGAGCGCCTGTTCGGGGGCTTCGATCCGGTCCAACTTGGGCACGGAGGCGGAGAGCCACACGACGGATACCAGCGACGTGATCAGGAACACCGCGGCGAGAACGCTGACGGAGGATGAAAACTTGTTTGAATAGGCGCCGACCGGCTGGGGCGCGTCAGTGGCTTGCCACCACGAGAAGGGAACCGGCGGTTCCGCGTGAGCCGGGAGCGGGATGTTCGACATGGTCCAACTATAACATGGCATTTTTTCAGTCAAAACCCCCTCAATGTAACTAGATCCATCAGCTGGCCACGTTGTGGAATCCCATGGCCGAGCGTAGACCAACTCCGCTATACTGCGATTCCGTTCGGAGATTTATGGCCATTCGCGACTTTGTCCCGCCGCGGCGTTTGCTGCTCGGCCCGGGCCCCAGCCAAGTGCATCCCAGGGTCCTACGAGCCCTGTCGACTCCCCTGCTCGGCCACCTGGATCCGGACTTCTTGCGCGTGATGAACGACGTCCAGACGATGCTCCGATCCCTGTTTCAGACCGGGCACCGGTTCACGATTGCCATTTCCGGGACAGGATCAGCCGGCATGGAAGCCTCGATCGTCAACGTGGTCGAGCCCGGCGATGCCGTCGTCGTCGGAGTCAATGGCGTATTCGGCACGCGACTGGTGGCGGTCGTGGAGCGGTGCGGGGCAAAGGCCATTCGGGTAGAGGCCCCCTGGGGTCAATGCATCGAGCCTGATGCTGTGGAGCAGGCCCTCCGGCGGTCCGGGCCGGTCAAAGCCGTGGCGATCGTGCAGGCAGAGACGTCGACCGGCGTCTGGCAACCGCTGGACGCGATCTCCGAGATCTGTCGCAATCATGGCGCCCTGTTCATCGTCGATGCCGTCACGTCCTTGGGAGGCATCCCCGTCGATGTCGACGCCACGAACATCGACATTTGCTACAGTGCCACACAGAAATGTCTGAGTTGCCCTCCGGGGCTAGCACCCTTCACGATGAGCGACCAAGCTTTGGCAGCCGTCAACGCACGCCGCAGCCCCTGCCAAAGCTGGTATCTCGACATGAGCTTGATCGCGGGCTACTGGGAGGACGGCAACCGGGCCTATCATCACACCGCTCCTATCTCGATGATCTATGCGTTGCGGGAAGCGCTGCGGTTGGTCGATGAAGAAGGCCTCCCCGCCCGCGTGGCGCGGCATCGATTGAACAGCGAGGCGCTCCTCGCCGGCCTTGGAGAACTCGGACTACAGCCGTTGGCTCCGTCCGGGGCGCGCCTCCCTATGCTCAATTGCGTCGAGGTCCCGGCGTACATTCCCGAGGCCGACCTGCGCCACCGTTTATTGACGCAACATGGCATCGAGATCGGCGGAGGGCTCGGTCCTCTGAAAGGCCGAGTCTGGCGCATCGGCCTCATGGGCGAATCCTCCACGGAATCGAATGTCCTGACGCTGTTGAATGCATTGGAAGAGTTGTTCATCGGCGGCGGGTGGCTCGATACGCCGGG
>CAZPYP010000041.1:13464-15349 GCA_964590845.1 uncultured Nitrospira sp.
TGTTGAATGCATTGGAAGAGTTGTTCATCGGCGGCGGGTGGCTCGATACGCCGGGCGTGGCGCTGCGAGCCGCGGCCCGTCTGTACAACCGGGGATTCTATTAACCGTTTCCGTTCCTGAAGGCGGTGATGCATGTCCGACAATAAACCTCTCCTCTGGGTCTTAGCCGGCGCGTCTTTTGCGTTCGTCGCGGTCGTCGTCTACTGGATGTTCTCGCTGACGTTGGCCGAGCGTATGCGATCCGACCAGGTCTCGCCGCAGAAGACCGCGTCGTACATTCATGCCGTGCTCGAGGCGAACCGGAACAACTACACGGACAACGTCGTGCTCAAGTTGCGGCGTGACGGCATCGAAGCGCATGAACATTGGAAGGACGAACGCGGTGTGCCGCTTCCCGCCCAATACTTGATGGAATCGGGCCGGCTGGTCGCGTTGAAAAATCTGAATTTCTCGTTCCGCCTCGCCAGTCTCACCCCGATTTACGTGTGGAACGGCGCGAACAGCGATCTCGAACGGCAGGGCCTCGCCGCGGTTCAGCAGGATCCGTCGAAGCCCCACTACGGCCTCATCAAGAAAGGCGACCAGCGGCTCTTCCAAGCGATCTTCGCCGACCGCGCGGTCTCTCAAGCCTGTGCGGATTGCCACAACTCCCACCCAAACAGTCCGAGAAAAGACTACAAACTCAATGACGTGATGGGCGGCATCGTCATTACCTTCCCGATCGGAGAATAACGCCATGCTCATCGCTCTTCATCAGGTCCGTCTCCTCGACGGCAACGGCGCAGTTGTCGAGCGGGCGACCATCATCGTCAAGGAGGGAACCATTCGCGCCTGCGGTCCCAGCCGCCAGGCGTCGATCCCGAGGGGAGCGATTCGCATCGACGGCCGCGGACTGACCGTCCTGCCGGGGCTGATCGATTGCCATGTGCATCTCTGTTTGGGAGCGGAACCGGATGTCGTCGCGGCCGTGGAGCAGGACGGTCCGTCGCTGACGCTTCTGAAAGCGGCCCAGGCGGCACAACGGACGATCGAAGCCGGCATCACGACCGTCCGCGACGTGGGTTCACGCGACCACTCGATCTTTGCCTTGCAGCGGGCGATCGATGACAGACTGCTGCCCGGGCCGCGAATCGTCGGGGCAGGGCTCGCCATCTGTATGGTCGGAGGCCATGCGCGGTTCATCGGACGAGAAGTCACAGGTTCGGAACAGGTGCGCGCGGTCGCTCGCGAGCAGATCGCGGCCGGCGCCGGCGTCATTAAGGTGATCGCGTCGGGCGGCGTGCTGACTCCCGGCACTTCTCCCGATGAAGCGCAGATGACACCGGAAGAACTCTCCGCAGCGGTCAACGTGGCGAAACAGGCCGGGAAGCGAGTCGCCGCCCATGCTCACGGCTCGTCCGGCATGAAACGAGCCGTCCTTGCCGGCGTCCATTCGATCGAACATGCCACGTTGATGGATGATGAAGCGGGAGAGCTGATGCGACGGCACGGAGTCTACATGGTCCCGACCCTTTCGGCGCTGGCCACGACCGCCGCATGCAAACGAGGCTGCGGCATTCCGGACAGCGCGCGCGACAAGGCGAAAGCCATGACGAAGCGGCACCAGGCGAGTTTCAAGAAGGCGCACCGGACCGGACTGCTGATTGCGATGGGCACCGACGCCGGCACGCCGTTCAATTACCACGGGGACAACGCTCAGGAACTGGAACGGATGGTCGCGCTCGGCATGAGCCCGATGGAGTCGATCGTCACCTCTACGTCGGCCGCGGCCAAGCTGATTGGATTGGACGACCGCCTCGGCACGGTGGAGCGAGGAAAACAGGCGGATCTGTTGTTGGTCAAGGGCGATCCGCTCAAGACGATCGACATTCTGCAGGACCGCAGC
>CAZPYP010000041.1:15449-19442 GCA_964590845.1 uncultured Nitrospira sp.
CGGATCTTCGCTTCGGCGTCTTTGTTGTCGGGATTGCGGTCCGGATGGTGCTCGAAGACCAGTTTGCGGTAGGCCTTCTTGATCGTCTCATCGGAGGCTTCCCGTGAAACCCCGAGCACTTTATAGAAGTCGACACGCGGCATGGGCCAGGACTATAACATGGCCCATTTGCGCCCTTCACCTTGACAGTCCGCAGCAGGGCCCGTAGCCTGACGTCACTCCATGCTCCCCCGCACTTCGAAATCCGCCCTGGAGGATGAGGCGTCCCGGCCATTGATCCAGAACTCCGCGTGGTTCGACGGCGTCACCCGCTATCAGTGGTTGGTACTTTTCGTCGCCTGGCTCGGTTGGGTGTTCGATGCGATGGACGCGACGATTTACGCGATCGTCCTTCACCCGGCCCTGCACGAACTCTTGCAGACTTCGGGGCGCGAGGTCACGGCGGAGCAAATCGGCTGGTACGGCGGCATTATTTTTTCGATCTTTCTGATCGGCTGGGCAATCGGCGGTATCAGTTTCGGCATTTTGGCGGATCTATTCGGCCGCACGAAGGTGCTCATCGCCACGATTATCATCTATGCCGTCTTCACTGGCGCGGCAGCGCTCTCCCAGGACTGGTGGCACCTGGCGGTCTATCGTTTCCTGACCGCGTTGGGGATTGGCGGCGAATGGGCGGCCGGAGCGGCGATTGTGGCGGAGACCTGGCCGGAAGACAAACGGGCCAAGGCGGCTGGGATGCTGCAATCCGCTTGGGCCGTCGGATTCTTTCTGGCCGCCGCCTTCAATCTGACGCTTAAAGAGGCCTATGGGTGGCGCGGCCTCTTCCTGGTCGGCATCGCACCGGCCTTGGTCGCCTTGCTCGTCCGTTGGTGGGTCAAGGAACCGGACCGATGGAGAGACGCCCATGAACGGAAGGCCCCGCCGCTCGCGGCAATCTTCCAAGGCGATCTCCGGCGAGCGACAGTGGTCGGATCGGCCCTAGCCTTCGTCGCCGTGTTCGGTCTGTGGGGTTCGACCAACTGGGCACCGACACTCATCCGCGAATTGCCGGACCTCAAGGGGCACGATAGCGCGACGCTGACGAAGGACGTGAGCTACGCGATCATGGCGCTGAATGCCGGCGCCATCTTCGGGTATCTCGGATTCGGTCCTTTGGCCGATCGTTTTGGACGGCGCGCCGTGTTCGCGTTCATGTGCCTGGGCAGTTTCATCATGCTGCCGGTCACGTACCTCGCTCCATCCAGTTATACCGGCGTGTTGCTGTTGCTCCCGATCCTCGGCTTTTTCAACAACGGCATCTTCAGCGGCTTTCCAATCTACCTCCCCGAACTCTATCCAACAAGCCTTCGAGCCACCGGCGCCGGTTTCTGTTTCAACGCCGGCCGCATCCTGGCCTCCGCATCCCCCTTCCTGACCGGCTGGCTCGTAACGACGCTCGGCACGTTCGGCCGGGCGGCAAGCACGGTGGCCTTGATTTATCTCGCCGGGCTCGCCGTCCTCGCCTTCGCCCCGGAGACCAAAGGAAAACCGCTACCGCGATAGCCCTTGACTTCAAGGTCTTGCGGTTTATCTTTGTAACTATGGAACAGAACCAGACTCCACGTGCGCTCTCTCATGACGAGCAACATGCCGCCGAAGCCGCTTTTGCCGGCCGGCCGTTCAATCCCAAGTGGTCGGCTCGTGCGCGGACCGTCTATGATGGCATCGCGAAAGTTCTGCCGGCAGCGCCGCAAACCGTCGCCGAAACGCCTGCCGAACCGCAGCAACCTCTGACGGATAACGCAAACGAAGCAGAGAAGAAGCCTTCCGTGGAAGAGAAAGCCGAAGCCGCTGCTGCCCCTACGATCCAAGCAAGGCTGCCCATCCAGCAGGCGATCGAAGCCGGCGCCTTGATCGACGTCACCCCGATAGCCAAGCAGCTCGGCCTTTCATTCTCCGTCACGGTGACCAAGCCGCTCTGGGAAATGGGCATTGCGCCGACTGAGACGGTCAGTCAAGAAGAGCAGTCCTCGCGATTGCGCGACCTGTTGATGGCATTCCGCTTGCGTCTCGCGGCTCAACCGACCATCGCGCCGCTGATCGATTTCCCGGCCTTGCTCGCGTTTCCACCGAATCAGGTGCCGCAGCCGGTGCCGCTGTTCGCCTTGATACAACCGGACGAGCAAAACCGAGCGGTCGTGACCCTGCTCCTGCCGAACGAAGTCGCCGCCACGATCATTCCGATGAACTGACCGCGCCTCCGCGGTTTCTCCACCAGGACCACAAGAGTACCAGCGCGCAAGGCGCCCAGATCCAGGCGGCTTCGCTCACCAACACCGCCATCCCGGCCGGACCGAACGCATGGCTGGGCTCGAGTGGCGTCACCTTGACTGGATGGAAGGGGAAAAAATAGCGAGACGGATCGATCGGTGCGAAGAAGGCGACTCCCAGGCCGCCGTCCGTCAGCGCATCGAGGAGACTGTGGGAGAGCGTGGCCAGAAACAGATAGACCCATAGCCGATCGCTGCGCCCACCGTTCCGATCGCCGATCAGTCGCGCCGATCCCCACCCGACGAACAGAGCGAAGGCGATGGAATGGGTGATCCCTCGATGACCAAGCCAGGATTCATAGGGCACTCCAAGCCAAAAACCCGCGACGTCCACGTCCGGCAATTCCGCACAGAACACTCCAAGCCAGATATGACGCCATGAAAGGGGCGTGATGCGCCACACGCCGGCCAGGGTGAAGACCGCCACCGCATGAGTCAGTGGAGAGGCCAAGGCGCCCTCCGCCGCGACACAGGCCGGACAATCCCCTCTTGAACCGAAGAACTCCGGGTTGTAGGGTGTGTCATGATCAGCGATCGATTACTTTGGCGTTTTGTCTCTGCCATCCATAGAGACCGTCGGACAAGCCGGTTGGCAGGATTGCTTCCCGTGGCTTTCCTCTGGCTCGTTTCTGCCTGTTCGCACGTCGTCTATCAGCCGACACCGGTCGTTCCCACGAAGTCTCCGCTTCCTTACTCGGCGAAGGTACGGCTCGTCAATATCGAATCGTACGTGGTGGAGCCCGGCGCGACGATGATCGCCGATCCCCGGGTTGAGAATCGCGTCACTGGAGTGGGTCTTCCGCTCTCCTCCAACCGCAAGGAATGGGAAAAGTCGGTGGCCGACTACCTGGCCGACCGCAAGACCTTCACGTACCTCTCCACGGACAGCCAGACCGACGTGGATCTGTCCCTTCGGCTGAGCATCTACATCGATCCCGGCGTTCAGTGGAAGTTCAATCACATGTACGTCGCCCGCGCCGAAGCCGCTCTGGTAAATCCCCGCTCCGGTCGGCTCTTGAACTACTTGGGATACGGCAAGGCCGCCGGCGAAGTCTCCCGCGGGGGCGCCGGGGACGATCGAGACCCCATGAACCAGGCGGTCCAATCAGCTCTCAATGATTTGTTCGGAAAAGTGGAACAAGACGCCCGCCTGCGGCGATGAGCGTCAGGCTGGGAGATCGGCAAGAGACCGAACCAGCCGCCGGGCCTGCATTTTCGTCTTGACCGTTCCATCGAGGCGAGCCTCCATCACCCGATTCAAAATCCTTCCGAATTGCGGCCCCGGCTTGAGGCCTATCCGCAGCAGATCTTCTCCCCGCAACGGGGGCCGGCAGGCCTGCATCGTCGTCAAGAAGGCCTTCAACCTCGACTTCAGCCGTGCAAGGCCGGCTTGCCCACCCCGATGCATCGCATGGGCGAGCACGAGGATGTGGGCGTCACTTGGAAGATGTGCCAGCTCGCGATAGATTGCCGAGGGCTTGAGCGGCCTTGCCGACGTTAACCGGCGTGCGGCGCGATGGATCGGTAGACCGGCCCACTGGACTTTCTTTGCCTGCTCGTTCGAAAGCATCAACCGCCGGATGACCTCCTGAACGACGGCGGGCTCCGCTCGGTGCAAGAGCGCCATGAGTCGCACGATCCCTACTGCAATGGTGCGGCGCTTGCCATAGGGCATCCACCAGCG
>CAZPYP010000042.1:0-2168 GCA_964590845.1 uncultured Nitrospira sp.
ACCTTCGTCTCGACCGCCGGCATCACGTTGGGCGTGGCGGCGCTGATCGGCACCGTCGGGATCATGACGGGGTTCAAGGAAGACATTCAGGCCAAGATTCTCGGCACCACCGCGCATGTGATCGTGCAGGACCGAATGAAAGACGCCATGAGCGACTTCCGCGCCGTCGCCGACAAGGTTGCGACGGTGCCGAACGTGGTCGCGGCGACCCCCTTCATTCTGAAGCAGGTGATGTTGACAACCCAATCCGGCGCGCAGGGCGTAGTGCTCCGGGGAATCGATCCCGAACGAGAGGGCAAGGTCACGGAGCTGGCCAAAAATCTGGCCGCGGGACAACTGGCGGACCTCGGCCGCCCGGTGAAGGTGAACCTTCCTCCGGTAGACGACCCGACTGCCCCGCCACAGCCGACCGACAAGCCGGGCATCATTCTCGGGAAGGAATTGGCGCTGCGCCTGGGAGCTTTTGCAGGAGACATCGTTAGCGTCGTATCGCCTGTCGGCCCCATCAGCGCGATGGGCATGGTCCCCAAGATCCGGACGTTCGTCGTAGTCGGCATCTTCCATTCCGGCATGTACGAATACGACTCGTCCCTGGCCTACATCGATCTGGCCGAGGCGCAAAAATTTTTCAGCATGGGCGACACCGTAACCGGGATCGAGATCAAGGTGACGGACGTGTTCCACGCCAATGAGATCGCCCGCGCCGTCGAACAGTCGCTCGGATTCAGCTACGGCGCCCGCGATTGGATGCAGATGAACCGCAATCTCTTCTCCGCGCTCAAGCTGGAGAAAACCATGATGTTCCTGTTGCTGGTGCTGATCACTATCGTGGCATCGTTCAACATCGTCAGCACCTTGACGATGATCGTCACCGAGAAACAGAAAGAAATCGCCATTCTCAAGGCGATGGGCGCCACGAGAAAGAGCATCCGGCGCATTTTCATGCTCAACGGCTTGATCATCGGCTTGTCCGGCACGGCGATCGGCATCCCGTTGGGCTATGCCTTCCTCTGGCTCATCCAGACTTTTTGGACCTTTGACCCGACCGTTTATTATATTTCGAAGATTCCGGTCCACGTGTTGGCCGAAGACGTCCTGCTCGTCGCGGGATCGGCCATCCTCATCAGTTTCGCCGCCACGGTCTACCCGTCACTGCAGGCTGCGAAACTCGAGCCGGTAGCGGCGCTGCGTTATGAGTAACGCGTCCGACGACTCGGCCATGATCCAGGCCACCGATCTCTACAAAACGTTTCTCATGGGCGGACAATCGCTCACGGTGCTCAACGGCGTCAATTTGAGCATCGCGCGGGGCGAGTTGATCGCCGTCATCGGAGCGTCCGGCGCAGGCAAGAGCACGCTGCTCCACATCCTCGGCTTGCTCGACCAACCGACCAAAGGGCAGGTGACGTTCGAAGGACAGAATCTCTTTCAGTTGTCGGAACAGGCCCAGGCCGAGTTCCGAAACACACGTATCGGCTTCGTGTTCCAGTTTCACCATCTGCTTCCCGAATTCACCGCGCTGGAGAACGCCTGCATGCCGGCCCTCATTCAAAGGCGAACCAGGGAAGAGATCGAACCGGAGGCTGTGGAGATTCTACGGGAGGTCGGATTGGGTGCGAGGCTCCACCATAAGCCGGGAGAACTCTCCGGCGGCGAACAACAGCGGGTCGCCGTCGCCCGCGCACTGTTGCAGAAACCCGATCTGGTCCTTGCCGACGAACCGACTGGCAACTTGGACACCCACACCGGCGACGCCCTATTCGGGCTGATGCATGACCTGAACAAAACGCGCGGGACCACATTCGTCATCGTCACCCACAACGACAAACTTTCGGCGCAGGCCGACCGGATCCTGCACATGCAGGACGGCCGGATCGTCTGATCGTTTACGTCTTCGGCCCTCCCCTCGTCGAAACCTTGACGGGAGCCGTTTCATCACATAGACTCGGCAAAAGTCCCGAGCATTGGAGTCTCTCGGCGATGTATGCGTTCAGGCTGTTTTCGCTCTGTGCCACATTGTTACTTTCGCTCCTGCCGACCCCGTCCAGGGCCGTCGAGTTCGTGACGGTAGGGCCGCGGGCCATGGGGATGGGCGGCGCCGGCGTGGCGGTCACCACCGATGCGCTGGCCACCTATTGGAATCCCGCCGGCTTGGCCATGACGCAGAC
>CAZPYP010000042.1:2268-18630 GCA_964590845.1 uncultured Nitrospira sp.
TTCGGCATCGACGTGGGAGCGATCTATCGGCCATCCTCCTGGTTGCGGTTCGGCGTCGTGGCGAAAGATATCAACCAACCGACGTTCGATGCGGCCGGTGGTGGAGAACTCAAATTGAATCCGCAAGTCCGCGGCGGTGTCGCGGTCAACCCCTACTCAACTTTGACGTTGACGGCTGATGTCGATGCCACATCGAACAAGACCTTCGTTCCCGGCGTGAAAAGCCAAGTCCTGAGCTTGGGAGCCGAGCAAACGATTCTGAGCGAATTTCTCTCGTTTCGAGTCGGGGCTTTCAAGAACATGCAAGATGCCACCACCCCCTTTACTCCGACTGCAGGGCTGGGCCTACGGATATTTGCCTTCAGGTTAGACCTGGGAGGGGGATATGACTTCCGCGAGAAAGGTGCCTTGGCCTCCGGCTCATTGTCTTTGACCTTCTGACACTCCCAATCTTCTCATGTGATGGTATACTGAATTCCATGCCGACGACCCGACACCAGATGACTCGACTCCTCGTTGCGGCTCTCGCCCTGATCCTGACGGGATGCGGAGGACTGCAGGAAGTGTGGGAAGGTCCTGGCGGCAAACAGTTTCGTCCGCAGGCCATTGCGGTCCTGCCACCGATGGCTAGTCAGTACGACAGCGCGAGAGAGGACATCCAAGATGTGTTGTCGGGCGCTCTCGCCAAGAGCGGTGCCATCGAACGCGTCGTCACGCCCGAAAGCGTGACTGATATCTTCCAGGCCTCGAAGGAAGCGTTCGACTCCCTCGTGTTTTATTTCTCCCGGCTGGAAATGACCGGCCAGTCGGACAAAGATTCGGCGATCAAGCTGGGCAAAGCGCTCAACGTCGACTCCTTCCTCGTGGTGCGCGTGAACTCCTGGGAGTACATTCGGAAGGAAGGCGACAACGTCGGGCGAGTCGGTTTGAGCCTTCGGCTGGTGGATGCCACGACGGGAACGACCGTCTGGAAGGCCCGCCACGAGCGATCCAGCAGCTACATGTTCTTCAGGCCCAATCTCAAGGATGTCGCCAAAGAGCTCGCCCGCGAGATGATTTCCTACATGCCTCCGCAGAACAAGCGCTAACGCCGCTCGCCGCATCTCCGCTCATATTGTTGCAAGGGAACGATTACCGAACCGCGTTGTGTGGCGTCGCCATGGCGGCTTTAAGCGAATGGACGAATCCGGCAACCTGTTCGACCATGCCGACATTCTGATGGCCGGCGGCGATGCGATTCACGATCGCGCTGCCCACGATCACGGCGTCCGCGACGGCGGAGACATGTTTCACATCGTCGGGCGTGGCAACACCGAAGCCCACGGCGATCGGGGTGCTGGAGATCTTACGGATTTTCTCGACATTCTTGCCGATATCGGTGAAGTTGTTGAGCTTCGCGCCCGTAATCCCGGTGAGCGAGACGTAATAGACGAATCCCTGGGACTGACGGACCACGTAGGTCCTCCGGTCCGGCGTACTGGTCGGCGCCAGCAAAAAGATCAGTTGAAGCCCTGCAGCGGCGGCGGGACCTTTCAGCGGGCCGGCTTCATCGGGCGGCATGTCGGGAACGATCAGCCCGTCCACTCCGGCCGCGACCGCGTCACCGCAGAATTTCTCGCACCCATAGGCGTGGATGTTGTTGTAGTAGGCCATGAGCACGAGCGGAACCTGCGTTCTTGTTCTGAGGCGAGCGACCATCGGGAGAATCTTGCGCAGCGACGTCCCGCTTCGCAACGCCCGCTCCGCCGCCTGCTGAATGACCGGCCCGTCCGCGATGGGGTCCGAAAAGGGAACGCCCAACTCGATGATGTCCGCCCCCGCTCGTTCGAGCGCCGACACCAACTGCTCCGTATCCTGCAGGCTGGGATCGCCCGCCATCAGGTAGGCGATCAAGGCCGTTTCGTTTCGCTCCCGCAAGGCGACGAACGTCCGGTCGATGCGCGAGCTCACAACGTGATCCCCCTCATTCGAGCCACCTGCTGCACGTCCTTATCGCCGCGGCCGGAGAGGTTGACGATGAGGATCTGGCTTTTCTTCATGGTCGGCGCGACTTTGAGCGTATGAGCGACGGCATGCGCGCTCTCGAGTGCCGGCACGATGCCTTCCTCGCGCGCCAGCAAATCGAAAGCCGCCATCGCTTCCTCATCGGTAGCGGACGTGTAGGTGGCTCGGCCGATCTCGCGCAGGTAGCTGTGCTCAGGGCCGACAGCGGCATAATCGAGTCCGGCTGACACCGAATGGGTCAGATTGATTTGCCCATCGTCGTCCTGCAGCAGATACGTCATCGTACCTTGCAAGACCCCGGGTTTCCCCCCGGAGAACCGAGCCGCATGCTTTCCGCTTTCGACCCCAAGCCCCCCGGCTTCCACGCCGATCATCTTGACCTTCTTATCGCCCACGAAGGCATGGAAAAGCCCCATGGCGTTGCTCCCCCCTCCGACACAGGCGATCAAACAGTCGGGAAGGCGCCCTTCCGCGGCCACAATCTGGCGGCGCGCTTCTCTTCCGATCACCGCCTGAAAATCGCGGATCATCATGGGATACGGATGAGCGCCAAGCACGGAGCCGAGAATATAGTGGGTAGTCCGGATGTTGGTCGTCCAATCCCGCATCGCCTCGCTGATGGCGTCTTTCAACGTCCGGCTTCCGGCGTCCACGCCGGTCACGGTCGATCCGAGGAGCCGCATGCGGAAGACGTTGAGGGCCTGCCGCTGCATATCCTCCGTGCCCATGTAGATCTCGCATTGCAGACCGAACATCGCGGCAACCGTCGCCGTAGCCACGCCATGCTGTCCGGCACCGGTTTCGGCGATGATGCGGGGCTTCTTCATGCGCTTGGCCAAGAGCCCCTGTCCGATCGCGTTGTTGATTTTGTGCGCCCCGGTGTGACAGAGGTCCTCGCGTTTGAGATAGATCTTGGCTCCGCCAAGTCGTTTGGTGAGACGTTCGGCGAAATATAGCTGCGTTGGACGGCCGACGTACTGCTTCAGGTAATACGCCAGCTCTTCCTGGAACCGTCGGTCCTTCTTGGCCTTTGCGTACGCCTGTTCAAGTTCCAGAAGCGCGGGCATGAGCGTCTCCGGCACGTAACGGCCACCATACGCTCCGAAGCGACCTTTGCTGTCTGGCACTAGCGCCATGCGCAGTTCTTCCCCATGAAGTGGATGGAATACGCAGTATAAACGGCGTCACGCAAGGGAGACAACCCTGGCCGCTTCGATAAACGCTCGAACCTTTCCGTGATCTTTTTTCCCGGGAGCGGCCTCAACGCCACTGCTGACATCCACCCCGTATGGCCTGACAATCCGAACCGCCTCTCCCACATTGTCGGGCGTAAGTCCGCCGGCCAACAGCACATGCGTGGTTTTCGCCGCTTCGGCCGCAAGCCTCCAATCGGTCGTCTGCCCGGTTCCTCCATAGGCCTGATCAGAAAATGCGTCTAGGATGAATCCCCGGACGCCGGCTCTTCCCTGGAATTCCGCGAGGGCGAGCAAGCTGCTCCTGTCTCTGAGGCGGAGCGCCTTCAACACCGGACGCTTCAAGTGTTGGCAGTAGGACGCCGTTTCATCTCCGTGCAATTGGGCGATCGCAAGCCCACATTCGTCGTAGACCTGACGCACGATCTCGAGGTCCTCGTTGACGAAGAGACCCACCGGCATAACGAGCGGCGGCAAGGTCGCAATGATGTGTTTGGCAACATTCGGCGCCACGTAACGGGGGCTCTTCCGGTAAAAGACGAAGCCCAAGGCATCGGCCCCCGCCGCCACGGCCGCGGCCGCATCGTCGTCGTTCGTAATGCCGCAGATCTTGACCCTTACGGGCCCTGAACGCCCGTCTATCACGGACATCGCTGTGTACTCCGCTGTTCAACATACGAATCCTTGTAGGTCCATTGGCAGGCGATGCCTCGGCTGTCGAACGTCATGGTGATGGCGCCGGTACTGCCTGGCGCCCAAACAACAGGCCATTCACAAGCTTCTCCGCCATTCTTAAACGCATGGCAGCGGGTCGGAATGCCCTGATCTCGCACTCGATCGTCTTTGGTCGAACCGATCCAGCCGTTCCAGCTCTGTTCGCCTTTTCCATAGACCGCCTCCCCACAACCGTAGAGCAACAGACACACCGCAGCGATTGCCGATAACCGTTGTCTCATCTTTGTTTCTCCCTCTGGGCAGCTGAACCGCGCAACTCGGCAATATTCCCCCCGATCGGATCGGACTTTATCAGCGATTCGCCGATCAGCATCGCGTGCACGCCGATCTCAAGGAGCAGTTCGACGTGGGCGCGAGTGTGAATGCCGCTCTCGCTCACAACCAACTTGTCCTTCGGAATACGCGGCACGAGCCGCTTCGTCACGTCCAAATCGGTCGTGAACGAATTCAGATCACGGTTGTTGATGCCGATCATGCGCGCATCCGGAATCCATTCCAACACGGTATCCAGCTCACGCTCATGATGCGTCTCAATCAGCACGTCAAGGGACAGTTCCTTGGCCAACGCGTGGTAATCCATCAATTGCCGCCGTTCGAGCGCCGCGACGATCAAAAGCACCGCGTCGGCGCCATAGGCCCTGGCTTCATAAAATTGGACGTCGTCGACCATAAACTCTTTATTGAGGGCTGGCAGCGCAACCGATTGTTTAATTTCGTGAAGATAGTCGAGACTTCCGCGAAAGAAATCTTGATCCGTCAAGACTGAAAGCGCGGAGGCCCCATGTTCCGAGTAGGACTTGGCAATGCCGACAGGGTCAAATCGCTCTTCGAATTCCGGCCTGAGCAAACCGAGACTCGGCGACGCTTTTTTTACCTCGGCGATGAGCGCAGGACTTGTGGGCGTACGAGTCGCGTCCAAGGCCACCGCAAACCCCAACGGGCCCGGCGCGTCTTGGATACGGCCCTTGAGATCGGCCATGTATCCACGGCTCTGCTTGCGCCGAATCTCGGCTCTTTTATGTTCGAGAATTCTGGTGAGTATCACGCCTGCCCCTGACTCCTGTTGGAAAAACGGACCAGCTTGGCTAGTTTGTCGGCGGCGGCGCCCGAATCGATCGCCCTCGCCGCCAGATGAAAGCCGTCCTGCAAGGTCTTCGCTTTCCGTCCTGCGACCAATGCCGGCGCCGCGTTTAGGCAGACCACGTCGCGCTTGGGCCCTTTGCGTCCGCTCAAAATGTCTTTGGTGATCGCGGCGTTCTCCTGTGGCGAGCCGCCGGCGAGTTCCTTTGGAGACACCAGGTTCAAGCCGAATTCCGACGGATGCAGGACGTAGTTCGACAGCACCCCGCCTTTGGCCTCAGAGACGAGGGTTCTCTCCGTCAAGGTGATTTCATCGAGGCCGTCCCTACCATGCACCACGAAACAGTGTTGCGATCCGAGATGCATGAGCACCTTTCCCAACAATTCCGTCAATCGCGGCTCATAGACACCCAGCACTTGAATGCTGGCTCCCGCCGGATTGGTGAGCGGTCCCAGCACGTTCAACATCGTCCGAATGCCCATCTCATGCCGGGGAGCGGCGCAATGTTTCATAGCCCCGTGGTAGAGCGGAGCAAACAAGAATCCGATCCCCACTTCGTTGATGCAGTCCGCCACTTGCTCGGTCGGCAGGTCGATCCTGACACCGAGCGCAGCCAATACATCCGCACTTCCGGACTTCGACGAGATCGATCGGTTCCCATGTTTGGCCACAGTGAGGCCGGCTCCGGCGACGACGAACGCGGTCGTGGTCGAGATGTTGAACGTGTGGCGTCCGTCTCCTCCGGTGCCGCAGGTGTCGACGACGAGGGGGTCGCCGACGGCAATTCGGACGGCTCGGTCCCGCATCGCCAGGACGGATCCGGCGATTTCTTCCACCGTCTCCCCTTTCAAGCGGAGCCCCATCAGATAGGCGGCGATCTGGGCCGGCGTGGCCGCGCCGTCCATGATCTCGTTCATCACCTCTTCGGCTTCTTTCTCGGTCAGAGATTGCCGTTCTGCCAGTTTGCCGATGGCGTCTTTAATCATGGCGGGAGACCACGGGATGTCAGGACAGTTTGAGGAAGTTCCGCAGCAGGTCTTTGCCGGCCGTCGTGAGGATCGATTCCGGATGAAACTGTACCCCTTCGACTCCCAGCGTCTTGTGGCGCAGCCCCATAATCTCTCCTTCGGCCGTTTCGGCTGAGATTTCGAAGCATGACGGCAGGGTCGTTCGCTTGACGATCAACGAATGGTAGCGGGTCGCCTCGAAGGGATTGGGCAGTTGACTGAAGATGGTCCTGCCGTCGTGTCGAATCTTCGACGTCTTTCCGTGCATCAATCGCTCCGCCCTGACGACCTCTCCGCCAAACGCGACAGCCAGGGACTGATGCCCGAGGCAGACACCGAGTAACGGAAGCTTGCCGGCAAATTGTTTGATCGTCTCGACGGACACCCCCGCCTCATTCGGCGTACAGGGGCCTGGCGAAACCACGATCCGGTCAGGCCGCATCGCATGGATCTGTTCGAGCGTGATCTTATCGTTACGGAAAACGCGGACATCCTCTCCCAGTTCACCGAAATACTGGACCAGGTTGTAGGTGAAGGAATCGTAGTTGTCGATCATCAGTAACATGAGATCACCGTGCCGCGGGATGAACAAGGCCTGTCAACAGTTCGGGGCGTCTTTGCCACCTCATGCCCGTCGTTGCGTCATTCCAGGCCCTGCTCCGCCAGCTCAATCGCCTTCATCATCGCGCGCGCCTTGTTGCAGGTCTCCTCGTATTCATGCTCCGGATTGGAGTCCGCCACGATACCCGCCCCCGCCTGTACGAAGGCCTGGTGTTTCTTGATGACGACCGTGCGGATGTTGATACACATGTCCATGTTGCCGGAAAAACTGAAATAGCCGACGGCCCCGGCATAGGGCCCCCGTCTGGTCGGCTCGAGTTCGTCGATGATTTCCATCGCCCGAATCTTCGGCGCTCCCGACACGGTCCCGGCTGGAAAACAGGCGCGGAGGACGTCGTAGGCCGTCTTCGATTCGTCGAGTTGCCCCGTCACGTTGGAGACAATGTGCATGACGTGCGAATAGCGCTCCACGTGCATCAACGAATCGACGACGACCGTTCCCTGGCGGGCGACGCGTCCGACGTCGTTACGTCCCAAGTCGACGAGCATCACGTGCTCGGCCCGTTCCTTTTCATCCGCGAGAAGCCGGCGCTCCAGCTGCAGATCTTCTTCGGCATTGTGGCCGCGGCGCCTGGTGCCTGCGATCGGCCTCACCGAAATCACTCCGTCTTCACAACGCACCAATGTTTCAGGCGACGACCCCACCAATTCCACCCCTGCCACCCGGAGATAATACATATACGGCGAGGGGTTCACGACTCGCAGCGAACGGTACAGCTGCAACGGAGGAGCCTGCACGTTCGTCTCCCATCGCTGCGACAGCACCGCTTGCACGATGTCTCCGGCACGGATGTATTCCTTGGTCCGATTCACCATCTTCTCAAAATCCGCCTTGCTCATATTCGAAGTGAAGGCGATCGGGCGCCGACGGCGGTGCGGGCGCACCCGTCGGAGCGGGCGGCGCAATCGCGCGATCATCCGCTCGATCCGTTCAGTCGCCGCCCGGTAGGCGCGCTTGATGTCACGGTCGCCGGCGGACGTGACATGGGCGTTGGCGACCACTTTGATCTTTTGCGCCACATTGTCGAAAATGAGCAGGGTATCGGTCAGAAGAAAGGCGAAGTCCGGCAGATTCAGATGGTCTTTCCGGCGGGCCTGAAGGTCTTCAAACGTCCGAACGATGTCGTAGCCCAGGTAGCCGACTGCCCCTCCGACGAAGCGTGGTAGTCCCGGCACCGTCACCGGCCGGTAACCTGCCATCAACTCACGAACCCGCTCCAGGGGATTGCCGCGGCTGGGAATGCGTTTCTTGCGCTTTCCCCTCAACAGGATAAGATCGCCGCCCTCTTCATAGATGACCACGGGGGATCCACTGCCGAGAAACGAGTATCTTGCCCATTTCTCGCCGCCTTCGATGCTTTCCAGCAAGTAGGCCGATGGGCCGTGATCGATTTTGGCGAAGGCGGAGACAGGCGTTTCGAAGTCGGCGAGGATCTCCCGATAAAGGGGAATGAGATTCCCCTCTTTGGCGAAATGCCTGAATTGCTCCAGGCTCAGTGAATAGTGCGGTGCCGGCACGTTCTCCTCTATTCTTGGCTGACAATCAGTTTCTGTCCTACTTCGATGATGTCGTCAGGCAATTTGTTCCATTTGCGCAACGTCTCGAGCTTGACGCCGTAGCGACGGCCGATCCGGTACAGCGTTTCTCCCGGTTTGACAACGTGGATATTCGGACCGGACACCTTGGGCACGACCGCCGACGATTCGGCGGTCGCAGCCGACGGGATTTCAGATGGCGCTTCCATGGGTGCTGTGCCGGCCACATCACCGGTGGGGGGAGCGGGTTCGACCGGCACCAGCCTGGGAACGGGAGGCGCCGCACGCTTCATGTCCGCTTTCGCCTTCCGTTCCAGCAACGCGGCTTCCTTGATCGCCTCAGATTCCTCTTGTACGCGGGCCATCTGCTCGCGTACGGCTTGCACCTGCGCCGTCAGTTCCCGATTCCTGGTTTCGAACTCGGTCAGTTCCTTCTTGGACCGCTTGACCTCGTTATCGAGCTCCGCCGTCCGTTTTTCCTCTTGAGCCAGTAATCGTTGAAAATTCAAGCTCCGAGCTTTTTCCGCTTCGTACTTCTCGTTGAGCACACAGCCACTTAGCACAAGCGCTCCGATGACTACGACCAGACTTTGGAACAGGATCCGTGACCGAGACATGTCCACCTCAGATTCCTCCTTCATGAACCCTCCTCCCTCGGACCGAGCAGCCGCTTCAAGGAGCCTGCTCAGACCGCCAACCGAACCCAACCGACGATGCGGGGTTGAATACAATAGTGTCTAACGCGGCGAAAGTCAAAGGGATTGGGCCCCATTCAGGTTTGACCCCCACCCCCGCCTGTGTTACCGTCCCCGCGGATCTTCGACTTATACATCGGGGTCCATCTTCTCCGTATCATCCCAAATTCTTCATGGCAATGGCTACTCCCGACCCGCACGCTCGCCTCCAACATCTCCGCGAAGAGATCCGGCGCCACGACTTCCTCTATTACGTCAAAGCCCGGCCGGAGATTTCCGATGCCGCTTATGATCGGCTGTTCAAAGAACTGACCGACCTCGAACAGGCCAACCCAGAGCTCATCACAGCCGATTCCCCCACACAACGGGTCGGTGCCACTCCCCTGACGGAACTCACGAAAGTCCGACATGAACAGTCCATGCTCAGCCTCGATTCGATCGTGGACGTCGACGAGGTGCTGGCTTTCGACCTACGGATGAAACGAGAACTGGAGGTCGACTCGCTCGCCTATACTGCCGAACCCAAGTTCGACGGTCTGTCGGTGGAGTTGGTGTACGACGACGGGCGATTCATTCGTGGAGCGACCAGAGGGGACGGAACTATCGGAGAAGACGTCACGGTCAATCTGCGAACCGTCCGCTCCCTCCCGCTGCAGTTGCAGCCGCGATCCGGCTTTCCCGATCACCTCGTCGTGCGCGGAGAAGTGTATATGCGGCTGCAGGACTTTCAGGCGCTGAATCGACGCATGGTCGAGCGCGGCGACGAGGCCTTCGCCAATCCCAGGAACGCCGCTTCCGGATCCCTGCGACAGCTGGACTCCAGCATCACCGCCCAGCGTCCTCTAGTCATCACCTGCTATGAGATCATGGCTTATTCCGGCTCCGCCATTACATCGCATTGGGAGGAGCTGGAGCGTTTGGCCGAGTGGGGCCTGCCGATCCCGACGCACCGGCGGCTCTGTCAATCGATCCGAGACGCCATGGACTATCATCGCGATGTGGCAGGGATGCGCGACGACCTTCCCTATGAAATCGACGGCGTCGTCGTGAAGGTGAATGAGCGACGACTGCAAGATCAACTCGGATTCAAAACGAGAAGCCCGCGCTGGGCGATTGCGTACAAATTCCCTCCCCGCAAGGAAATCACGGTGGTGGAGGACATCGCCGTGTCCGTTGGGAGAACCGGCACCTTGACTCCGCTGGCTCTGCTCAGACCGGTCGAAGTCGGAGGTGTCACGATCAGCCGGGCGACGCTGCACAATGCCGACGAAGTGGCGCGCAAAGATATTCGAGTGAAGGATACCGTGAAGGTCGAGCGCGCCGGCGATGTGATACCCGCCATCGCCGAACGCGTGCCGATTGCGGGCGAACAGCGTTCCGACCCGTTCGAGATGCCGGCCTCCTGTCCGGTCTGCGGTTCGGCAGTCGCCCGCGAAGGCGCCTACTATTACTGCACGGGCCAAACTGTCTGCGCGGCCCAACTGACGGGGTCCATCGAACATTTCGCATCCAAGAGTGCGCTGAATATCGACGGGTTGGGAAAGAAAACGGTGGCGCAGTTGGTCGAGCGGAAATTGGTGTCCAACTTAGCCGATCTTTATCGATTGACCAAAGAGCACCTGCTCACGCTCGACGGATTTGCCGACCGGTCGGCCACGCTGCTGCTCGATGCGATCGAACGAAGTAAATTGGTCTCCCTCGATCGCTTTCTCATGGGTTTGGGGATTAGGCAAGTGGGCCAGCACATTGCCAAGGTGCTCGCAGGGGAATTCGGCACCCTGCCGGCCATCATGGATGCAAACGAGGAGAGACTGCGGCAAGTCCGCGAGATCGGGCCGGAGATTTCGGCAAGCCTCGCCTCATACTTTGCGGAACCTCGCAATCGAACCGTGATTCAGGACCTTCTCGATCATGGACTTCAAATTGCGGAAGGAGCACGGCCGCATGGGACGGATTCACGGCTGGCCGGCAAGAGCTTCGTATTCACCGGCGGCCTTGAAGGCTTCACGCGAGATGAAGCCAGGCGGCTCGTCGAGGACCTCGGCGCCCTCGTGTCGTCGAGCGTGAGCAAGAAGACGAGTTATGTGGTGGTCGGACGGGATCCGGGGTCGAAGCTGGATCAGGCGAACAAGCTGGGAGTGACCGTCTTGACGGAAGAGGAGTTCGCGAAGTTGGTGGGCGCCAGCCCCTCGCCTACCCCACGAGATTGAGGTTGGGCGCTTCGACGGAGACGGGAGATTTTTCTTCCCGGAAGATTTGCACGCTCCGGATGGAACGCGGCTCCGCCTCGTGGATCAGGATTCGGCAGTTGCCGATGCGAACTTCTTCTCCCACCTTGGGAATGCGCCCGAGCTCCTGCTGAATCAACCCGCTGATCGTGACGGCCTCGTCCCCCAAATCCACCTTGAGGAAGTCGTTCACTTTCCGAACTTCTGTTCGGCCGTGCACAAGAATATGATTCTTCCCGATACGCTTGATGAGCTCTTCGGTGATGTCCGTCTCATCCATGATCTCCCCGACGACTTCCTCCAGGAGATCTTCCAAGGTTACGATGCCCATGACGCCGCCAAACTCGTTGACTACAACGGCCATATGGCGCTTGTCCTGCTGGAACTGCTTCATGAGATCGTCAGCGGTTTTCCCGGCAGGAACGAACAGCGGCGGGTAGGCAATGTCTTTTAGCTTCGTGTCGGTTTGCCCCTTGGACAATTCGGTCAACGCCCTGGTCTTGTAGAGAATGCCCGTAATGTTGTCCAAGGTCCCGTCATACACGGGAATCCGCGAATACTTCGAGTTGTACAGCAATTCCTGCGCGTCTTTCAGTTTGAGATTCCCGTCGAGAGAAAATACATAGAGCCTGGGTGTCATGGCGTCTTCCGCCGTAATGTCCTTCAACTGGAAGACGTTCTTGATCATCTTAACTTTTTCGACCTCGATGGCGCCCGCCTTTCCTCCCTCATCCAGCATGATCTTGAGCTCTTCTTCCGTGACCAACGGAAGCGTCAATCCTTTACCTCCGGTGAGTTTATGGATGAAGGGCACCATGATGGCCAAAATCGGCTTCAAGAGAATTTGAACCCCGTAAACGGGGTAGGACATGTTCAAGGTCACCGGGACAGCGAACTTGGCCGCCAACGTTTTCGGGATAACGTCGACGGAGACAAGAAGCACGAAGGTCAGCAACCCGACGACCACCGCGACAGTATCGTCAAAAAATGTCCGATCAGCCCCGTAGGTATTGAGGGTTAGAAACGTCGCATACATGGGGATAGCGGTTCCCACTAAACGATCCCCCACCAGGATGGTGGACAGGAGCTTTTGGGGGTCGCTTCGGAGGCGAAGCGCCATCTTGGCCCTGGCATTGTGGTTCTGAGCCAAGGCGCGCAGTTTCGTCTCGTTGACCGAGAAGAACCCGATCTCCGCCGTGGAAATCACGGCAGAAAGAATAATGAGGCCCAATAAAATTAAAATATCCATGAATTGAGGCTGAATATTAAGGGCGTTCGGCCGTCCAGGCCGGTTGGGAATGTCGGCTCAGTAGCCTGGCGTGCTCCTGAGTCCCATGGGGCGGAGCTTGGAAGCTCGGCATACCCTGATAGGGTCTTATCGGGCCGGTTTCCATCGCAGGTGTACATTTATCATAGCGTCAGGAGAGGGGCAAGAAGATGATGAAAACCAGCTATGAAATCAGGAGGTTGTGAGTGAGGTCTTGAAATCAGGCCTTCAGCATCAATTGTCGTCCCTAAATACGAAGGACTGCACCGCAAGATCCGACTCTAGCCGGGAGGCGGCGGATTCAGCCTGCGCCTCGCTCTTGAATTCTCCGACTTGCACCCGATACCGACGCCCGTCCGGTAGATCCACGCTCTGGATACGTCCAACCGGATAGACGCGTCTTGCCCGCTCTAGGAGATTGAGCGCGTTCTGCTGCTCGGCAAAGGCCCCGATCTGAACCCTGAGCGCCCCCATGTCGGACGAGCGACCTTGATAAGCCACTACTCGGAGTTCGATCTGATCCGTCCCCGCGCCTGTCATACCCAGGGCTTGGGCTCCGGCCAGGGATAGGTCGAGAATGCGTCCCCTGGCAAACGGGCCGCGATCGTTGATCCTCACCGTCACATGGCGCCCGGATGTCAGCGACCGGACGACCGCCACGGAACCGAGCGGCAAGGTCCGATGGGCAGCCGTCAGCAGATGCATGTCATAGCGTTCGCCGTTGGCGGTCTTGTTGCCATGGAATCCTGGACCGTACCAGGAGGCAACGCCCCGCTCGACGAATCCAATGGGATAGCCTGGGAAATAGGTCGGTCTCGGCGCAGCGCCTGTGCAACCGCTGAGTGACCCAAGGAGGAGAAGGAGACAAGAGAGGAGAAGGCCCCCGACACGAGGCGGCCGGATCAAGCCACTAAAACTCGTCAAGCGACTGATCACGCAGAACAGAAAGCGCCTTGTCGGTGTTCGATACGGTCAGCACGACGATCGCGCGCTTTCCTTCGCGAGACGGCGTGCAATAGCCGCACTTGATGTTGATTCTGGCTTGAGTGAGGTGATCGGCCACCTCATTCAAAGCGCCAGGCTTGTTTTCCAGGCTGAGGATCAGCGCGGTTTCTTCGGCGAACCTGATCTTGGCTGCTTTCAAGGCCGCACGAGCGCCTTCGAGGTCCGCCACCAACAACCGCAATTTTCCCGTTCCCGTCACTTCGGGAGCTGAAAATGCCTTGATGTTGACACCGGCTGCTCCAAGCACGGAAGCCACCTGAGCCATGACTCCAGGCCGGCTTTGTCCGCTGATGACCAGTTGCGTGGTGGTCGGCATGGAGCCCTCTCCTCGTTCTGCTACAAGATATGGCAGGTATCGTTGATAAACGTATACTCGTAGACACAGCTAAACACAACCGAGGCGTCTTGCGCCAGCTTCTGGGCCGCCTCCTTCATCCCGCGGGGAACCAGCAAGTAAAACGGAATGCCCCGCACGGTCGCCTTTTTCCAGTTCGTGATCGTGTGGGGATCGCCCAGCGAGTCCTCGGTTTCCACCTCGGCCATCCATTCCATGGTATTACCGCCGGAGGACACGTACCACCCGACGATGTCGCACTGCTGACTGGGATCCGCCCAAGGATTTTGCTCGAGGCCTGTGTGGATCGTGACCTTGCAGTGAAAAGCCTTGGCCCAACGTTGGGCCACGAGACTCACGACTTGATCATGAACCGTTTCGATGCCCTGTTCGCGTAATGTCGTACTCATCGGCCACCTCGTGGTCTAAGAACAACCGCTGGTTGCGCCGCATCCCATACACTTCAAGCACGTCCCGTTTCGGACCAGCTTGAACTCATTGCAGCTTTGGCACGCATCGCCCTCATACCCCTGCATACGCGCCACCTTCACCGCTTCCGCCGTGTACGTAATCGTCTCCCGCTTCAGCTCCACTTGATGCGCCACGCTGCCGTTTCCGTTCCCGATCCCATTGCCTCCATGCCGGGGAGGCATGCCACGGCGTGACGGAAACATTTCCGTGCTGATCGAAGACGATGCAAGGGTCTCCGGATCGGCTTCTTCGTCGGAACACTCCGGATCCTGCTCATCTTTCTTCATCGAGTCCATCCGGAGGTCTTCTTCTTTGACCTGAGCCAGGTCGAACCGATCCAGGTAGGTGACAGCGAGTTCTCTGAAAATGTAGTCGATGATCGAGGTGGACATCTTGATGCGGTCGTTCAACTTCACCGGCCCGTTCGGTTCGAACCGCGTGAAAACGAACGCCTCGACGAACTCTTCCAGCGGCACACCGTGCTGCAGGCCCAATGAAATAGCGATCGCGAAACAGTTCATCAAGCTGCGGAACGCGGCCCCTTCCTTGTGCATGTCGAGAAAAATCTCGCCGACAGTCCCGTCTTCGTACTCGCCGGTGCGGAGATACAGCTTGTGCCCGCCGATGACGGCCTTCTGCGTATACCCGTTGCGCCTCGCCGGAAGCGGCCGGCGCTTGGCCAGATACCGGACCAGGACACGCTCGGTGATTTTCTCCGCCACCGAGAGGACCTCCGGCGCTGCTTCAACGACCTTTCCGCTGTCCGTGGAGGCGGACAATGGCTGGCTCAGTTTCGATCCGTCACGGTAGAGGGCCACCGCCTTGACCATGCTCTTCCAGGCGAACAGATACGCGGACTTGACGTCGTCCAGCGTGGCGTCAGCCGGCATGTTGATCGTCTTGCTGATCGCGCCGCTGATGAACGGTTGCGCGGCGGCCATCATCCGGATATGCGCATCGACCGCGATATAACGCTGTCCGATCCGCCCACACCGGTTGGCGCAGTCGAACACCGGCAGATGCTCGGCCTTGAGATGCGGCGCCCCCTCCACCGTCATCGTGCCGCAGCAGTAGTCGTTGGCGGCGGCGATTTCTTCCTGCGTGAATCCCAGCGCCTTCAGCATGTTGAAGTTGGCTTCCGTCAGTTGAAGGTCGGTCAATCCCAGCTTCTCACGGCAAAAATCCTCTCCGAGCACGTACTTATTGAACGCGAACTGAATTTCGAACGCCTGAGCCAACCCGCTTTCCATCCTGGCCAGGGCAGCATCGTCGAACCCCTTTTGCTTCAAGGTCTCATGGTTGATGAAGGGCGCGCCGCGAAGCGTCTGTTTTCCGACGCAATAATTCACGATGTCGAGAATCTGCGATTCGGAATATCCCAACGTCGTCAGGGCAGGCGGCAAACTCTGATTGATGATCTTGAAATAGCCGCCGCCGGCCAGTTTCTTGAATTTGACCAACGCAAAGTCCGGCTCAATGCCGGTCGTGTCGCAATCCATCACCAACCCAATGGTCCCCGTCGGAGCGATCACGGTCACTTGGGCGTTGCGGTACCCATAGGCGGTTCCGAGTTCGAGCGCGCGGTCCCAGGCACGCCGCGCCGCAATCAGAAGGTCGGGCGGACAATGTTCCGCCTGAATCCCCATGGGCCTGATCGTCAGGGTTTCATATTCTTCTTCCGGCGCGTTATAGGCAGCCCGGCGGTGATTGCGGATCACCCGCAACATCGCTTCCCGGTTCTTGGCGAATCCAGGGAACGGCCAGAGCTCCGCGGCCATTTCGGCGGACGCGCTGTACGACTCCCCCGTCATGATGGACGTCAGCGCCCCGCAGATCGCCATGGCTTTGGGGGAGTCGTACGGAATGCCTTGGCGCATCAAAATCGTGCCGAGGTTGGCATACCCGAGCCCCAACGTCCGGAATTGATAACTCTTCTCGGCGATCGAGCGGCTGGGGAACGACGCCATCAGCACGCTGATTTCCAAAACGACGGTCCACAACCGCACGGCATGACGGAAGTGCTCAAGCTCAAATTGCCCGTCGGCCGTGAAGAATTGGGCCAGGTTCAATGAAGCCAGGTTGCAGGCCGTATCGTCCAAGAACATGTATTCGGAACAGGGATTGGAGGCATTGATCCGCCCGTCTTCCGGGCAGGTGTGCCACTCGTTGATCGTCGTGTCGTACT
>CAZPYP010000043.1:0-3784 GCA_964590845.1 uncultured Nitrospira sp.
TATGCGGATCTGTTAGGGACGTTTGGGGGGATGCTGATCGCCTCGGGGCAGTTGAACGTCAGCTTTACCGAGTTCACGGCCAGATTTGAAGAAGCCGTGGCCCTGCGGCATTTGCTGATCGGCATCGGCAAAGCGCCGTTTTTCGCGATGATCATCGCCATGGTTGGGTGCTATCAGGGGTTCCAGATCAGGGGCGGTGTGGACGACGTCGGCCGGCATACTACGATCAGCGTGGTGCAAAGCATCTTCCTCGTCATTATTTTTGATGCGATCTGTTCCATCTTGTTGAACTGGTGGGACCTCTAACGGAGCCACGCGTCCATGTCCTCGACCGCGCCATGTGAGGCACCGGTGATCGAAGTGAAGCACGTCACGACGCGGTTCGGACCCTCCGTCGTCCACGACGACGTGAGCCTCACGGTCGAACGAGGCGAAGTTTTTGCCATCGCCGGAGGCAACGGGTGCGGAAAGTCCACCCTGCTGAGAGAAATCGTCGGGCTCCTGACTCCCGCAGCTGGGTCGATCCGCCTTTTTGGCGTGGATAGCCGCGAATTGGAGAAGCCGGACGGAAGCCCGATCCATCAACGGTTCGGCGTGATGTTCCAGCACGGCGCGCTCTTCAGTTCACTGACGTTGGCCGACAACGTGGCCGTCCCGTTGCGCGAACACACCCGTCTCAACCCGCATCTGGTTCGAGACATCGTGGCCGTGAAGATCGGGATGGTGGGCCTGCCGCCTGACAGCGCGAAGAAGTATCCCAGCGAACTGAGCGGGGGCATGAGGCGGCGGGCGGCGTTGGCTAGAGCGATCGTCATGGACCCGGAACTGCTCTTCCTCGACGAACCGACGGCCGGGCTGGATCCAGTCATCGCAGCCGCGTTCGATGACCTGGTGATGCATCTCAAGCGCGTGTTAGGGCTCACGGTGGTGATGGTCACGCACGATCTGGATTCGCTCTGGCGCATCGCGACCCGGGTGGCGGTGCTGGGGCAGGGGAAGGTCCTGGGCGTCGGAACCATGCGGGAGTTGTCGCAATCGGAGGACCCCGTGGTGTCCGAATACTTTCACGGCCCCAGAGGACGCGCAGCGAAAGAGCAGGCTCTATGGAACCGAAAGTCAACTCTGTCCTAGTCGGTTCGTTCGTAGCCCTGTTGGGCGCGGCGCTGCTTGCGGCCATCCTCTGGTTGGGCAAGACCGACTTTCGAAATGTCTACGACCGCTACCATGCGTTCATGCGCGAGTCGGTGGCTGGCCTGAGCGTGAACTCTACGGTCAAGTACCGGGGGGTCGACGTGGGGCGGGTCAAAGACATTGTCCTCAGCCCCGACAACCCCGAGGAAGTCCGACTGACGCTGGATATCACACGCGGAACCCCGATCAAGACCGACACGATCGCCGTACTCGAGACGCAAGGGCTCACCGGTCTGGCGACGCTCAACTTGACCGGCGGCAGCCGGGACGCTCCCCCTTTGCAGGCCTTGGCCGGGCAGGAATATCCGGTGATCCAAACCGGTCCCTCTCTATTTTTCCGGCTCGACGAAGCCATTTCACGCCTTCTATCCGAAAAGGGGGTGACCAAGCTGTTGGGAGATCTTGATGCGGTGGCCAAGGGAGCGTCGGAGGTCCTGGACGAGGAGAATCGGGCCAGACTGAAACAGACGTTGAAGGATCTTTCGGACGTGGCTCAGACCGTCGCGGCCAGGAAAGACCAGGTGGATCGGGGGCTCTCCGGCGCCTTGCAGAGCGCCGAGAACTTAGCCAAGATGACTACGTCGCTCAATGAACAGGTGCCGGCTCTCCTCGCGCGGATCAACAAGAGCGCCGCGGCGCTGCAGACCTTGACCGAAGAGTTGGCCCAGACGAGCCGAGCCGTCGGCAGAGTCATCAACGACACGAAGCCGGAACTCGAACAGTTTTCCCGTCAGACCTTGCCGGAAACAGGCGCGCTGGTCACGGAGCTGCGACAGTTGACCAGCTCGCTCCATCGCCTGGCCCTGGAGCTCGAACGTGAACCGGACCAGTTGGTCTTTGGCCGGAAGCCTCCGGCGCGCGGGCCAGGAGAATAGCGTGGGACGACAATTTGTGAGAGGTGCATTGCGCTGGGCGGCGTTGCTGATCATGATGCTGCCGACCCCCGGCTGTCTGGTGCCGCGCTCGGAGTCCCGATCGGTCCATACCTATCGACTCAGCCTGGATCTGGAATCAGCACCGCTCACCGCGCGCCCTCCGGCTCGGACGGGAGCGACGCTCCTTGTCGGTCCGCTGCATTCCGATCCCGGATTCGATTCGCCGAAAATGGCCTATGTGACCAGACCCTATGAAGTGAACTATTTCGCCGATAATCAGTGGGTCGATACGCCGGTCCACATGCTGGGTCCGCTGGCGTCCAGGGTGCTGGAGCGCACAGGCGCCTGGCAGGCCGTGGCCACGGCACCGAGCCCGCTTCGCGCCGACTACCGCTTGGACATCACCGCCGTCGTCGTGGTTCAGGAGTTCGTCCAATCGCCCAGCCGCACCAAGTTGTCCTGGAACGCGCAGTTGATCGACTTGCGCACCGGCTCCATGGTCGGGTCGAAACGATTCGAAGGGGCACAGGATGCCCCAAGCGAGGACGCCTACGGAGGGGTCCGCGCGGCCAATCGCCTCCTCGCCTCGTTGCTGGGCGAGATGGCGACATGGCTCGGGTCCTGCGTGACCGAACAAGGAAAGGCCGCCTGCTAGATGAAGCCGTCGCTGCGTACTGGGCTGAGTTTCGGCCTCACCTCCGGCGTGATTACGACGCTGGGGCTCATGGTCGGCCTCCATGCCGGCACCCACTCGCGTACGGTCGTGCTGGGCGGCATCGTCACGATCGCCGTGGCCGATGCCTTATCGGATGCGATGGGCATTCACCTGTCGGAAGAGTCGAAGAACAGCGGGCCGGTTCGCCACATTTGGGAATCGACCGCGGCGACGTTCCTGGCGAAGCTGTGTATCGCCCTGACGTTTGCGCTTCCCGTACTGGCCCTGCCCCTTCAACCGGCGATCGTCACGAGCGTGCTCTGGGGCCTGCTCCTCTTGGCGGTGCTCAGCTTTGTCCTTGCGCGAGCGCAGCGGATCGCGCCATGGAAGGTCATTGCAGAACATCTGTTCATCGCCCTCTGTGTCGTGACGATCTCTCATTTCGTCGGCGATTGGGTGAAGACGTTGCAGGGCTGAGAGGTATCGAACGTGGCGGACGAGGCCGTGATGACAAGACGAGAACCGGCGCTGCGCGAAACGTATGGGCATCTTCTGACTCTGTGGACCTCCGGCGTCCGCGATTACCATAGCCTCCTTTCCGACTATCTGACGGCCAACTCGATTTTTGTGGCGGTGATCGGCCTGTTGGTCTCCCGGGAATCCTTGGCGTTGGCCTTTACCCTCTTGATTCTGTTGCTCTGTATCTTCGGGCTCCTGCTCTGTCTCCAAATGGCGATCGTGCTTGGTCGGTTTTCCGGACAGAACGCGTTGTGGGAGTGGCAACTGAGAGGGATAGAGCAGGATCCCGTCTGGAGCGAACAGAAACTGTTGACGAATTTGTACCGGCTTCATGAAGCGCAGCAGCCGATCGAAGACGACAGGAACCAGCCGCCACGGTTCGAGCCGAATTGGGCCTTTCGGCAACATCGGCAATGGTGGGCCCATCGCGCCGTGAGTTTCCCCTGGTTTTTTGGGTCGGTCTACAGTCTGTTCTTGCTCTGGTCGGCCACGCAATTGCTGCGGCAAGTCACGGGTGGGTGAGTCTGACTCGCTGAGAGGTGAA
>CAZPYP010000043.1:3884-12355 GCA_964590845.1 uncultured Nitrospira sp.
GAGTTGGAACGGCTCAAGGGTCTCTACGGAGTCAGTTATACGGCTTGCTCCAATACGATGAAGGCGATGAATCTCACCAGAGAAGATCTGCTTCCTCAGGTCGACCGCACGGTGCCGGCCATGGTGAGGCTGATGGAACTTCAGGAGAACGGCTGGACCTACATCAAGCCCTGACAGCCGTCCCGTCTCCTGTAGCATCCTGCGCCATTAGGTAGATTCTCCGTGGCGCCTTTCTCACCAACGGAGACCGCTTCCTGCGACCAGATCTGCGCTAACTGATTGATAGATGGTCGTTGTCTTGCCGATCGATCAAATGGCTGCCCGGCACATGGCTCGCATTATTCGCCAGGAAAGAGGGGGCTTGTCATGCGGAAGGCCTACGTGTTGACCGGTTGTTTGGTCGGGGCGGCGAGCCTGGGCATCGGCGGCCCCGTCACCCTGAAAGATCTCAATAGCTCGTTCAAAGATCGCGACACGGTCAGCGGTCGGGAAATCTATGTGAATACTTGTATCACCTGCCACGGAATCGACGGCAAAGGCGCGATGGGAATCCAATTGAATCCACCCCCGGCGGACCTGACATCCTCCCGGGTCCAAGATCGACTGGACTCGGCGTTATTTCAGCGAATCCATGACGGAAAGGCCAACACCGCGATGGGGGCCTGGAAACACGCCCTCTCGGATGACGAAATCTGGGACGTCTTGGCCTATGTGAGGACGTTGGGGGGACCACGCGAAAATCTTCCCTAACGGTGAATCCATTTTTCTGGCTTTGCCTCTGAAAGGGCAGACAGGGGATCGAGGGAATGATCACAAGGAGGTGCTGTCATGGCGTGTAACGTAGGGGGAATCGAACGGCCCATCAGGATCGTGGTCGGAATTCTCGCGCTGGGCATCGGAGCGTTTGCCGGGTTGCCGCCGGTGGGGACTGGGATCGCGTTGGTCGTCGGAACGATCGCGCTCGTGACGGGAGCGATCGGGTACTGCCCTTTGTGGACCGTGCTCGGCATCAACACATGCCCGCTCTCACCGTCGCAAAAGTCCTGAGCAAGTTCCCGCGCCTCTCGAGCTTCAAGCCGATAAGGGAGTACGCGATGACAAGGGCCGCCGCCACCGCTTGGGTGTTGATCGCCGCTTGGGTGACGCTTCATGCGCTGACCGCTGCCGACGCGGGAGAGGGGCCGGCGGCCGGTGCCGGGGTCGACGCGGTGTTTTCCCCGCCATCCCCCGAGACCATTCCACCCGGCCTCCCGGGGGAACGGATTCGGCTGGGCTACGAAATCGTCGTCAACACGCAACGCTATGGCAAGCCCTACGTCGGCAACAAGCTGAACTGCACGAATTGTCACTTGGACGCGGGAGTGAATCCCAATGCCGCGTCCTTTGTCGGCTTGGGTGCGGTCTATCCGGAATATCGGGCCCGCGCCGACCGTACGATGACGCTGGCCGACCGCATCAACGAATGTTTCGAGCGCAGCATGAACGGAAAACCGCTGCCGCCGGACAGTTCGAAGCTGAAAGCCGTCGTGGCCTACATCGAGTGGCTGTCGCAGAACGTGCCGCGTGGGAGCCAGGTGGCGTGGCGCGGCATCCCTCGGATCAATCCGAGCCGGCAGCCGGATTCAACGGCAGGAAAAGAGGTCTTCGCGAAGAAGTGTTCCTTCTGTCATGGGACCGATGGGCAAGGGACGATGGCGGCTCCGCCGGTATGGGGATCGCGGTCCTACAACATCGCTGCCGGGATGGCGAGGGTCAGCGTCGCGGCCTCGTTCATCAAGAACAACATGCCGCGAGGCTGGGGGTGGACCTTGTCCGATGAGGACGCGTTCGATGTCGCCGCCTTCATCAACAGCCAACCTCGTCCGGATTTCCCCGGCAAAGTGCGCGACTGGCCGAAAGGCGGCAAACCAATCGACTCGCCATACTGATTGGCGAGTCGATAATGTTAAATGTTGAATGGTGAATGTCGAGTAAACCGATACTCAGCCCATTGAACATTGAAAATTGAACATTGGAATTGTCCATGACAAGTCATCTGCCACATGCGGTCCCAATAATTCCCTGGTGGGCCGGCGGCCTGGCCACCGGACTCATCCTCATCGTGGCCGTCGCGCTGGTTCAACCGATCGGGGTTTCCACGCAATATGTCGTGGCCGTGGGAATGCTGTTGCATCAGGTCCTTCCGACTGTCGCGGCCCAGAGTCCCTATTTGGCTGAGACGGCCGATGGATGGACCCCGTTCACATACGAGTTCATGTTTGTGCTGGGCATCCCCCTCGGCGCCTTTCTGTCATCCGTCGTGACGTGGCGTCTGAGCTCGCGCCTGCTCCCCCCAGTGTGGGAAAGACGCTTCGGTCCGATACCCGGCAGACGGCTGGTCTGGTCTTTCATTGGAGGCTTCATGCTCTTGTTCGGCGCCCGGTTCGGTGGCGGCTGCACGTCCGGTCACATGATCAGCGGGGTCTCGCAGTTGGCCGTGAGTTCCCTCCTCTTTTCCGCGGCGGTCTTCATCAGCGGGATCCTGACCGCTCGCTGGCTGTACGGAAACGGAGATGCGCGGTGAAGCTTCTGCTCGGCTTATGCCTGGGTATGGCCTTCGGGGCGGTTCTCCAGTTATCCGGCGCCTCCAGCCACACGAAAGTCGTCGGCGCCTTGCGGCTCAAGGACCTCACGATCATCAAGCTGATTCTGGCGGCGATCGGCGTAGGTGTGATCGGTGTCCATGCCCTTGATGCCGTCGGGCTCGCCAATATGAAAGTGAAAGAACTGTACTTGCCCGGCGTCGCCGTCGCCGGACTGATTTTCGGGGCCGGATTCGCCGTGACCGGCTATTGTCCAGGCACGGCGCTGGCAGCGGCAGCCGAGGGGAAACTCGACGCCTGGTTCACCGTGGGCGGCGGTCTCTTCGGCGCCCTGACCTTTGCGTTCCTATATCCCGACCTTGAGACGATCCTCTTTTCTCTCGGCCGGTTCGGGCCGGCCACACTCAACGGAGCCCTTGCGCTTCCAGGCCTGGCGATTGCGCTGCCGCTGGGCACACTCTGTCTATGGTTGGCGACGAAGCTTCCGGAAGGGTGCACTGAACAGGGTCAGGAACCGCGCCTCCCCCCGCGCGGGAAGGGTTCCTGACCCTTGAGGAGGTCATGATGAAGCTGACGGTGGCCTATCACGGCGGAACGCGCTACGACATCACGAGCGGCAAACATCGGATCGTCACCGATCAACCGGTCGACGATGGGGGACAAGACGCCGGCATGAGTCCGGTTGAATTGTTCGTGGGGTCGGTCGCCAGTTGTGTGGCGTACTTTGTCGGGCGCTTCTGCGAGCGGCACAATATTCCGCGCCAGGGGCTCAGCGTGGACGCCGAGTGGGCCATAGCCGAAGGACCGCACCGCGTCGGCCAGATCAACGTGGCGATCCATCTGCCGCACCGTGTGCCTCCGGAACTGAAGGACAGACTCCTGAAAGTGGCGCACGGCTGCACCGTTCACCAATCCATCGCGGTCCCGGCGGATGTCGCGATCAAACTGAATCCCCATGCCACGGGAGGACCGGTATGACCCGTTTCGATGAGAGTCGAGGTCTTTCGAGGCGAGCCTGGTTCGGAAATGCTCTTTCTTCGTTGGCCGGGGCGCTCCTCTGGCGAGGCAGCCTGCGTCCGGCGCAGGCCGCCTTGGACGAGTCGACTGCCGAATCAGGCCCGCTCACCGTGCGGGTGATGCGGCCCTACGATGCTGAAACGCCGGTCCGAGAATTCACCTCGTTCCTGACGCCAGTTCATCGGCTCTTCGCCCGAAGCCATTTCGGCCCTCCGCCCGTCGAGACGGTGACGGAACCGAATTGGAAACTGCACGTGAATGGAAGGGTCGAGCGGCCTCAGTCCTTCTCGCTGAAAGATCTCAAAGCATTCGAGGCGGTGACGTTGACCTCGGTTCTGCAATGCAGCGGCAATGGACGTGCGTTTCATCGCCCGAAAGTGCCGGGGGTGCAATGGGAACGGGGCGCGGTCGGCAACGTCCAATGGAGAGGGGTACGGTTGCGCGACCTGTTGAACACGGTGGGGATCAAGCCGCAGGCGAAACATGTGCAGTTCCAGGGGGCGGATGGGCCCACCATCACTTCTGTGCCGTTGTTCATCCGCAGTATCCCGATGGAAAAGGCGATGCACCCCGACACACTGCTGGCCTTGGAGATGAACGGGCGTCCCTTGCCCCTCCTCCACGGTATGCCGCTGCGTGTCGTCACGCCCGGCTGGATGGCCGAGTCCTGCGTGAAGTGGCTCACCGATGTCGTCGTGCGCGAAGACGAGGCGAAGGGCTACTACATGCAGACGGCCTATCGGATGCCGGTCACCGCGATTCAACCGAACTCCGGCCTGCCCGGAACCTCGATGGCTCCCGTCGAGGCCATGGTGGTGAAGTCTCTGATCTCCTCGCCGGCGGAAGGCGCGGTGCTGGGTCAGGGACCGATCACGGTGCAGGGCGTCGCGTGGGGTGGCGAGGCGAGGATTGCGAAAGTCGAGCTGTCGTTCGACGGCGGTAAAACGTGGGAGTCGGCACGACTCGTGGGTGACGACGAATCCTACGCCTGGCGGCAGTGGCAGTTCCTGTGGAAACCGGCGGCGGCCGGTCCGGTCACGATTCTGGCCCGTGCGACGGATGCCAACGGGGAACAGCAGCCTGAGAGCAGTCCCTGGAACCCGAGCGGATTCTTGTGGAACGGATGGGACCGTATCACCCTGTCGGTGAATCCATGAGCGGACTCTGGAAGCCTCTCGCCATGGTCGGGGTGATGGTCGCAGGCTGTTTGCTCGTGGCCCACAGCCGGGCACAAGAAGATGATGTGGTGATGGCTCTGGCGCCCAGGGCGGAGACCTTGATCATGGCACGCTGCTCCGTCTGCCATAGTCCGGACCTCATTGCCCAACAGCGTCTGCCCAAGGAGCGCTGGGATGCGACGGTCGAGAAGATGATGCACTGGGGTGCCGAGATCACGAGGGAGGAGGCGGATCTGCTCGTGCGCTATCTCTCGGCCCGCTACCATCCCGGCGCCCCGGATCACTTGCCGCCGGTCGATCAGGATATTCGGAAGGCGGAGCCGTTGAGGCCGGAGCCGGCGCCCGCCGGTCCGTTGATCGGTGTCGCGGGGCGGGGTGCCGGCATTTTTGAGCACAATTGCCAAGCCTGTCATGGGCAAGACGGCATCGGGGGTCACGGGCCGAAGCTGGCGAAGAATCCGATTCTCAAACATGAAGACCTGTTCTGGGACACGGTGTTGCACGGGCGGGGTCCGATGCCGGCATGGGGTGCCGTATTGAGTCAGCAGGACATCGCCGACGTCCATGCCTGGCTGATGACGAAGTAGCGAGTGAAGCGTTCATTACAGCTGAAAGGAGTCGTCATGAATCTGCGGAAAGGGATCGTGGTTGGTGGGGCGGTGCTGACGCTCGTGGGCGTCATGTCCGTGCCGAGGCTGTTGTTCGGAAGTGACCAGCCGCGGGCAAAGGAATTGATTCAACAGGCCTGCGTGTCCTGCCACCGGCTGGAAGGTACCGCCGACTCACGATTCAACCTCAGGGCTCCCGACCTGATCTGGGCCGGCAGCAAGTACCAGCGCCCCTGGCTCATCCGCTGGTTGACCGGCAAAGAGGCCCCGCTCTATACGAAAGGCTACCGCTGGGATCTCAGCGAAGGGGCGATGAAACATCCGGTCGTGACGGAGACGGAAGCCAACGCGATCGCCGACTACTTCGAGAAGAACAACAAGGATCCCCGGGTGAAAGTCGGTGCCTTCGATGTGGCGAAGGTCTCCAAATACGAGGTCCAATTCGGCGCCGTGGCCTACAAAGCGCACGCCTGCCTCGGCTGTCACACCATCGAGGAGAACGGGAAGCTCATCGGCGGGCAGCAGAGCGCCGCCTTGCAGAATGCCGGTCAGCGCTACAACATGGATTGGCTCTATCGGTTCGGCCAGAACCCGCAGGACTTCATTACCCACACAGGCGAATTTCTCGCGGACGCCACCGATCCGCAGCTGCGGGCGGTTATCGGCTACCTAGCCGCGCAGGGCGTCCCTGATTTCAAATATTACGAACCCTGGACGGCGCCGGAATTCGGCAAAGCCAGCCCCGGACGAGGCAAGGTGCTCTACAAAGAGTATTGCATGCAGTGTCATGGGGCGACCGGGAAAGGCGATGGACCGGCTGCGGCGAATCTGGAGCCGAAGCCGGCGATCCATGCCAACATCAATTTCAATGACGTGCCGACGGAGTATCTGTACAACATGATCAACCACGGCGGGGCGGCGATGGGCAAATCCGCCAACATGCCCTATTGGGGCTTGACGATCGGACAACAAGGCGTGGCCGACGTGATGGCCTACTTGAAGGCCACGTTCAAAGGACCGAAGTAGGTAGCCGCTGAACCGCATCGGAGAATTAGCATTCAGCTGTCAGCTCATAGCTATCCATAGAGGCTAAAGGCTGATCGCTGAAACCGTTACGGAGGATTTACCATGGCCAGTTTCATCATTTCCGGCAGCCGCGGCACGGACGATCCCACCATGGCGACGTTACCGTTCATGGCGGCGAAAACCGCCAAAGAGCAAGGTCACGATGTCATCGTATGGTTGTGGAACGAAGCCGTCACGCTGGGCCGAAAAGGAACCGCCGACCATGTGCATGGCGTGAACCTGGCGCCGCTCAAAGACCTGCTGGCCTCCGTCCAAGCCGCCGGCGTGCCCATTTGGGTCTGCGGCGCCTGCGCGGTGGCGCGGCAGATCGGCGGGTCGGACCTTGTGGCAGGCGCCGCCATCAAGGGCATGCCAGACTACATCAAAGAGGTGGCGCATCGAGACAAGAACGTGGCATTCTGAAGACGGCACTTCGCTAGGAGAGGGGGACCCCATGGCAGCTGATGAGGACGCGTCCGACAAATCCAAGCATCGGAAAGAACGCCGAAGCCCGGAGAACGTCGACGGGAACGACGGGAAACTGCTCGCCGACGAGTTGGAAGCCATTCCCACGGTCGTGCCGCGCGAGGGAGACGGCTACAAGCAATTCTTGAAAGGCACCGGCAATAGAGGAAGCGCGGCGATCGGCTTGCCCGGACATGAGCTTTCGGCGGAGGACCTGCGACGGGTCAATACCCGCAAGGGGTTGCTCCAGCTCCTGAAACTCAAACAGGTCGACCTGGAGGAAGTCAGGAAGACCCTGCTGTACGAGCAGGAATTGCGGGCGCTGCAAGTCGAACTCGTCCGCTTGCAACGCTGGGTTCAGGCGGAGGGCCAGCGGATCGCGATCCTGGTCGAAGGCCGGGACGCCGCCGGCAAAGGCGGCACGATCAGACGATTCACGGAACATCTGAATCCTCGCGCGATGCGTGTCGTGGCCCTGCCGAAACCGACCGACGAGGAAAAGGGACAGTGGTACTTCCAGCGGTACATCCGCCAGTTGCCCAACAAGGGCGAAATCGTCTTCTTCGATCGCAGCTGGTACAACCGGGCTGTCGTCGAGCCGGTCATGGGCTTTTGCAGCAAGAAAGACCATCAGCGGTTTCTGCAGCAGGTCACGGAGTTTGAGCACATGCTCTACGAAGACGGCGTGACGATCATCAAGTTCTGGTTCTCGATTTCGAAGGAGGAGCAGGCCAAGCGCTTCGAGGCGCGGCGCCAGAACCCGCTCAAACAGTGGAAGCTGAGTCCCGTCGACGAGAAGGCTCAGGAACTCTGGGATTCCTATACCCGGTACAAGGAAGAAATGTTCAGCAAGACCCATACGACGTTCAGCCCCTGGATCATCGT
The DNA here is from genome assembly GCA_964590845.1 of uncultured Nitrospira sp. Taxonomy (GTDB): domain Bacteria; phylum Nitrospirota; class Nitrospiria; order Nitrospirales; family Nitrospiraceae; genus Nitrospira_C. The sequence continues at coordinate 11,685 of CAZPYP010000043.1, forward strand.
GAAAGCGAACGACAAGCAGGCCGCCAGACTCGAAAGTTTGCGCTACGTCCTCAATCTCCTGCCGTATAAGGGGAAAGAAGAAGCGGGGATCCGTTTGACGCCCGATCCGAACGTGATCACCCGTTTCCACCGGAAAATGGTCGAACTGGACTTCTGACGCGTGAAGGGTCGCATGTGGAGCGTGTCATGTCACAAGCGTCTCATGTTTCAAGTTTCATGTTTCGGATTATGGAAGACTGTAACTTGAAACTCGAAACGAGAAACCCGGCACCTCGCATGAGGTGTGTGCGGAAACTGCTGCATAGAATGGCGCTCACGGTATGCATGACCGCGATGGCATCGGGTGCCGCGGGAGAGGAACGGCACATGATGCAGCCGCGCGTGCCCGCCGACAAGCTGGCGGAAGCACGAGCGCTCGCGAATCCCTTGCCCGATTCTCCAGAGGCCATCGCCCAAGGCAGGAGCCTCTATACAGGCAAGGGCACCTGCGTGAATTGCCACGGGCAGAGCGGTGGAGGTGATGGACCCGTCGCCGGCTCCTTGGACCCCGCTCCCCGGAACTTTCAGCACCACGGGTTCTGGCGCCATCGCTCGGAGGGGGAAATCTTCTGGGTGATCAAACATGGTTCGGCAGGAACGGCGATGCTCGGCTTCGGCGATCAACTCACCGA
>CAZPYP010000043.1:12455-17573 GCA_964590845.1 uncultured Nitrospira sp.
ATGGGACCTGGCGGAGGCATGGGACGCCGTGGCATGAGGGGTTGTGCCGATGAAGGCTGCGGGGACCGATGAAGCCTCCCCTGTCGAGCCCTCCTGAACCAGATCCGATTCCCTCGCTGACGGAAGCGGCTCCGGCCGCAACGATCGATCTATCGTCGCTTCTCGATCGCTGGAGAGGGCAGGACCACACGGCTGTCTTGCTCAAAACCAACACGTTACGTGTGGTGTTCCGATCGCTGCATCAAGGGAGCACGCTTCCGCCGCACAAAGCCGCCGGAGATATTACCGTCCAGGTCCTGGACGGCCGAATAGAATTCAAGGCCGCCGACCAGACCATGTTGTTGGAGAAGGGGCAAGTGATGGCGCTGAAAGCCGCCGTTCCTCACTCCTTGACCGCCTCTCAATCCTCCGCGATCCTGATCACCCTCGCCCAGCGAACCTAGATTCTGCTCAATGCATTCCAGCCCTGTCGCCTTTTGCAACAGGCCTCTTTTCTTCACAGACCTGGAATTCCCCACGTGAATAATCCCTTCTATGCTCCTCAGATATAACAGCCTGTCAAACCTCGATAATCAGCGAGCCATGTCCGGAATCGCCTGGCACGGACCTCGCTTTTCCTAGCAGAGTGTTTTTTCAATTACGGAGGATAGACAATGGAAAATCAAGACGCCAAATGTTCAGCCCAGGCCATCACGCTTGCCTTTCTTGGTGGAGCGATCGCCGGAATGATCGCCGGAGTGTTATTTGCCCCCAAGTCGGGAGAAGAAACACGCCGCGCGATCGGGGGTTATGCCCGGAAGACCGAGGAAGAACTGATCGAGAAAGCCAAGGAGGCGCGGGAGGCTCTTGACGAGGCGATCGAGCGAGGCAAGCATTTCGTCGAAGAGAAACGCGCCGACGTCGAAGCGGCCGTGAAGGCCGGCAAAGAAGCGATGAAGGAACGGATGGACAAGTGTTGTAGCTGAGTATCGAGATGATCGCCATTCGTTTCCATGGGCGGGGAGGGCAGGGCGCCAAAACCGCCAGCCGTATTCTCGGGACGGCGGCTTTCTTGGAAGGCTACCAGGTGCAGGATTCGCCGGTCTACGGAGCGGAGCGGCGGGGAGCGCCGGTGTCCGCGTTCACCCGAATCGCTCGTGAGCCGATCCGCGAGCGAGGGATCATCTCCCGCCCTCATCTTGTGGTCGTGGCAGACGCATCGCTGCTGAGCGATCCGTCCGCGCGTGTCCTTGAAGGCGTCGAGGAGCGCACGGTCCTGTTCGTGAATTCCCCGCTGACTGCCGAGCAGCTGCGGGCGCAGACCCCGTCGGCTGTCCCTCTGACGACCATGGATCTGACCGACATGGCGCTCCGGCAATTCGGCAAGCGGGGCGCGATCAGCGCTTTGCTTGGTGCCGTCGCAGGCAGGCTGGTCGGGTTGCGGACGGACTCCGTTCACGAAGCTATCGGCCGCGAGCTGACCGATCTCGGGCTTACCGCTGCGACCATCGAAAGCAATCAGGCGTTGGCGCTCCGCTGCTATGAGACCGTGCAGACGGTGACGATCGACCGTGCTGCGCCACAGCCACTCGCGGCGGCACAGCTATGGACACCGACCTACGAATCGCCGATGAGGGGCACCGCCGGAATCACGGCAGTGGCCAACTCTGCCATTCGCTCGATGAGCGGCTGGCGAACGTATCGTCCAGTGTTGCGGCCGGACCTCTGTAACGGCTGCTGGCTTTGTTTCGCCAATTGTCCGGAGGGAGCAATTACGATCAAACCGGATGGGAAGCCGGCCGTCTACTATCCGGCCTGCAAAGGATGCCTTGATTGCGTGGAAATCTGCCCGACCGACGCGATGACGGTCGAGCGGGAAACGGAAGCAATGAAGCAAGGTTGAGGTTAAGGTTGAGTATGGAAAAAGTCTCCTCCACCCTTGACCTCAGCCTTAACCTTCTGTGAGTGATGTTATGAAGTCCGAAATGATGACCGGGAATATGGCGGCGGCTTGGGGAGCCCGGTTGGCCGACGTCGACTACATCCCGGCATTTCCGATTACTCCCCAAACGGAGATTGTCGAAGCCTTGGCGAAGTGGTGCGCGGATGGCTCGCTGAACGCCCGCTTCGTCACGCTCGACTCGGAGCATTCCATGATGACGGCGGCCGGAGCCGCGTCGGCAACCGGCGCACGGGTGTTTACGGCGACGTCGAGCCAAGGGCTGCTGCACGCCTTCGAAGTCCTGTACAGCGTGGCGGGATGGCGGGTGCCGTTCGCGCTGGTCAACGTGTCCCGCGCGTTGGCTTCACCGATCACGTTGGAGCCGGACCACAACGACGTGCTGGCTGCGCGGGACGCCGGCTTTATCCAGTTCCACGCGGAGACCTGCCAGGAGGTCGTGGATTCCATCCTGATGGCCTACCGCATCGCGGAAGATCCGCGCGTCTGCGTGCCGGCCATCGTGAACCTAGACGGCTTCGTGCTCTCATTCACGCGCGAGCCGGTCCTGTTGCCCGATGCGCAAGCGGTGGAGAACTATCTCCCGCCCTTTCGGCCCGCCCATCTCGGGTTCAAGGCCTCGGCCCCTCATGCGCTGGGGACCGCCGTGCTCGGCGGTTCGACCTACAGCTACTTCCGGCATCAGATGCATCTGGCTTCGCTGAACGCTCTCCAGGTGCATGAGGAGGCCGCCGTCGATTTCGAACGGCTGTTCGGCCGCCGCTACGGCGTGGTCGAAGGCTATCACCTCGACGATGCTGAGGATGTGCTCATCATGAGCAACGCCTATGCAAGCAAAGGCAAGGCGGCGGTCGACGCGGCACGGGAACAGGGCAAGCGGGTAGGGTTGTTGCGCTTGCGCATGATCCGCCCCTGGCCGGCTGATGCCATTCGCCACGCCCTGCAGGGGCGGCGGGCGGTCGCGGTGCTCGATCAAAATTTATCTCCCGGGCTGGGCGGAATTCTCTTTCAGGAAATCGCGGCCTGTCTGTACGACGAGGCGTTGCGGCCGAGAGCACTCTGTTCGTTCATCGGCGGATTGGGAGGGAAGAACCTCTCGGAGGGCGAGTTCCGCGCCATCCTCGAGCAAACGGAGGAAGCGGGCATTCGCGGGAAAGGTATCGGGCCGGTGCTGCTCTATACGGAGGCCGAGCATCGTGAAATCGAACAGCTGCAGTATCTCGCGCATGAACTGAAAACCGGCAACTAAGGAACGTGCCGCATGGCCTGGGAACCGCGCATCTTCAAGGATCTTCACGATATTCCGCGTGAGGAACACGTGTTCCCGGGGACACCGCTCTGTGCTGGTTGTGGAGGGCTCGAATCACTCCGACTCGCGGCGAAGGTACTCGGTAGCCACGTGGTCTATGTCAATGCCGCAGGCTGCATGACCAACCTAGCGGCGTTTCCTTTCACGCCGCTCGATGCGTCGTGGCTCTACACGACGATGGGGTCGGCGCCGGCCGGTGCACAAGGGGTGCGAGATGCGCTTGATGTGCTGATAGCCAAAGGTCGGTTGCCACGAGAGGAAGATGTCAAAGTTGTCGTCTTGGGCGGCGACGGCTCTACCTACGACATGGCTCTCTCGTCAACGTCCGGGGCCATCACGAGAAAACTCGACTTCTATTATTTCTGCTATGACAACGAGGCGTACGGCAATACTGGCGTGCAACTCAGTCCGGCCACCCCATATGGAGCCCGTACGACCACGTCACCCTGTGCGGTGCAACATCCGGTAGGCAGTACCCAAGAGAAGAAAGACATCTTTGAAATTTGGCGGGCACACAAGCCACCCTACATGGCAACTGTGTCACCGAGATTTCCGTTGGACCTTGAAGAAAAGTTTGTGCGAGCAGGGAATTATTCAGGCCCCAAACTTTTTCTCGCCTTCGCGGCCTGTCCGACCGGCTGGCTCTTCGATCCGGCCTATACGCCGGACGTGGCTCGGTTGGCTGTGGAATGCGGAATCTGGCCGCTCAAGGAAGCCATCAATGGGAAGGTGGTGCACACGTACATGCCGAAGCTCCAACCGGTCGAGGAGTATCTCAAGCGGCAAGGACGATTCCGTCATCTGTTCGAGCCGACGATTCAGAAAGAGGCTATCGCCCACATCCAGGAGCGGGTCCATACATACTGGGCACAGGTGAAAACAGCCGAACAGGCAGCCTAGAGATCTAACCTGTTGATTGTATTGAGAGAGAAAGAAGATGCCTCTGCGGATGGCGTTACCATTATATAGAGGAATCCGGCTCCCTCTCGGGGTGATGGCGTTGTGGCTCCTATCTGCTGGATTTTTCTCGGGTTGTGCCGAGCCCGAGCACCGCGGTGAGCAACGATCCAATCCCTATCTGACTTCAGACACCCGACAAGTCATTCCGCTGCCTGCGGCTGCGGGCAAGGAGCACCGGGCTGTGATGTTGCAGCACCTTGAAACGATCCAGGTCATCGTGAATGCGCTGGTCGAAGAGGACTACGAATTGGCAAAAGGTTTGACGGAATCCCATCTCGGATTCTTCATGCACCGGCAGGCCATGGCGGCTCAACAACCGGAGAGTTTTCCAGCCGCCTATCACGATCTGGCCATGGCCCATCACGAGGCGGCGGAAGCCTTGGCTCGCACGATTCCAACCAAGGATCTCAAACAGATCATGCCCAAGTTCAACGACGTGCTCAAAGCCTGCGTGGCCTGTCACCTGGAATACAAGGTACGGGCGGGATCCTGACACGACAGGGAGGCGCCATGACCGTGCACCGTACGATCACCGACGTGTTTGAGGAAGACCATGATCGACTCGATAGGCTCTTTCAGTCGTTTCAGACGTTGAAACGGGAGAACGTTCAGAAGGCGAAGGACGCGTTCCGGGAATTCAAGGCCGGGTTGGAGCGGCACATCGTCTGGGAGGAAGAACTGTTGTTTCCCCTGTGGGAGGAGAAAACCGGCATGGCGGAAGGCGGCCCGACCGTCGTGATGCGTGCCGAACACCGCCGGATCGTCGAGCAACTCGAAGCCATCAACCGGAAGGTCGCAGCGGGGGATCCGGAGAGCGCTTCGGAAGAGGCGGCACTGCTGCAACTGCTCGGGGCCCACAACCTCAAAGAAGAACGGGTGCTGTACCCCTCGATCGATCAGGTGACGACTC
>CAZPYP010000044.1:0-17388 GCA_964590845.1 uncultured Nitrospira sp.
AGCGCCTGGCGGGGGGAACTGGCTGTCCGAGATGAGAGCCATGTCGTCCGGGTGGCGGAGACGCAGGAGAGACCCCATCCGCGTAGCGCCTCCACGGCGGTGACCAGCTGTTGGTACCAGGCGGCTTGTCGGGCCCCGGCTAGAAGATCGTCTCGGAACGCCGTCAGTCCGATGAACTGCGAGAGGCCGTACAGGAGAAGTCCGAAGTTGGCCATGACGAAGGCCGCCCCGATCCATTGCGACCGCAGAGCATAGTCCAGACCCAGCAACAGGCTGAGGCCCAACATGCTGAGCTGGAGGACGAGGTCCATCCCGGCGGTTCTCGTCCGGCCGCAGATCTTCGGCGTGCGGCGGAAGGGAATCTTGGTGCCGGCGATTGCTTGGCGTATCGAGGTGATTGCGCCGGTCAGATGAACGGGGATGAGCAGGAGATTGAGCGCGTAGACGCGGAGCAGGTCTCGTAACGGCCGGTACCCAGCCGTCTGGAGGTCCCGCGCATACAGGATGAAGTAGGGGGCCGCCGCGAGCGGCATCCAACCGGTCCACAGCTCAGGCGAAAAGGGCAGCGCCAACAACAGCAACACGCTCAACGGGGCGAAGGCCAATGAAGTGAGGTAATGGATCTGGAGCAGGCCCTGAGGAATCGTGCTCGGTCGTTTAGCGGTTCGTCGCAGGAATGAGAGCAACTTGGGGAAGATGATCAGGCCGCCGTTAGCCCAGCGGCATCGCTGGATGACGAGCGATCCGAAATCGGGCGGCGTCGCGCTATAGGCCAGCCGCTCGGGGTGGTTGTACAGCGTCCAGCCTTTGGCCATCAGGTCGACCGTCGATTCTGTGTCCTCGATCACCGTGCGATCTTGGATATAGCGGCGGACGGTCTTGTCGCCTTCCTGTGCTTCGACGCAAATTTCCTCCAAGGCGGACTTTCTCAGGAGTGCGTTGGCGCCGACCCAAAACGTCGCGCCGAACCGGGTGAAGCCTTGATGGATCAGATACTGAATGTCGGTCGTGGCGCCGGCGGTGCGTTCCAGGATGCCGGGGGCGTTGGGGAAGGCGCTGTATGGGGTTTGGGCGACGGCGACGCGCTGCTGGGCTGGCTGTTCCATCAGATCGACGAGCGTGCGCGCATAGTGGGGTTGTAGCAAGCTATCGGCATCCAAGGTGATGACGTAGGGCGTATCCGGAATCACCCGGCTGCCCGTGAGCTGCTCGGTTTCTTCCAGATACAGGCCGTCTTGGCGGAGAACCGGCTTCACGCGTTTGCCCATCAACGCGAGGAAGCTGTTGAGGTTCATGGCCTTGTTGGGCTCGTGGGAGAGGTTGCGGTACTGCTTCCGCTCGAAGACGTCGAACTCCACCAGGAATCGGGCGGCGAGTGCCGTGTAGGCGTCGTCGATCTCTCGCCGAAGGCTTTCCGCGCTTATGGCAGCGAGCTCTTTGCGGCGGGCGAACCAGCGGGCGGACTCCGCCCGGTAGCCCTGCGCCGGCTGAGTCAGGATGTGCTCGACGAACCAGGCATCCGTATGGGATTCGATCGGCGATCGTTTAGCTTGATCCTCGAACCACTCGGCGGCGGAGGCATAGCAGTCCGAGAGGCGGACGCATTCTTCAGCCAGTTCAGGTAAGCTGTGAATTTGCCGGCACCGATAGGCCGATTGGGTCTCGACCATGAGCCGATGGGGGAAGGCGAGCAATGCCTGCAGGTCGAAGGGAAGGCTTCGCGCGGTCCACAAGGCCTTCTCGTCCTGTCTGGTCTTCGGCGCGGGAGGATCGTCCAACAGTAGGACCACCCGTTTCTTGGGGTAATCTTGCAGTGCGGCTGATAAGAGCGTCTGGCGGATCACGGGAATCTCTTCCTTATAAGACGGGACCAGGATGGTCAGACCCGGTGCCGCCGCGTGATCCGGCAGACGGTGTGGATGAGCTGCCGGGATGATTCGTTCCGCCAGCCGCTTCCAGCAGCCCCAGCGTGCAATTTCGTAACAGAGGTTTCCATAAACGAGGAAGCCCGCAAGTGCGCCGAACAGCAGCGCCTCCAGCACAAAGAAGAACCGTCCTTCTTGCGCCGCGCCCCAGGCGACGGTGCCGGTCGACCAGAGCAGAAGCATGGCGGCGCTCCCGGACACGGCCAGGGAGAGTTGGGTGAGACGGAGTTCGGTTACGGTCTTAGAAGGGAATGATTTGCGCATCTTGTTTCGGTCGGCACGTTCCCCTTTGGCAATCTGCGTGCCGAATCCCTGACGTCATCTCTAAGTAAAAAGTCCAAGGTTTCGCCAGGTGGGTGGTCTACGTGACTGTAGGATTGTAGGTGAAGCCAGCCAAACCGCCTCAGGCTGTGGCCGGCTTGTTACGCAAGAGGCCCTGCACAATTTTGTGAGCAGACTCGGGTTCCATCGGAGAGGGGCGTTCTAGGGGTTGAATTGTTGTCGGATGAGCTGCTCGACTGCGACGAAGTGCCGATCGGGAAGGTTCTTAAAGCGGCGGCGGCAGTCGGCGAGGGCATCCTCCGCGGTCGAAAACGTCTCGATGGCCGAGAGTAGGCGGCTAAAGTAATCGTGGAGTTTGAGCTCGACGGTCCGAACATGGGCGGGATCACCGGCAACGGTAAGGGCGGCCTTGGCCTGATCACCTCCAGACTCGACTAGCGCTCGGAAGCAGAGGCCTTTCAGCCGCTGCGTCACGGTACTGCGGTCCCATCCGAGGGATTTGGCCGTGGCCTGCATGTCGAACCCATGTTGCCGTAAGGAGGCCAGTACGGCTTGGTCGCCGGCGGCGTCAGGGAGCGCCACGGTCGTTCCGCCCGCCCGTTTCTGTTCCGCCGCCGTAGGGATGAAGTTAAACGCCTGCTTGGAGAGCAGCGGTCCGTCGCTCAACGCCACCGCTCGCTCGAGCGCATGGCGGAATTCCCGGACGTTGCCGGGCCAATTGTATTCGGCCAGCGTCCGCAGCGCGTCGTTGGCGATTTGGGGTACCGGCCGACCCATGTGGCCGGCGATCTCGGCGAGGCATGTTTCGGCCAACAGCGGAATGTCCCCGCGTCGTTCTCGTAGGGGCGGCAAGCGAAACACCAGCCCGTTCAGCCGAAAGTACAGATCTTCCCGGAACCAACCTTCGGACACGCCACGCTGCAGGTCTCGGTTCGTCGCGGCGACGATCCGGACATCGATGGTGGTCGGCACGGTGGCCCCGACTCGGTAGAAGGACCGCTCTTGCAGGACGCGTAACAACTTGCTTTGGTGGTCTGGGCGAAGGTCGCCGATCTCGTCTAGAAAGATGGTGCCGTGGTTGGCCAGCTCAAAATAGCCCCGGCGGTCAGTCTGAGCGCCGGTGAAGCTGCCCTTCATATGTCCGAAGAGCTCGCTTTCGAACAATTCAGGTGAAATGGCCGCCATGTTGACGGCGATGAACGTCTTGCCGGCGCGCGGGCTGAGCCGATGCACCGCGTGGGCGAAGAGCTCTTTTCCCGTTCCCGGTTCACCGAGGAGCAACACGGTCAGCGGGGACTTCGCGCCGCGTTTGACGTCGCGAAACTGGCGGAGCAACGAAGGGTCCTGAGTGACGATCCCCAATGGTCGGCATTCCTGTCGAAGTAGCTCGAGGTCGTGGTCCGATACGCGGTCAGCGGCTGAACCGGCGGCGCGCAAGTCGTGGAGCTGCCGTTCCAACTGCTCCAGCTGGAGCCGGGCGCTCTGCTCTTGTGTTTGGGTCTCAGCCATCTGGATCCGCAAGAGGTCGGCGGCTTTGGCCAATTCCTCCTGATGTCCAGCCGATTGGGCCGCAGCTGCCTTGGCCGCCTCCAGATCTTCTTGCAGCGCTTCGGCCCTGTTTTCCCGGAGCGTGAGGGCTTCACGCACCGCGGCGGCGTCCTGTTGGAGTCGCAACATGTCCCGTTCGAGCAGGACCATCCGTTGTTGCGCCGTCAGGTTGGCCCAAGCCGTTGTGCCGACGAGCACGAAGAGGCCCGCCGTCACGGGCAAGGTGAGCGGCAAGACCAGATGGAGAATCGGAAGTGACAGGACCAGGAGCAGGCCGTACCCTGCTACTATGCCTCCTGCCATCAATAAGCCGATGGCCCCATGTAGACGCAACAGGCACCATGCTATGAGTGAGGCGAGGAGCAGCGTGAGCATGAACCGACCGAGTGGCCCGACCGCGCAGAGATGATTGCCGGTCAGGAGGCTATTCAACAGTTGCAGCTGTAGCGTCATTCCGTTGACCGATTGTCCGGTCGGAAGCAGCCCCTGACCCTGCGCCGTATGCTGCGGGAGGAACACGACAACCTTACCCTTGAACCAACTTTGGAGTTGCCCGTCTTGACGCTGTTGTATGGCGTTCCAGACGGATGACATCGGAATGGCAGGCAGGTCGGTCGCCGTCCCTTGGCCGACCAGATTCACTAACACTGGCGCCTGCCGCTCGCTGAACGGGGAATGCGCAACGGAAGCCTCGCCTTGACGAGACAGGTCGAACAGCAGGGACCCGAATGCGGGAACCGGTGTGGCACCGATTTTCAGCAGCAGGGGAACTTGCCGCACGAGATGGTCAGGGTCGACGATGGTCGACAGGTGGCCAAACAGTGCGGACTCGTCTGCTAACGTCGTGTCGGCATCGTACTGGAACACGACTGGCGCGGCGGTTCGTGCGGCCTCGATGAGCAACGCATCGCTGGCCGCCCCGCCGAGATTCATTGGGCTGGCATGGTCGAGGCGATGATCAACGCCGATGGCCGAGGCGCCGGCCTCATGAGCGGCGGAGATCAGCTGCGCCAAGAAGGCTCGATCCCACTGGCCCGAACCGAAACGGTCCTCACTCGCTGCATCGCGAGGGACAACGGCCAAGGAGGGGCTCACGGCGATCGGAGCACGGTGACGGAGCCAGGTATCGTAGGCCGCCCAATCGAGGCTCGTGAATGTGGCCGGGGCTATCGACCAGAGCACTTTCGCCAGGAATGCCGCGAGCAACCCGAAGGCCAGCGCCTGAAGCGGAAGCGACGAGATAAACAGCCGCCAGAGTCTTGGCCAGTCGACCATCGCCATCAGTGAAGACCGAGCTCATCCCGCAACGCGGTCGACTCCGGCTTGGACAGGCCTTTAAGCATCGCCCGCGCCCGTTGTTGGTCGGCTGGAATTCCAAGACCTTTCGCAAGAATGCGCGCGAGATGTTTCTTGGCCGGGACGAGTCCGTCGGTGGCCGCCGATTCGATGCAGAGCAGAATCGTTTTATCGAACGGCGCGATCCGTTGGTTCAGGCCCTGCTCGTAGAGTCGGGCGAGGGCTTCGATCGCCGAGGCATCCAACGCAGCGCTTTCCCTGAGCAAACTCTTCAGACCTTCTTCAGGGCGACCGTCATTCAGCAGTCGCAGGCCCAACGATTCACCCTCGTCCGCTTTGGAAACGTCAGGGTGCTCCTCCCAGAGTTTCGCTCGGTAGGCACGAAACCCGTCCAACAGATCCTGCTGCCTTCGGCGATCGGTCTGCTCGGAAGAGAGGGCTTGTCGACGCAGCCTGGACAAGGCCTCCACCGCCGGCTGGTGACCGAGCTCGGCCGCCCTGCTCCACCACCAAATCGCCAGGCCGATGTTCTTGTCGACGCCCTGCCCGCTTTTGTAGGCGTTTCCGAGAAAGAACCGTGCCTGTGGCACTCCGCCTGTCGCCGCTTCTTCCATCAACCGCGCCGCGTCCCGCTCTTTGTTCGTCAGTTTCAACAAGAGGGCCAGGCGGTATCGGGCGTCTGGAAAATACGGCTGGAGTTCGAGCGCCTGATGATAGGACTGGATCGCCGCGTTCACGCGCCCCAGCGAATACAGCGCGTGGCCGAGATTGTAATGGGCCTGCGCCAATTCCGGATCCAGACGGAGCGCTTCTTTCAGGACGGATGCCGCCGCGTTCCATTCTTGTTTCGCGATCAACATCACGCCGAGGTGCACATGCGCGTTTGCCTGCTCCGGTTGCAGTCTGATCGCCGTGCGGCACTCGTCGATAGCCGCATCGAGATCCCCGAGACGATAGAGAGCCAGCGCCAACCTCACACGATCTTCAACATGGTCAGGTGCCGTGCGGACCGCGCCTCGAAGTTCGCCCAGGGTCGAGATCAAGTCCTCCCGATCCTGTGATGCCGACTCCGTTGTTCGATGTTCGTCAGGCAGGGGCGGGAGAATGGGCGGTGGACTTTCGGCGAGTGGTGCCGCCTGAGGTTCCTCTGGTGGCTGTGCGGACGACCAAGAACCGCAATCGAGAAGAGAAACCGCGAGCAGGCAGGTGGGGAGCGACAGGCGACGGCTCATCTGAACCAGAAACCCTCCTCGCGATCGTGGAGCGGCTTACATTATAGCACCGGGATTGAGGTCTTGGCGGTGGTGGCCAGATGAATAGGGGGAGCCGAAGGCTTATCGGAGCTTGGTAATACCCGCGTAGATACGTTGGATACGATCGTTCAGTTCCGGGATCGCCGGTTGCACCGGCTGGTGGGTGATTCGCCAGACCGGCTCCAACGGTGCGGGGTCGCTGGTAAGCCGGGGAATGAGGTGCCAATGGATATGGGGCAGCTGATTGCCCAACAACTCATAATTGATCTTTTTGGCGTCGAACACTTGAGCCAACGCTTTGGCGACGAGGCTGACCTCTTCTATCAGCTGGCCCCGCTCCTGCGGCGCCAATTGGAACAACTCGGTGGCGTGGCGTTTGAAGACCAAGAGGGTCCAGCCGCGGAAGAACTGGTCGTCGTGGAGATAGGCTCTGGACAGACCGAGATCCGCGATCAGGTATTCGTGTTTGGGCCAATGTCCGGCGCAGGCAAGGCAGGTGCTATCGCTCATTCGCTCCCCCGCCGGCCTTTCTCCACTCGTCCTCGGTGATGATCCCTTTCTTGATCAGCAGTTGGATGAGTTTGTCCACCTGCGCCTTGCTTCCGGCCGCCGAGGGGGCGGAGGATGCGGGGCTGGTGGCTTGTGGCTGCGACGGGCCCGTGGCAGGCTTGGCTTCGGCAGGCGGACGTTTTTGGCCGAACACGCGGAAGGACGGCGTAAAGACGATGAGATAGTCCCGGTTGCGGATGCGGACGCTGGTCGGCGGGCTTTGGTCGTGCGGGCTCAAATCCTTCTTCGGTCCGGCCGGCACGCGGAAATAGGGCTTGCCATCGTCGGTGGTGCCGTCTTGGTCGAGCACTTCGAAGCGATTGATGAAGAGTTCGCCTTGAAGATTGTCGCGATCTTCTCCCGCCAGGTTCGTGATCTTGTCGAGGACGAGCACGAGGGAGTCGGCGACGAGATGGTCGGCGGAGATATTCTTCACACTGACTTGATAGCGGTATTCGCTGGTGAAGTTGTCGCGCCCGATCAGAGTCACGACGATGCCGGCATGGCCGGTCAGATCGATCAATTGATCGACGGACGAGGCCGCCCCGGCGGTCGGCCAGGCGAAAGGGGACGCGCCAAGGGCCAACAGGGCCATCCCGGTGAAGAGGCCGGTTCGTCGAGAGGCCTTATGGGTTACGACGGTGGTCATTGGCGGCTGAGCCGGCCCGAGCATAACAAAGAACGTCGGCAGGAGCGAGTCCCGCTGGCTGGGCTTGCCTTGACAGCGCGGGAGGCCGTAGATATTCTCACCGGTCTGGTGCGCCTCACATGAAGACATCGTCCGCCGACTCTCCTGCGCCGCTTCTCGTTCCCCGCGCCTTGGTTTCACGTCTCATGCGCCTCTACGACTATCCACATCCGCTCAAACGCGGTGTGGTGATCCGCGGGTACGACCGGCCCCATGCCCTGCGTACGGCCCGCATGTGTGCGGCCGTGGCCGCCGCCTTAGGGCATGATGTCACCCGTGTGCGCCAATATCAGATCGCCTGTCTGCTGCATGACCTGGGCCGGGCCGGCCTGGATCGCCAACTGTTTGGGAAAATTTGGTCCTGGGCGAAAGCCCACGGTATTCCCACCAGGCCTCGTGAATGGCGGGCCATACATCCCGAGACGGCCTATGGGCGCGAGACCGAGGCGTTCTTGACTCGCTACCGCCGGGCACTCGAAGCGGAGGGCATCAGCGTGACTCCTTGGGCCAGGGAGCAGGTTGAGATGCGGTTAGGGTATGCCCGTCGACTTGCGCGCCGGCTGCGGTCGGTCCGTTCGTCGATCCGCCGCATGGGCGTCCGATGGGAGCCCTGGATGCAGCAGGTGATGCTCTACTATTATTATCCCGAGAAATTGGCCGGCGCCAAGCCCTGGGTCAAACAATTGGGAGAAGTGCTGGTGGCCTGCGAACAGTTTGAAGCGTATAGCAATCAGCGGCGCGGCCGCGACTATTACGTACGCCGGAAGGAAACGGTCGCCGACGCCTTCACCTACCTGGGCAAGCTGGAGCAAGAAGGGATTTTGAGCCAGGACGTGATGAGGATGCTGAAACGCCTGGCGGCGCAGGGCGAGTTCGACGGGATCATTGCAGAGGCACGGGGCCGACGCCTGACTCCGGGCGAGCGGGCCATGCTGCGCAAGATCGGAGCATGATGGCGGTTCGAACCGTTCCACTCCGCGTCGACATGGGCGGAGACACGCAGATTGAAAATGTGACGAAGCCGGTGCGTGATGCTCTGGCCGGATCCGGATTGACGGCCGGTCTTGTGACCGTGTTCGTGAAACATACGACGGCTTCCGTGATGATCATCGAGGACGAACCGGGGATCAGAGCGGATACCAAAACGTTCTGGGACCGGGTCGTGCCGGCCGATCCGCGATGGCAGCACAATACCCGCAATGTCGGCGAAGACAACGGGCACAGCCACCTTCGCGGGCAGTTGCAGGGGCCTTCCGTGACGATCCCGTTCTCCGCCGGGGCGATGCTGCTTGGCACCTGGCAGCAAATCGTGCTGGTCGACTTCGATACGCGCGCCAGGACGCGCGAACTCATCGTTCAGATTCTCGGAGAGCAATCATGATGGGATGGCCCCGTCAGCTCTGGCCGATCTTGATCGGCTGCTGGCTCGCGGTCGTGCCACCAGCGCAGGCAGTGGACTGGAGTAAACCGGCGGGTCCCGGATACGACGGCCCCGAGGTCAAACCTCGCCCCGTGACGCCGGCGCCGGCCGAACCAGGCGCCGACGAGCGCGCGACGATGTCTGTGTTCGAGCGGGTCTCCCGGTCGGTAGTGTTCATCTCCAACACGGCCATGCAGCGGGACTTCTGGTCGCTGGACATCATGGAGGTCCCGCAGGGTTCCGGGTCTGGATTCGTCTGGAACAAGCAAGGCCACGTCGTCACGAATTTCCACGTGATCTATGGCGCGAATTCCATCAAGGTCACGCTGGCCGACCGTTCCGAATACAAAGCGGCCTTGATCGGCGCGGATCCCGACCACGATTTAGCGGTACTGCAGATTCAAGCTCCGGACGACGCGTTACTTCCGATCACCGTGGGGACGTCGTACGACTTGCGTGTGGGCCAAAAGGTTCTCGCGATCGGCAATCCGTTCGGGCTAGACCATTCCTTGACGACCGGCGTCGTCAGCGCGCTGGGACGCACGATCAAATCGTTGTCGAATCGAACGATCGAAGGGGTGATTCAAACCGATGCCGCGATCAATCCCGGCAATTCGGGCGGTCCGCTGCTCGACGGAACCGGCCGGTTGATCGGCGTCAACACGCAGATCGTGAGCCCGAGCGGGGCCTTCGCCGGCATCGGCTTCGCCGTTCCCGTCGATACGGTGAACCGCATCGTTCCGGAGTTGATCAAACATGGGAAACTGATCCGTCCCGGGCTCGGAGTGTCCCTCGTCCCCGATGCGATGGCCAAACGCTGGGGGGTCAAAGGATTGATCATCGGCAAAGTCTCGCGCGGCGGAGCGGCGGACCGAGCCGGCCTGAAAGGGGCCAGGGAAACGACCACTGGGCGTGTGGAGTTGGGGGACATCATTGTGGCCGTTGGCGGTAGGCCCGTCACGACGGTCGATGAGTTGATGGACGTCATGGAAGACCACAAGGTCGGTGATCAAGTCTCCGTGGAAGTGCTCAGAGGCAACCGCCGCGAGCGCGTACCGGTCATACTTCAAGCAGTCAATTAGCCCTCCGCATTTTCGCGGAAACCGCTCGAACGAATAGCGGCAAACGCGAATCTCCCTATGGTAGGATCACCCATCGTGTCCTGGAGGGCCATTGATGAGTGACCGCCGATCCAATGAATTTCCATCACAAGATCCCAAGAATGGACAGGAGGAGACCGGCTCCGACCCGCTTGACCTGATCGAACAGTGCCTCGCGTCGTTTCCCGATGGCGACCCGCGCCAGAAACTTCTGTACAAGGTCCGGCATGCCGTCATGCTCGCCGACGCGGCCAACCAGAAGCGGGAGCTGGAATTCAGAAAAGCCAGCGAGGTCGTCGCCAAGCTGACGGCGCCGGCCAATCGGATCGGGACCCTGGTGGACGTGCCAGGCGAAGGGCTGGCCCGCATTCTGGTCGGAGGGGCGGAGTATTACGCCAACGTCGACCCACGGGTGCCTCAGGCCGATCTCAAGATCGGCACACAGATTTTGGTGAACGAAGCCTACGCCGTTATCAAGACACTCGGCTACGACAAGAACGGGCCGATTCTCAAGCTGACCGAAGCCATGGCCGATGGACGGTTGCGCTTCGAACAGGAGATGGGCCGGCAATCACTGATCCTGCATCGATCCAGCGATTTGCTCGGAGCCGATCTCAAGGCGGGCGACGACATTCGGATCGACCCCAGCCACCGCATTGCGATCGAAAGGCTTGAGGACCGGAAGGCGAGCAAACACATCCTCGACGAGGCGCCCACTGTGACCTGGGAGCAGATCGGCGGCCAGCGGGAAGCGATTGCGGCGATCAGGAAGGCCATCGAATATCCTTTGCTGCACGCGGAGACGTTCCAGCGGTTCAAGTTCTCCCAGCCCAAGGGCTTTCTGTTATACGGGCCTCCCGGCTGCGGCAAGACGCTCATTGGGCAGGCGGCGGCCGGCAGCCTGTCGAAGCTGGTGAGCGAGTCGACGCAGGGCAACGGAGCCGGATCAGAGCCCCGTCCGCCTGTCACGGGCGGGGCGTTCCTCCACATCAAGGGACCGGAGATCCTGAACATGTGGCTGGGGGAGTCCGAGCGCATGGTGCGGGACTTGTTCGCGCAGGCCCGGGCCCGCCGGAAAGACGGGGCGTTGCCGTTCATTTTCATCGACGAGGCGGAATCGATTTTGGGTACGAGGCGCGCCATGCGGTCCTTCAACATTACGAACACCTTGGTGCCGATGTTTTGCAGCGAGATGGATGGGATCGAATCGCTCCAGGACGTCGTGATCATCTTGGCGTCCAACCGGCCAGACCTGATCGATCCGGCGGTGCTGCGACCGGGACGTATCGATCGGAAGATCAAGGTGGCCCGTCCCAATCGTGAGGCTGCGGCCGAAATCCTGAGGGTCTATCTCCATGAAGAATTGCCGTTGAGCACCGAAGTGATCGCCGAATGTGACGGAGACAAGGTGGCGGCCTTCGCCATGCTGATCGAGCAGGTGGTGAACGCCGTTTTCGCCAAGACGGACGACAACCGGTTGCTGTCGATCCGGCTGCGCAGCGGACAACACAAGGTGCTGTATCGAGGCGACTTGGTCAGCGGGGCGATCCTCTCCTCGATCGTCCAGCGCGCCAAGGAGAAGGCGATCGACCGGACCATCGAGGCGGGCAAGGCTGCTGGGCTGACGGTGCACGATCTGTTGGAAGCGGCGACAGAGGAGTTTCGGGAGGGGGAGGTGTTGCCTCCGGACGATGCGGCCGAAGAATGGTTGAAGCTGCTGGATCACCATCCGGAACAGGTTGTCGGCATTTCCTCCTTCAGACGGGGCCGCCAGACGGAAGAACGGCTGATCAGTCAGATCATTTAGCCATGCCTCTGTATGGCATCGAAACAGAGTACGGCATCACACGCGAAGACGTGGCCGAGGTCGATCCGGTCGTCGAGTCGATGGAGCTGGTCCGTGCGCATCTGACTGCCTCGTTCGAGCGCCGCTGGGACTATGGTGGAGAGGATCCCCACGAAGATGCCCGAGGTTTCCGGGTTCCGGGGTTGGCCCAGGACAAGGAAGAAGACGAATTCGCCAAATTGGACGCGCATCGGCCCTTCTCATTCCACGAGATGAAGAGCGATCTCGTGCTGCCGAACGGCGCGCGCTTCTACAATGACCATACCCACCCCGAATATTCGACCTCGGAATGCCGGACGTTGCGAGATCTGGTCGCGCAAGACCGGGCCGGCGAACGAATCGTGCAGCGCGCGGCAGGTCGGCGCAATCAGGCGCTCGGCGGGGCGCCTGTGCAACTCTACAAGAACAACACGGATTTCCATGGGCACAGTTACGGCTGCCACGACAACTACCTCGTGCCGCGTTCCGTGCCGTTTACTTCGTTGGTCGCGGGGCTCTTGCCGTTTCTCGTGAGCCGGCAGGTCATTGCCGGGGCCGGCAAGGTCGGTATCGAGGCGCAGGAATCCGGATTCGTGCCGGGCCGGTTTCAGCTGTCGCAGCGGGCCGATTTCATGGAGACGGAATTGAGCGTCGACACGATGCACAATCGGCCGATCCTGAACACGCGCGACGAACCGCATGCCGATCGGAACAAGTATCGGCGCCTGCATCTCATCATCGGCGACGCCAACATGTGCGAATATGCCACGGCATTGAAAGTCGGGACGACGGCATTGGTGCTCCGGTTGATCGAAATGGGGGCCGCGCCGCCGATCGAATTGGAGCAGCCGGTGGCGGCGGTCAAACAGCTGTCAAGGGATCCGGACCTCAAAGCGACGGTTCGACTGAGGAACGGGCAGAGCCTTTCGGCTTGGGAGATCCAAGCGCGATATCATGAGGCGGCCCAACGCCACTTGTCTGGTTCAGACAAAGAGTCGGGTTGGGTCCTGCGGGAATGGGACGAGACGTTGCATCTGTTGACGCAGGATCGCGCTCAGCTGGTGGGGAAGCTGGATTGGGTGACCAAGCAGTGGTTCCTGGAGACCTTCGTTCGGGAAGAACGAATATCGTGGGACGATCCCTGGTTGATGAGTTTGGATCTCGAATATCACAACATGAATCCTGACCGTGGACTGTATCTTGGGCTCGAAGCGGAAGGGAAGGCTTGGCGCCTGACGACGGACTCGGACGTCGAGGCAGCGTTGTCCTCCGGCCCATCCGACACGCGCGGAGGCTTGCGGGGACTCTGCGTCAGGCGTTTTCCGGATCAGATCAAAGGGATGCAATGGGAGCGGATTCAGTTCTCCGGCGGGCTCCGGGGCAAGGCGCTCGACATGGACGATCTATTCGAGCCCTCAGCAGTGCGAGCTTGCACTGCGATCTTCGAGCAGGCCGCCTCTCCGGCGGATGCACTGGCGGCTTGGCATGCACGAAAGGACAAGACATCATGATGGACCAACTGATGCCCGAGCGACGAGAAGGTCCGGTCGATCCGATGCCGAAATCGCCGACCCCCGGTGAAGAAGGCGGCGGACCTCGCCGGCCGGAAACCGGTTCGCCGGACAAGGATAACTTGCTCAAGCGGATGCGAAAGGTCGATCCCAAGCAGGCGGAGCGGTATCGGCAGCGAACAGGAGAATAGGGAAGAGAGGAAAGGCCAGAGGCTAGGGCTAGGATTTCCCCCCTTGCCTCGTGCCTCTTGTCACGAGCCTGGAGAACAATATGGGAATGCAGGGTGACTTCTTTCAATTGTTGAAGGAGCAGGGGTATCGGCTAGGGACAGCGACTGCCGCGAACGGCCAAGAATTCACGACCGCAACGACGATCCTCGCCTTCAAATTCCGTGACGGTGTCTTGGTCGCCGGCGATCGCCGGGCGACGGCCGGCAATATGGTCATGTACGACCGTACGGACAAGGTGCTGGAGATCGACCGTCACAGCGTGATGGCGATCGCCGGCGTGCCGGCGACGGCCTATGAAATGGTCCGCATCCTGGAGCACTCGTTCAAATACTACCGCCGGACTCAACTGCAGGAACTGAGCTTCGAAGGGAAATTGCGGGCGGTCTCCAAGCTGCTCAAGGAGAACGTCGCTGCAGCCTTGGCAGGAACCGGTGCCGTGGCGCCCATCTTCGCCGGGTACGACTCCGAGCAAGAAACGGCCAAGATTTACTTCTACGACATCCTCGGCGCGGAGTTCGAAGGCGTCGAGTATGCCGTGTCGGGTTCCGGCTCGCCGACGATTCGCGGCATCCTGCATTACCTCAACACCTGGGGAGAGCAGCCGCTGAGCGCGTTGCCTGAAGAACAGGCGGTGATCCAGGCGCTGCGTCTGCTGACGAGCGCAGCGGAGTTCGATTCGGCCACCGGCGGCGTCAACCGTGAGGCCAATCTCTATCCCGTGATCAAGTTTATCACCGGAGCCGGCGTGCGAACGATGACAGACGCGCAACTGAAACCGTTGTTTGAATCTAAGGTGTCCCGAACGAGTTAATATTCTTGGAGGATGTTCAAGAAGAATCTCTGGCTACGCTGCAGCAAGCGAAAGCCTGAGGCATACTCAGTATCGTATGTCGAGGGTTTGAGCGAAGCGAGAACGACGCCAGAAGGCTTTTTCAACATTCGAAAGGTGTCTCGCCATGTATGAAGAACCGTACCGGTGGGTCGAAGCGGTCGGCAATCGCCGCACGTATCTCGATGAACAGTTCAAACAGGGGAGTCCCGTCGTGGCTCTGGCGTACGACGAAGGCATCCTCCTGGTGACAGTCAGCAAAGGGACGCCGAAACTCTACGAGATCTACGACCGGCTCGCATTGGGCGGGATGGGGCATCCGGCCGATCTGGAGAAATTGCGTTTCTCCCTCCTGGAGATGGCCCACGTGGAAGGGTTCAACCGCTCGCCGTCCGACGTCACCGGCGGCCGCATGGTGAAGTACGGCGTTGCGCCGGTGATCAAACAAGCCTTTGAAGAGGTGTTCAAGGCGCCGTTTATCGTGAAGATTCTGTTGGCGGAGTTGGGACAGAAGCCGGCCAAAGACGCTTTCCTGGTCGTGAACTATGACGGCACGTTCGAGGAAGGTCATCACTGTGCAGTCCTGGCGGCGAACAGGTCCGTCGAGGAAGCGATGGTGGCCTATCTCAGGAAGCCTCCCGCACCCCTCGCGGTAGAGCAAGCGCTAGGTGTGGCGCTAAAGGCCTGGGCGTTGGGGGATCAGGCCCAACAGCGGGCCGGCGAGGAATCCGGAAGCGAGGAGCCTAAGAAGCCGGATTCCGGTTCCGTGCCGGACGATGCCGCGTTGTACGCCCACCTCCGGGCGACGGTGGCCGAAAAAGCCATCGAGTGCGCGGTCTTGGACCGCCGCCAATCCGGCTCCTCCAAGTATCGAACATTGTCCGTTGACGAACTGGCACGACTACTCCCGAAGGATATCCGGTCCGCTCGCGCGTAGCTCATGCAGAACCGTATTTTTGGATTGGAGACGGAGTACGGTCTCCTGGTCCATCAGGACCGCCCCGACCATTCTCCTACCTGGTTTGCCCGCAAGATCCGCGATCATCTCTTTCACGTGCAACGACAAGGCGTCCTCGATTTGCATCACCGCGGGCACGACGAGCCGCCTGGTAACGGTGGGTTTCTCACGAACGCCGGGCGCCTCTATCTCGATATGGGGCATCTGGAGTACGCCTCTCCGGAATGCCACTCGTTGACCGACGCGGTGGCGACCGATCGCGCCGGCGATCTCATCCTCCGGCAGGCGATCGACGACCTCGGCCTGACGGAACAGGTCTCGTTGATCAAGAACAATATCGATCACGACACCGACGCAACGTTCGGTTCGCACGAGAATTATTTGGTAACGCGCCGATTCCCGTTCAGCCGCCGTGGGTTGGCTCCGTTGGTGACGTTTTTGGTCACGCGCCAAATCTTCACCGGATCGGGCCGCGTGGGGGCCGCCAGTCCGCAAGAGGCCTGGATTCAAATGGACCGCTTGATCGTGCCGCGAGCGGTGGTCGGTCACACTCATGGCGCTCAGCCATCTTTTCAAATTTCGCAACGAGCCGACCACATCGTGAACGATTTCTTCGAATGGGTGCAGCAGAACCGGGCGATCGTCAACACGCGCGATGAACCGCTGGCGGATCCTAACCAATATCGACGGATTCACCTATTGCTGGGCGACTCGAATATGGCGGAATTCGCCACGGCCTTGAAACTGGGGACGACCGGGCTTGTTCTGCAGTTGATCGAGGACGGCCACGCTCCCCGCGGCCTTGATATCAACGAGCCGGTCGAAGCGCTACAGGAGATCTCTCAAGACCAGGATCGCCGGTGGTTGGTGCAGCTGCAGTCAGGCAAGACCGTCTCGGCCATCGACATTCAGGAAGAGTTTTTGGCGGCGGCGAAGCAGCACTATCAGAAGCAGGACGAGGAAACGGACTGGGTGCTCGAACAGTGGGAGTCGGTGTTGCGAGATCTCCGTGGCGACTATGCCAAATTGGTGGGAAGGGTGGACTGGGCCTCGAAGCTCTGGTTGTTGGAATCGTTTCGCGAGACGGAGCAATTGAACTGGCAGGATCCGATGCTCAAGAGCCTGGATCTCGAGTATCACAACCTGAATCCTACGAAGGGGCTCTATTATGGATTGATGGAGGAAGGCCGGGTTCCCCGTCTTACCACCGACAAGGCGATCGCGCTGGCGAGCGATCACCCTCCGCGTAATACCCGCGCATTTGGCCGCGGAGAGTTGATTCGACATCTCCTGAGTCACAGCTCTTCACTGGAGTCGGACGAGCCGAAGCAGGAAGAACGGTATTTTCCGGCCTACGTGATCAACTGGTCGATTTTCCAGGTCCGAGGACAGGCGCCATTCCCCATGCCGGACCCCTTCAAGACCTACGTGCAAGAAGTTCGCGACCATCTCTCGCCCGCCTGATCTTCTTCCCTCGAGCAGCTCCAAGTGCCTGAAATAATAGAGAAAGACTGCTGCTGCTATGCTTCCCTGTGGCACTATTCTGTTGCCGGAAACGAGCCGGAGGAGGTTCACATGAAAGCACGCAGATGGATGATGGAATACGGGGTGGGGATTGTCTTAGCGGTGCTGTGCGCCGTCGTGCTGGGTCATCTCCCGTTGTTCCGTGAGGCGAGTATCGGGAAGTTGCATGCGTCGGATCTCGCGCAGCTTGTCGGATTCGGAGGCGCGATGGTCCTGGCTTGGCTCGGTGCCCGTCACCTTGCGGCCGAACCGCCGGAGGACTGGAAGTGGATCATGCCGTATCGGCCGATGATCGTGCCGGTCGCCAGTCTGGCCATGGTGGGCTTGGCCTATGTCGTTCTGCTCTATGCCTGCGAACCCTTTCTCGGGAAAGGGGGCAAGGAAGTCTACAACTGGATATTTGTCGTCGGAATCCTTGCCGCTTGCGTGTGGGTGATCACGACCTGGAT
>CAZPYP010000045.1:0-9824 GCA_964590845.1 uncultured Nitrospira sp.
GATTGGCCCAATCCAAGTACCCTGGAGAATGGGCATAGCGATTGAAGTGGTGTTTGGTTTGAATGTGATAACGAATGATCCGCTCGACGGAGTCGACTGGCAGCGGACCGTGGGACGGCATGGGGGGCGTGCGCATATTGGATGTCTGCAGTCTACAGAGCGTGCGCAAAGAAAGTAAACGCCGTTGACCTGCAATTCGCGCTACGCGTATCCTGCAGCGCACTACCGAAGGGCGGGGCACGATGCAATTCGATCCGGCACTGGCCGCGCAAGCGGCGTTTCAAGAAGCAGAAGCGGAACTCGGCCGCGAATGGGATCGAGCGGTCGAGTTGGAAGAAACGTTTTCCTCCAACGCCGGCGCAACGGCCCGTGAAGCCTATGAAGGATTGTTGGCCTTAGCCGACCGGCTTCCTCACGCCCATACCTTTCGAGCTTTCTGCATTTACATTACCTGGCAGCAGGCGACGGAAGAGACCATTGCACGGCACTTCCAGACAGGTCTGCGTTTGTCGGAAGACTACCTCAGGTCGGTCGAGGGCAAAGCTCATGAACACGTGGCTCATATCGCGGAACTCCTCGAATCGTTTCGGGCAGGGCTGGGACTCGAGGAGGAAGACGAGATCATGGTGGAATTCAGAAAGGACACCCCCAAAGGCGGCGATTAGCGAAGAGCGATGTCGGATGACGAAAAACATCGCGCTCGGATCTTCCTCCATCGCGGGAAGCTGGTCGAAGCCAGGGCTTGCTGGGAGGCGGCTGTCTCCGACGACCGCGCGTCGGCGGATCAGCGGGAGCTCTCCAGTTCACTCGGTAATTTGGGCAACACCTGCGCGCTCATGCAGGACTTCTCCGCGGCGGAGCGGTGCTACCGCGAAGTGCTGGAAATCCAGCGGTCCTTGCGGAATCGCCACGCAGTCGCCCACACGCTGGTGAATATCGGCAATCTCCACATCGGGCAAGACCGCCCGGAGAAAGCGCGCCCCTACTACCTCGAAGCCCTCGACCTCCTGCGCGAGCTGAACGATGATCGCGCACTCGGCATTCTCTACCACAATTTGGCGCTCCAAGAAGTTCGTGATGGGGCTTGGGAGGCGGCGATCGTCTCGTTCACAAAGGCGCTCGACTGTCATCGAGTGATCGGTAATGAAGAAGGGTTGGCGATCACCTACGGCCAGATGGGCAAGTCGTTCCTAGACCACGGCGATCTCGTGAGGGCCGAGCGCTGCCTGAACAATGCATCGGAGCATTACATCAAGTTGGGACAGGAGCCGGCTGAGGCTGCCGTCCTCCGGATGCTGGCCACGCTATATGAGCGCCGCCTGGACGGCATGTCCGCAAGACGATGCCTTGAACGAGTCGTTCACATCGACCAGCGCTACCGCCTCGACGAGGAACCGGAAGACCGGGATCGCCTCACGAAGCTCCGAACAACTCTCTAAGCAGCTGTTCCGCCTGTTTATTTTTCTCTCTTACTGGACTTCCAGCCGTACTTTGCTACCGTAGCCTCAGTCACGCCTCGCACCTCAAGTTGGCCTGTCCTTCCGCCGACAAAGGTTCGATCCGGATGTTGAATGACACCACAGATTGTTCGAGTCATCATCGCATTGTCGTTGGTCCTAAGTTTCCCTGTGACCGGTCGGACCGAACAAGCTGGATCGAAGCTGCCGGTCGGCACACAGGAAGTGGGTCTGACGGCTGGCTATCTGCTACCACATCGGCTCACGACGGACCACACCACGAAGCAGAGCGGTCCGGCCTTCATGCCTTCGTGGGCCATGGTGCTGACGGAGGCCGTCGGCCAAGCCTGGTATCAGGGGCAAGTCATGATCGGAGCGGAAATCGTCTACATCCAGTTTCAACGGCCGGAACTGACACATGGAGTCGGATTCACCCCGAAGATCAAATACCTCTTCGAAGGGACGTACGGAGTCCGTCCGTACGTGGAATTTGCCGGCGGCCCGTTCTACACGGACCTCGCCGGACGCATTCCCGAGGAATCGGCCCGCTTCAACTTTGTGTTGACGGCAGGCGGCGGACTTTCATGGTTTCTGACCCCTCAGTTCGCGTTGAATGCCGGGTATCGCTTCCATCACATTTCGAACGCCGGCACCAGATTTCCGAATCTCGGACTGAATTCGAGTCTGCCCTTCGGAGGGTTTTCCTTCTTCTTTTAGGAGCACATCGTGAACAATAGCCAAACCGCATTGAAGACCCTCATCCTTTGCAGCCTACTCCTCACCACCGGCTGTTCACGATGGATGGAGTTGGTGGCAACGCCCGAATCGATGGACGGCCGTAGCGCCACGCTCATCGCGCGGGTCGAGCAGGTCCCCTTGGTGATCGAACAGGTACAAGTCACGAAGAACGGGGCACCCCAGAATCCTTCGTTGGAAACCGAGCGGCGATTGCTGGGAACGTTGAAAAGCTTGGGGCTCTTCTCCCGGCTAGATACGACGAACTCCTCCGATGGAGCAGCGGAGCCTAAAGTCGTTCGGGCTCGGCTATCCTTCGATGAGGCGCTCGACCCGCATGCCGGCGCCGCGGCTTGGAAGGGCATCGTCATCGGCGCCTCCATGTTCCTACTCGCTCCCGTCATTTCTCTGGAGTACGACTACGCGACCCATATGACATTGGAACTCGAACGCTGGGACGGCGAAATCAAACGGTACGAGAGCCAGTCGGCCGGTACGGCTCACTACCACCTATTTGGCGCGACGCCGCTCATGGTCGAGGAGTTGCGCGGCCACGTCACCGAATCCTGCTTGACCGCCCTGATGCAGCAGTTGGCTAGCGATACGATGTTCTACACGGCCAGCAGCGCTCCGGTCACGGACCGCCCGATCCGTTCCGTCTCCGTCAAAGCCAAACGTTTGGAGTCCTCCGTCCTTCCGGTCTCCACGACATCGAGCCGCTGACCCGATCGCCTTCAATAACGCCTACGCGACCTCTGGCCGAGGCCAAACCGCCGATGTTATGATGGCGATCCGCAAGGAGGCCGTCATGGATCTTGAATCGTTTCGACAAATGGTCGCCAAAAACCCAAAGGGGTTTCTCGGGCGTTATGGATTGGGCAATAAACTGCTGCAAGAAGGCGGCAGTTTGGAGGAGGCGGCCGGCCACCTCCGTGTGGCCATTCAATTGGATCCCCTCCATGTCGCGTCCCATTTGGCGTTGGGTCGCGCGTTGCTCGGATTGAGAAAACCGGACGAAGCGAGAACCGTGTTGCAAGCCGGCATTGACGCAGCCGTATCGGGACGCTCGAACGGCGGCCGCGACCTCGTGCCGGAGATGCAGGCTCTCCTGAAAACATCAGGTTGACCGAAGAGAGGGATGCCGATGAATCTTGACGACGCGAGAAAGCGCATCGAATCAGCCGTGACCCAATACGGATCACACGCCGCCCCCGCCATCGACCTGGTGATGAGCGAGGTCCGGTCGGACATGGGCGCAAAAGCCTTCAACGAATTGGTCGAGGAGTTCGACTTGGAATTGATGTACAACATCGCCCCGATGGAATCGGACTACTCGAACAGTTGACGACGGAAAGACCCGCCACCTTGCCTGTCATTTGGGCCGCCATCTCCGCGCATGGGTACGGCCATGCGGCGCAGGTCATTCCGGTGCTCAATGAACTGGGAGCCCGCGTTCCCCGTCTCTCCGCCGTTCTCCGTACCACCGTTCCCGAATCGTTTTTTCGCGATCGCCTGTCGATCCCTTGGAGTCGGCTACCTGTTCAGCAGGACGTCGGTTGCATTCAACAAGGCCCCCTGCAGATCGACGTCCATGCGACGTGGGAAGCGCATGCCCGCTTTCATGAGACGTGGGAACGACGCGTCGGGCAAGAAGTCGAGGCGATGCGGGCCGCGGCGCCACGCTTAATTCTGGCCGACACGCCCTATTTGGCTTGCGCGGCCGGAGCGGAAGCCGGGATCCCGACCGTTGGCCTCGCCAACTTCACATGGTCGGAAGTGTTGACTCGCTTCGATCCGACCTCCACGCCGCAACGACAACGGCTGGTGGGACAGATCGAACAACTGTACGCGAAGGCTGACTTCGCCTTGCGGATTGCGCCGGGCCTTCCGTTGAATGTCTTCAAGTCCGTCGAGAACATCGGTCCCATTGCTCAGCCGGTCGTCGGACGGCCATCGGAGGTTCGCCTTCATTTGCAATTGCCCCCCACGGAACGCCTCGTACTGATCGGATTTGGAGGCATTTCCCTGTCGAGTCTCCCGTGGGAACGAATGGACGAGATGAAGGGGTACCATTTTCTGGTCGACGGAATCGTGACGCACCGCTCCATCCGTATTCACGACGCCTCGACCTTGCCCTATTCGTTCAAGACTCTGTTGGCATCCTGCGATGTGATCATGACGAAACCGGGCTACGGCACCACGGTGGAAGCCGTGGCCCTGAATACCCCGGTCGTGTACGTGCGCCGACACAATTTCGCCGATGAGCAGCCGCTTGTCGACTTCCTGTCGACATACGGCCGCTCAGCTGAATTGTCGCAAGAAGATTTCGCAGCCGGACGATGGGACAAGGCGTTGCAGGCAGCACTGATCTCCTCAGCGCGAACAACTCCTCCACTCTGTTCGGGTGCCGCCGATGCTGCCGAACGGTTGAAGCTATTTTTCTGAACCGACCCCTGCCAGTTTCGCTAATACTTTTGAGTACTTAAACAGAGATCTTTTTGGCGAATCCTTCCGTAGATGCTATAGTGGTTGCGGACGTGAGGTGATCCTCCTTCGATCCTTCATTCACGTTCAAAGTATGGATACACCTGGTCGACGCGCCACAACGATGATCGATCCGGCTCTGCTGGCCCGGATCGTCAAGGGAGATCAGCAGGCGTTCAGCCAGCTTTACGACCACTCATGCACCTTGCTCTATACCTTGGCCTTTCGTATTTTAGGTAATCGGGAAGAAGCGGACGAATTATTGCAAGACGTGTATCTCGAGGTCTGGAGAAAAGTAGCCCGTTACGACGTCGGTCGCGGCAGTCCGGTTGCGTGGCTCATCACCTTGACCCGCAGCCGCGCCATCGACCGGCTGCGCGCCAGAACGGCCAGAGGCTATCAGGCCAACACCTCCCTAGATGAGCTGTCCGAAGCAACCTTACGCGATGCCGGGCCGAGCCCGTTTGAAACTCAGGCCGACCAGGAACTGCGCATGGCCGTGGGAAGCGCCATTACCTCGTTGCCGGCGGCGCAACAACAAGCGATCGAGTTGGCCTACTACGAAGGGCTGTCGCATCACGAAATCGCCGCGAAATTGAATCAACCGCTCGGCACCGTGAAAACTCGGATCAAGCTCGGCATGTCGAAGTTACGGGATACGCTTCGCCATTGCTGGGAACAAGGTGCTCTCGAATGACACACGAAGAACTGGAAGAATCCCTTCCGCTCTACGCAGCCGGAGCGCTCGACCGTCCGGAGCGGCAGGCACTTGAGGCTCATTTGCTCTCGGGGTGCCAATCTTGTCACGGGGCCCTGAAGGAGTATCAATCGGTCGCCGGCCTGCTGCCCTTTGGGCTGACGCCGACTCAACCGCCCCGTTCGCTCAAGGCCCGAATCATGGCGGCCCGCAATCCCGTCGCCGTCAGCACAGAGGATGAGCCGAAAGAACCGGCCAAGCCGAGCCTGGAGCCGGGCGAGTGGATGAATCATCTGTTCCCGCCCGTGGTGCCTTCGCGGTCCTTCGGACTGGCCTGGGCGATGGGATGTGCCACCGTGCTCGTCGTCGGCATCGCCGGATACCTCGGCTGGCTGTACCAGACGAAGCTGTCGGACGAGACGGCCAAACTGCAACAGCTCGAGACTTCGCTTAAAGAACAATCCTCGAAGCTGACCGGACTACAGCGTGAACTGAGCGAGCGTGATCGTGTGCTTGCGGAGCTGCAAGGAGATGTCGAGCGGAAGACCACCGATTTAGCGGAGATTAAGGAACAGGTGATCGAGCGGGAAACGGAGTTGGAGAACATGCGTCTCCAAGTGGCGGCGAAGGGAGCGGCCTCCGCTAAGGCTAAGCTTCCCCAAGACGAGCTGGCTGCACTTCTACGGCAGCCCAATATCAGGGTCGTATCGATGGCCGGATCGGAGATGGCCAAGACGGCTTCCGCCATTTTATTGTACGACGCCAGCACGAAGAAAGTCTGGATGTATTCGGTAAATCTTCCGGAATGTCTCAACGGCACGCTCTATCAGCTCTGGGCGATCGATCAAAAGCCGAAGAGTATCGGCACGTTTCACATGGACTCCGGCGAAACGGCGCACCTCCTGGTCACGAAGGTGCCGGATTTCGAGCGGGCCAAGAAGTTCGCGCTCAGCCTCGAACCCCCTGGAGGCCGCCCTCAACCTACAGGGCCTATCTATCTCGTCAGCCAATCCTAGCGATCGACGTCCATCTTGACCTCGCCCGCAAAGCCCGTTAGAACGCACCGATAGCTTGGCACCTCACTCCTTTGGAATCCCTGTATGGCCCTCAATCTGCCGAAGGACGATCATGCCTTCATGGAAGATGCATTGAAGGAGGCGGCGCAGGCCGCAGCCTTGGGAGAGGTTCCGATCGGCGCCTTGATCGTCCACCAAGGAACAGTGCTCGCTCGGGCACACAATTACCGTGAGACCTGGCAGGATCCGACCGCCCATGCCGAGGTGATCGCGATTCGAACCGCCGCAAAGAAGATTGGAAGCTGGCGACTGCTCGATACCACTTTGTATGTGACGCTGGAACCCTGTGTCATGTGCCTGGGGGCGATTCTTCTCGCCCGTATCCCACGGATCTTCTTCGCTGCCTGGGATCCGAAGGGCGGCGCCTGTGGATCCGTGGTGGACTTTTCGCAGCAACCACGGTTGAACCATCAAGTGATCGTCGTGGGCGGGCTACTTCAAGAGGAAAGTCGGCAGCTGCTGCAGTCGTTTTTCAGAACGTTGCGAGCGGACTCCCCCAACCGACCCGCGGAGGAAAGCGAAGAGTACTTCTAGGATGCACCCATGCAGCGCGCTGTCCAACGATCGCCACGGCAGGCGACGGCTGCCGTCCACGTTGCTTCGCAGGGGAGCCATTCCACCGTCCAATCGGATTTGCCTTCACTTTCTCCGTCGACGGCAGCCGATGCGCGAGACCGGCTGCTGTCCCGCGTGATCTTGCAGGATTTCAGTGATGGAATGCCGATTCCTCGTCCCTTCAGCACCGCTTCCTTCGCGACCCAATAGTGGAAGAACGCCTCCCGTTGATCGACAGGTAAAAGTCGACTGAGGACTTCCTGTTCCTCTAGGGAATAAAAGCGGCCCGCTAAGCCGATGATGTCCGTATCGGGCCTGACCTGTTCGAGATCGACTCCTAATTCCATTGCTTGGGCCACCCCAACGAGCATCCGGTCCTGCGCGTGAGACAGATTGAATTCGATCCTTTCGAGAGCAGATGCCTGCGAGACCAGAACCGGCTTCCCGCACTGGTTCGTCCCGATCTGAAGCGATTCCTCCGGACAGCCGACATATCGGCTGAGGAGCGCCCTCAGGCATCCGTGAGCGAGCACGAAGCGCCGCCTGTCCTCTTCCCGGACGAAGCGGGCAGCCCTTGTCCGTTCGTCGGTGTCCAGCCAACTTATGCAGGTCTGCACAGAAGCTTGCGACCCGTCGAGCGTCCATCCCCAGATATGCACCTCGTCGAGGTTGAGTTGGATGGATGGTCGAGCGCTAGAGGCGAGCAGTTCCTCGCAAGGCCGGAAAGAGAGATCGTGGTCTTGGCGTTGGGTGATCGTCCCGGCGATCATACAGTTCCACTTGCCCTCAAGTATCCGTACGTTTGCGCCGCATCTGCGGTCACCATCTTGCCGTCCTCGAGTTTGAAGACCGTGTCGCCGAGGTGAAAATACCGGTCGTCATGGGTGATGACGACGACGCTTTTCCCGCGCGCCCTCAAATCGGGCAGCAGCCGACGGTAGAAAATCTCCTTGTACTCCGGGTCCTGATCCGCCGCCCATTCGTCGAATACGTAAATCGGCCGGTCTTCCAAGTACGCCGACACGAGAGCCAGCCGCTTTCTCTGCCCCTGCGAGAGGTCTGTCGTCGAGAACGCCCGGCCCTTTACGCTTACTTTTCGATCGATTTGCAACATCGACAGATAGGACTTGGCCTCGGCAGCGACCTTATCGGATTCCAGGCCCAACAGCTTCTCAAACAGATAGAAATCGGAGAACACGACCGAGAAGTGTTCGCGATACCATTCGCGATTAGCCTCAGTGATACTGGTCGCACCTAGCCTGATCTGGCCCGCCTGAGGCGTGTATAGCCCCGTCAGGACTTTCACAAAGGTCGACTTTCCGCTTCCGTTCCCGCCGATCACGAATATCAGCTCTCCAGGTCTGAGATCGAAGTCGATGGGCCCCAGAGAGAACGAGACCTCCCGCTTGGCATCATGGGCGTAGGTGAACGCCACGTTCCTCAACTCGACCGTCGGACGCTTGGCCGGATCGATCGGCGCTACCGCCCCTCCTTCAGCCACGGCCGACTCGTCAAGCGAAATCCCGAGGCGCATGATGTTGTCGTAGGCGACCTGCCCCCTTTCCACTGTCGGCAACGTGCCGATGATACCCCAGATGGGAGACATCATGTACAGCAGTACGACGACATAACCGATCAGCGATTCCGACGGAAGAGTGAACAAGGAGGGCATCAGAAACAGAATCGCCCCGATCATGGCGTAAAAGGCCAGGTGGGAGGACGCTTCGGCGAAGGCGTAGTGCGTGGAGGATTTGATACTGGTCCGCCTGTACCGATCTGCGGCGCCGTACACTTCCTCCTTCAAAAACTCTTGCCTCCGATCCCGGTGCATCAGGAGTTCCTTCAAGCCTTCGGTCAAGGATCGAAAATGCGTGAACAGCAAGGTTCGAGCCTCCCGAGATGCGTAGATCGAGGCGAACGCTCTCGTGTGCAACCATTGATAGCCCCAGGCGCCGAGCAGGGTGGCGGTCACGACAAGGAGGAACGTCGGCCAGGACAACCAGGCCAAATAGACTCCGCAGCCGGCGACCACCGCCGCATTCATGGCTAACGTCGGTAGGCACTGGATCGACCAGGCCAGCATGCTCACATCGTCGCTCAACGCGACCATGAGCTTGGACGGCCCTTGCTCTTCGGTGCATCGGAACGGTGCCTTTAGAATCTTTTCGCAGAGGGTGAGAGAGAGTTCGAGCGTCGTGTCCTGCGAAAACCTCGACAGCATCAGTTGCGACGCCACTTGTGCGAGGAGTTTCCCCGCAACAATGGCGACGAAGCCGACGGCGAGCATCCATCCGGCCTCTTTCTCGCCCTGGAGCACTCGATTGATCAGTGCGAGCACCGCCGCGCTGCACAGCCCCGAGAGCACACCCATGAGAGCCATGGCGAGCATCATCGAGCGGGAACGCTGGAAAAGGAAGCGGATGAATTCGGGAATTCTCAGAGTCATGCAGCGTCCCGGCTGACCTGTGCTCCACGATCGTCCTGCGCAGTCCGGACTCGTTGCAGCCCGACTTCGAGTTGGCGCGCGACTTCCTCCACGTAGGGAGACACGAAGAGGCGGCCCGAGTCTTCCGCTGGGACATAGATCGTGCAACTCCCTGCGCCGGCCAGCGCCTCCCACCGATGCCTGGTGTCCTCAGTCTCACTATCGACTTGCCGCTGCGAGGCAACGATGTTGATCAAGGGCCCGTCATGCCGGTGGACGCGATAGCGCGCGACGGCCTGAAGCGTAGCCTTGGTCAGCCGCTGGATCTGAAAATCCTTGTCTTGAATATGATCGTTCGCCGACTGTGAAAGAAGACCGGCCAGCACCCGGCTCTT
>CAZPYP010000045.1:9924-17337 GCA_964590845.1 uncultured Nitrospira sp.
CATGAATATCGGGACTCTGTCGCCAGCCGGTTGAATCGCCACCAAGGATTGCCAGGGCGGACGCCAGTCGGCCTGCGCCAGCACGATCGCCAATTCGGCAATAGTGGGGGCTTGAAACAAGGTCGCCAAGGGCAATTGTTTTCCGAAAACGAGTTCCAATTGAAAGAACAGCTGAGCGGCTTTCAGCGAATGTCCTCCCAGATCGAAGAAATTTTCGTGGATCCCGATGTGCTGCGTCCCCAATACTTGCTGCCACAACGCCGTCAATTGCACTTCGATGGAATTGCGAGGGCCGGCCTGCCGAGTCGGAGAAGCGCCGTCGACCGGAGACGGCAACGCCCGCACGTCGACTTTCTTGTTCGCCGTCAGCGGGAGTCGATCGAGAAACACGAAGAACGCCGGCACCATATAGTCCGGCAGTACACCACGCAAGAACCCCCGCAGCTCCTCAGTCTCCGGGCGTTGCCCATCCTGCGGAACCGCATAAGCGGACAATTGCTTCAGGCCCAACCGATCCTCGCGGGCCGTCACCACCACTTGCTTGAGCTTCGGATGCCGGCTGAGGATCGTCTCGATTTCGCCCAATTCGACGCGGAACCCGCGGATCTTGACCTGTTGATCGATGCGGCCAAGATGCACGATTTTGCCGTCCTCGCGGTACCGCGCCAGATCACCCGTCCGATACAGTTTCGCTTGGGGGTTGGATGAGAACGGATGCGATATGAATCGCTCCGCCGTGAGGTCTGGCCGACGACGGTATCCTTTGGCCAATCCATCACCTCCGATGTAAATCTCGCCAGTCACGCCTATCGGGACGGGCTGCAAGTACCTATCGAGCACGTACACGTCGGTATTGGCGATCGGACGGCCGACGGTGACGATCGAGTTCTCGGCATCGATTCGATCGAGCGTCGACCAGATGGTGGTTTCAGTGGGCCCATACATGTTCCACGCCGTCTTGGTTCGCTCAGCTAGCGAACGGGCTAGGTCGACGTGAAGCGCTTCTCCTCCGCACAGCACGGTCAAGCTCTTGTCTCCCGTCCAGCCCGATTCCAACAGGAGCCTCCAGGTCGCCGGCGTCGCCTGCATGATCGTCGGCTTCACACGCTCGAGACAGTCGCGCAACGTTCTGCCGTCTGTTGCCGTCGCGCGGCTGGCAATCTCCACCCGGCCTCCCGTAACGAGGGGAAGATACAACTCAAGCCCGGCAATGTCGAACGATAGTGTCGTGACCGACAGGAGCACATCACGAGAAGTACAGCCTGGCTCCCGCTGCATCGACCAAAGAAAATTGACCAGCGAACGGTGGCAGATCTCCACGCCCTTCGGTTGGCCGGTCGAGCCGGAAGTGTACAGAATGTACGCGAGGTCTTGAGGAGTGGCGGCCGGGGGGAGATCATGACCGCTCTGGGTCTCCATCTCGCCCGCCAGGCGTTCGAAGTACCGAGTCTCGCACGAAAGCCCGCTGAACCGCTGACCTAGCGCAGTCGTCGTCACCACCAGTGAAGCCGCCGAATCTTCGACCATGAAACGGACCCGCTCCTTGGGAAAGTCGGGGTCCAACGGAACATAGGTCCCACCCGACTTCATGATCGCCAACAACGCGACCACCATGTCCAATGACCGTTCCAGGCACAACCCCACGACGGTGCCCGGCCGGACACCGCCCGTTTGGAGAATGCGAGCGAGGCGATTGGCCTTTTCATTCAGGACGCGATAGGTCATCCGCTGATCAGCCATGGTGATCGCCATGGCGTCCGGCGACTGGACCGCGTGCGCGGCAAACAGTTCCGGCACACAGCGGTGACATGGATAGTCGGCAGCGGTCCGATTCCATTCTTCGAGCGCACGTGACCGCTCTGCCGGGCTCAACGGAGACAATTGAGACACGCGCGCCGTCGGATTGGTCAAGACGTGATCCAACAATCCGAAGAAATGATCCAAGATCCGTTTAGCCGTATCAGGCTTGAAGAGGTCTGTATTGAACGTCAGGTACACCTTCTTGGCAAATTCCACCTCGACCGTCATGACCAAGTCGAACTGCGAGGAGCCGGGATCCACTTCGAACGGCTCCCAACGCAAGTCGAGCAGTTGGATCTCGCCGGTCGGAGCATTCACCATGTTGAAGAGCACCTGCACGAGCGGCCCCATGCTGGGATCGCGCTCGACTTCCAGTCGCTCCACTAAGCGATCGAACGGGTAATCCTGATTGGCAAACGCTCCGAGCGAAATCTGTTTGACCCGCTCCACCAGTTCGTCGAATGTCGGATCACCGGTCAAGTCCCCGCGGAGCACGAGCGTGTTGACGAACGTGCCGACGAGGTTCTCCACAGATACATGGGTACGGTTGGCGATGGGAGATCCCACCGCGAGATCCTCCTGGCCTGAATAGCGGCTCAACAACAGCTGGAAGCAGGCCAGCAACGTCATGAAGCTGGTGGCATGGCATCGGATGCTGTAGTCTTGCAGTCGGCGCAGGAGGTCGTCGGGAAATTCTCGAGAGCAGTAGGAGCCCTTGAACGTTTGGGCCGCGGGCCTCGGGAAGTCCGTCGGAAGATGGAGGAGAGGGAGGTCTTTCAACGTTGAAATCCAGTACGCCTCCTGATCGTCCAGGACGGCACCGCTCAAACAAGCCCGTTGCCACACGGCATAATCGGCATATTGCACGGCAAGCGGTAGATCGGGAACCTGGCGGTTCTGACACAGCGCGTTGTAATACGCCGCGAAGTCCCGCCCCAGAATACCGAACGACCACTGGTCGCCGACGATATGATGGAGATTCAGCACGATCACCTGATCGCGTTGGTCGATTCGAACCAATGCGATCCGCGCCAAGGGCCCCCGCTCTAAATCGAACGGGCGCCTCCCCTCCTCTTCCGCAAGCCGTCGAGCGGCTGCTTCCCGTTCTTCCTTCGGCAGAGTGCGAAGATCGATTTCTACGATATGCGGTGGTTGCCAGGGACCGATCCGCTGGACTAATCCCGAGCCCGTCATGCAAAAGGTGGTACGAAACGCTTCGTGCCTGCGCGACAGCAGCTCCGTTACATGTTTGAGCACCGAAACGTTCAGCGAACCTTTCTGCCGCGAGACGAACAGCAGATTGTAGGCGGTGGCCTCGGGAGCGAGCTGCTGCACGAACCACATGCGCTGTTGCGAGTACGACACGGGCAGCGACGCCGTCCGGGAGACCGGCACGATCGGAGGCAGCGGTGGTTGCCGGTGGGTTCGACGTTGCTCCGATCTGATCTGGTCGGCGATGCCGGCCACAGTGGGCCGCTCGAACAGCGCCCGCAAGGTCAACTCCACCCGGAACACTTCCCGGATTCGAGACAGCATCTGCGTCGCCAAGAGCGAATGTCCGCCTAAGGCAAAGAAGTCGGCATGGAGATCCGCCGAGTCGCGTCCCAACACCTCCGCCCAGATCTCCGTCAAGCCATGCTCGATCGAATCACGCGGGCGAATCGGCGGGCTTCCCTCCACGGGCACATTCCATTCATACCGACTGAGCGCCTGCCGATCGACCTTGCCGCTGACGGTCACGGGCAACTGCTCGAGCACGATCACCGCCACGGGAACCAGATATGACGGCATCGTACGCGTCAGGAATTCCAGCACGTGTTGACCCACAATCGTCTTGTCGGGGTTTGACGTCACAAACGCGACAAGGATCGGACCTTTTCCATCAGAGTTCTGTACTACGGTCGCGGCATGACGCACTCCGGGCACACTCAGAAGCGCCGAATCGATTTCTTCCAATTCCACGCGATAACCGCGGACCTTGACCTGGTTGTCCGCGCGACCGATGATTTCCACGTTGCCGTCGTCACGCCGGAGCCCCAGATCGCCGGTCCGGTAGATTCTGTCTCCAGACCGGTATGGATTCGGCAAGAACCTCGCTGCCGTTTCCGTCGGTTGATTCACATAGCCTCTGGCGACGCCTGAGCCTCCGATATAGATTTCGCCGATCGTGCCCACGGGAACTGGGCTTAGGCTGTCGTCCAACAGATACATCAGGCTGTTGGGGATCGGCCGGCCGATCGGCACGCGCATCCCCTGCTCGGTCCCGGTCGTCCGGTATACCGACGCCCAGACCGTCCCTTCCGTCGGGCCGTATTCGTTGTAGAGCGCGGCATGGTGGGCTCGCTCGTGGTGACGATGGACCATTCTCAAAGGAAGATGTTCGCCCGCAGTGATGACGACTCGCAACGACAACGTCCAGGCCGGCGATACGTCTCGGAGCATCGCGTCGTACAGTGACGGCACGAGGACAGCGTGCGTTACGCAATGGTTGGAGATCAACGAGGTCAGCTGTCGCGCGTCGCGAACTTGGTTTTCGGTGGGAATGACCAGCGTGCCGCCGCTCAACAACGTCCAAAATATGCCGGTGACGGAACCATCGAACGCCAGTGGAAAGGTGAGCAAACAACGATCGACCGGTTCCGGATAATACAACAACCGTGCTCCCAGCGAATGCGCCAATGAGCGATGGGTGATTTCGACACCCTTGGGCCTTCCCGTCGTTCCTGAAGTATAAATGATGTACGCGAGATCGTGGCTGTCGACCGACGGCCACGAGGATTCGATCGGTCCCGCTTGGGAGTGCTCAAGGAGCGATTCTACCGCAATGAGTCGGTAACGGCCGAGCGGTAATCTCGCTTCAAGGTGCGCCTGGATCACGACGAGATTCACACCGGCATCGTCCAGGATCAGCCGCTGGCGAACCTCCGGAGCAGTGGGATCGAGAGGCACGTAGGCGCAGCCGGCTTGCAGAATCCCCAGCACGCCCACCAGCATGGCAGACGAACGCTCCATGCAGAGACCGACCGGCAACGAACGTCCCTCCGTCGTTTCGAGGATTCGCGCAGCCAATGCGGCAGCCCTCGCTTGAAGTTGTCGATACGTGAGCTGGTCTTCCGCGCAGATCGCGGCAATTCGGTCGGGATCGGCTCGCATCGCCGACTCGAGGGCGCCAAGGAGCGAACTCGAAAAAGGGGGCGGCGCGTCGGTGGCATTGCTTTCAAACAGCAGCTGGTGGCGTTCGCCATCTGAAATAAGCGGCAGCTCCCGCAGTTTTGCCTCGGGATTGCCCGTCAGACCAGCCAGCAAGATCTCGATCTGCTCAAGCATGCGCTCGACCGTCGAGCCGTCGAAGAGCGCCTGGTCGTACAGCATCGTGAGCTCGAGACCACCGTCCGTATTCACCACGAGCAGCGTCAGGTCGAATTCCGCTGCAACGTCTGTGACAGGGAGGCGGCGAGCCGTCAGGGTGTTGAAATGCTGTCTCCTGATGGGATCGTCTTCCCACACGATCATCACGTTGAAAATCCGTCCTGAGACCGAGAGAGGTCTGCCGGCTAGGCTTCCGAGCACCCGCTCGAATGGGACATCCTGGTGATCGTAGGCGCCGACGACGACTTCGCGGGCTCGGGCGAGCAACTGGACTCCGGTCTGCTCTCCCGTCAGCGACATCCGCAACGCCACCGAATTGACCGCATATCCAAACAGATCGTTCCACCGTGAGCCGCGCCGATTCGAAACCGCTGATCCGAGCACGATGTCTTCGGCACCGCTGCAACGATGCAGCCATGCGGCAAACGCGCCAAAGACCAGCATGAACTTCGATATTCCATGACGGTGACAGCTTTTCTCGATCGAGTCGTGGAGGTCCGTCGTTACGCGGCATATTCTTGCGGCCCCTTGGAACTGGCGCAATGCGGGTCGTGGACGATCGGTGGGAAGAGTAACCGGCGGAGGAAGGTTCTTGAGCTGTGCGCTCCAATACCTCAGCTGCGCCCGACAGGCATCAGATTCCAGCCAGGCCTCATGCCACCGTCTGTATGCGGCGTAACTCGGCGGCTGTGGCCGAAACTCCTGACGAGCCACGCTCTCATAACATCCCGCCAATTCTTCGAAGAATAACCGCAGAGACCAGCCGTCGGCGATGAGTCGATGCACCGTCACACAACACAGGTGTTCATCGTCGTTTTTTTCGAGCAACAGCATCCGCCACAGCGGCGGCTTTGCCAGATCGAAGGGAACCAGCGCCTCCTCGCGCCTCCGGCGTCGCAGTTCCTCCTCCGCAACCGGTGCTGGCATATCGCGGAGCGACTCGATTCGAATCGGAACAGGGACCTCAGTCGACAGCACATGCACGAGGCTGCCTTCGACCGAGTCGAACGAAGTCCGCAGCATCGGATAGCGCTGCATCACCCCGCGGCAGGCGGCGATGAACGCTTCCCTATCCAAAGAGCCGAGCAGTTCCACCGCCAGTGAGATGTGGTTGAGCGCGCTTCCCGGCTGCAGCTGTTCCAGGAACCACAGGCGCTCCTGACTTGAAGAAAGCGCGAATCGCGACTCATCCGAATCTTCAGACTGACTCAGGGGCGCACAGTGACCGGCCGGCTGCAACGACCGATCAAGGGTCGAGCCGTCACCGACCAAGGTCAAGAGATCTTGGATCGTCTTGCCGCCATAGAGCCAAGCGAAGGTCAACTCGACTCCGAGGTCTTCCTCGACCCGATGTTTGATCGCACTCATGCCGAGAGAGTCGAGCCCCAGCCTCGCAAGCGGCGTTTCCGGACGGAGATCCTCGTACGGAACTCCTGTCTCCGTTGAAAGGATACGGAGGATCGGGTTCCCGACGACCTGCTCTCCGTTGCTTCGCCAGACGGTTTCATCGACTCCAGACGCCTCTGCCACGGCGGCAAGACTAACCTCAAGTACAGGCAACGAGTTGGACAGATAGGCCTGACGGCAAGCCTGTCGTTGCACCTTCCCGCTCGAAGTTTTTGGAACCCCTCCCGCTTGTACGAGTACCACTGCCCAGACCGGCAATTCGAGCCGGTCAGCCAGGGTCAGGCGAACTGCGGTGGCGATATCCTCAAGGGAACACTTCTGTCCCCGCTCGAGTTCGTGCACAACGACCAGACGTTCGCTGGCAGAACCATCTATCGAGAATGCGGCGCAGCCACCCGCTCGTAACGAAGGATGACAGCCGGCAATCGCCGACTCGATATCCTGCGGATACAGGTTCCTTCCGTTCAAGATGATCAAGTCTTTTACTCGTCCGGTAACAAAGACCTGCCCATCCTTAAGGAAGCCCAGATCGCCGGTACGCAGGAACCCACGCTGTATACTCCCCTCTATAGATCGTCCAAAAACCTCATCGCTCATCTCCGGCTTGTTCCAGTACCCGGCCGCGACGCTCGGGCCGGAGACCCAAATCTCCCCTATCTCTTCCGGCCCGCAACGGTGAAGGCTCGCAGGGTCGACGATGGCGACAATCGTATCGATAAGTGGAACGCCGCAGCCGACCAGAAGTTTGCGATCGCTTGTGTCGGCCCCCGGCGGTTCGACGCGGTGGACCTCCATCGCTCGCAGCGACACTGGACAGAACAACGGTTCTTCTCGCGG
>CAZPYP010000046.1:0-17108 GCA_964590845.1 uncultured Nitrospira sp.
GGTTGAAGCTCCCCATGTTGCGGGGGTTGTTGAAATGATCGACGACCTTGTCGCTGTAAGCCATGGTTTCCTCCTTCGCCCTCGGTGCGGTTCAGTGGGCGGCCCACTGAACGGATTTCAAGTCGATGCCTTCTTTGGCCATTTCGTAAAGCGGGGACATCTCGCGCAGCTTGGTGACAATCTCAATAACCTTCTTGATCGTATAGTCAATCTCATCGTCGGTATTGAAGCGGCCCAAGCCGAATCGGATCGAAGAGTGGGCCAGTTCCGTGCCGACGCCCAAGGCGCGGAGGACATAGGAGGGCTCCAGCGTCGCCGAGGTACAGGCCGAACCGGATGACAGCGCGATGTCCTTCATGCCCATCAGCAACGACTCGCCTTCGACATAGGCGAACGAAATATTCAGGTTGCCCGGCAGCCGATTCGTCGGGTGGCCGTTCAGATAACATTCGTCCAATGCCGCCATGATGCCTGCCTGCAGGCGATCGCGCATCTTCGTCAGACGCGCCGACTCGGCC
Source organism: uncultured Nitrospira sp. (assembly GCA_964590845.1). GTDB lineage: Bacteria > Nitrospirota > Nitrospiria > Nitrospirales > Nitrospiraceae > Nitrospira_C. The sequence continues at coordinate 519 of CAZPYP010000046.1, forward strand.
GCCATCTCCTGCTCGCAGAGTTCACAGGCCTTGCCGAAGCCCACGATCAGGGGAACCGGGAGCGTGCCGGAGCGCATGCCGCGTTCATGTCCGCCTCCGTCCATTTGAGCCGCAATCCGGACCCGCGGGTTCTTCTTCCGGACATACAGGGCCCCGACGCCCTTCGGGCCGTAAATCTTATGAGCTGAGAACGACATCAGATCGATGCCCATCGCCTGCACGTCGACCGGGATCTTGCCGACCCCTTGTGTCGCGTCGCAGTGGAAGAGGATGCCCTTCTCCTTGGCGATCTTGCCGATCTCAGCGACCGGATTGATGGTGCCGATTTCATTGTTGGCCAACATGACCGAAATGAGGACCGTCTTGTCAGTGATGGCGTTGCGCACGTCCTGCGGATTGACCATGCCCTGCTTGTCGACGGACAGATACGTCACCGTGACCAGCCCTTTGGCTTCAAGCGACTTGGCCGTGTCGAGCACCGCGCGATGTTCGGTGGAGGAGGTGATGATGTGGTTGCCCTTCTCCTTGTACATCTCCAGGACGCCCTTGATCGCCAGATTGTCTGACTCCGTCGCCCCGCTGGTGAACACGATCTCCTTGGAGTCGGCCTTGATCAGCTTAGCGATCTGCTTGCGCGCATTTTCTACGGCTTCTTCGGCCGCCCAGCCGAACGCGTGATTCCGACTGGCGGCGTTGCCGAATTTTTCGACGAAATAGGGCAACATGGCGTCGAGCACACGGGGATCCATGGGGGTCGTCGAATGGTTATCCAGGAAAATAGGAAGCTTCATCGGTCTACTCCTTGGGCAGTCGGTGACTGAATCGTGATGAGCGGGGTTCCACCCAGCATGTCTTGCAGCGTCATGTTGCTCAGTAATTGATAGATGCTGTCTTGGACTTTGAGCAGCGGTGTGCGGATATTGCAATGCTCGCGTTGCATGCACATCTCGCCGTCCTGTTCATGGGAACAATCAGTGATGCCGAGAGGGCCTTCGATACTTTCGAGAATCTGCGCGATGGTGATCTGTCGGGCGGTTCGCGCGAGAAGGTACCCGCCCTTCGGGCCGTTGTGGCTTTCAATCAAGCCGTTCTTGGCCAACGTTTGCAGGACCTTGGCCAAGAGTTCCAGAGGAATGTGATACTCCTCCGCGATCTCCTTCGTATTGACCACGCGCCCCGGTGTCACGTCGCCCATCTGAATCGAGGCGATGTGTTGCAGAGCCATGAGGGCGTAGTCTGCTTTTTTTGAAATTTTCAACATGGCTATTGCCGATCAATAGAGTCGGAGACTATAATGATCTCCGATCAATATGGTCGGATAAAGACTATCACGCAGAATTTCAGGCTGTCAAGGCACCGTGTACTAGAAGCGGGAAAGGACGTGGACCATGGGTGGGACCAATCCCTATATCGAAAAGACTGAATACAAACTTCCTCAGAAACCCTATACGGTTACGTATGTCTTCCCGGACGGAACCACGAGCACTGTCGATGTCGATCCGGGGAAAATCCCCTATGGGCAAACTGGGCTCCCAGGCAGCCTACTGGATATCGCTATGGGCCATGGTGTGGAGTTGGAACATGTCTGCGGAGGAGTCTGCGCCTGCTCCACCTGCCATGTCATCGTGAAGCGAGGGCTGGAGACGTGTAATGAAGGAACGGATGACGAGTTCGATCAACTCGACGAAGCGCCGATGACGACGTTGCAGTCACGGCTCGGCTGCCAGTGTGTGCCCGATGGGACGAAGGATGTCGTGGTGGAAATTCCGGCGGTGAACAAGAATCTCGTCAAGGAAGGACACCACTGATCAGTCGTACGTTTCCGTCTTGACCTCTTTTCGATCGTACCCTACCTCGGTGAAGTACCCACGGAGTGGCCGTACGAAGGCTTTAGTCCCGCAGATCATGGGGATGACTTTCGGCGATCCTTCGACCAACGGACGTAACATGGACCAGGCCAGCTCGACGCCTTGCTGCTCGCCTCCTGCCGAGACCAACGGTAGGTAACGAAACCCCGGGTGGGTCACGGCCAACGTGAGGAGCTCCTGGTGGAAGAGCAATTCGTTTTCTGCCGGGGCCACGGCAATCAAGAGCACTGATCCGACATGCCTGGTTGCGTACAGCTGTTTGAGCATGCAGCGGATGGGTACTACACCGGTATAGCGGGATATCAAAACCAGCTCGCGGTCGAACGTCGATGGGAGGAGGAAATGTCCATGAGGCCCGGACAATGAGAGTTCCTGCTTGGGTTGCAGGGTCCATAAATACTCGGAGGCCAATCCGCCACGGACACGATCGAAGACCAGTGTGAGCTCACCGGACTCCGTTGCGGGAGCGGCCATCGAATAAGCCCGGTTAAGCGGCGGCTTGGCGCCGACCGGCAGTTTGAGAGACACCCACTGTCCCGGCAGGAAGGCGAGGGGTTGTTCCTGCGGCAGCAAGACCAGTTGACGGACGTGGGGCGTCAGCTCCGTAACCGAGAGGACCCTCGCCGAGTGCACTGGTTCGCTCATGAGGTACACCGCCATTGTACTCTGATTCTTCGGGCGGTGCAGGAGCGAAGGATTCTGTACAACCATTTTCCACGCATGTTATAGATACCGGCCTTTTCTCATGTCTGGAGAACTTGCCGCATGACCCAGGTCCGAGTCCGATTCGCTCCGAGCCCTACCGGCTACTTGCACATTGGCGGCGTACGCACCGCGCTCTTCAACTGGCTGTATGCGCGCCAGCAGCAGGGGGTCTTCATTCTTCGTATCGAGGATACAGACCAAAGTCGATCAACAGACGAATCGATCCAGGCGATTCTTGAGGGAATGAAGTGGGTCGGACTGGACTGGGACGAGGGCCCCTTCCGGCAGACGGAACGGATGGAGCTCTATCGCAGCTATGCCATGAAGCTCTTGCACGAAGGGAAAGCTTACTGGTGCGTCTGCAGGGCGGAAGAGCTGGAGGCGAGACGGAAAGAAGCCGAAGCGAAGGGCCTCTCCCCACGCTACGATGGACGTTGCCGTACGCTGGGTCTCACGAGCCCGCCCAAAGATGCCGCCTTGCGATTCAAGGCTCCGGAGGAGGGGCAAATCGTTGTCGACGACTTGATCAAGGGCACGGTCGTCTTCGACAACACGGTGGCTGACGATCTGATCATTCTCCGTTCGAACGGTTATCCGACCTACAATTTTTCCGTCGTGGTCGACGACGCGTTGATGCAGATCACCCATGTGGTCAGGGGAGACGATCACCTGACCAATACGCCGAGACAAATTCCCATGTTCGAAGCGCTCGGGTTTCCGATCCCCCGCTTCGGCCATCTCCCGATGATTCTCGGAGCAGACAAAGCCCGATTGTCGAAACGGCATGGGGCCACGTCGATCATGGCCTACAAGGAGATGGGATACCTGTCCGATGCCATGGTGAACTATTTGGTGAGGCTGGGATGGTCCCATGGTGACCAAGAAGTGTTCACCAGGCAGGAGCTGATCGAGAAATTTTCCTGGGATCACGTGCAAAAGTCCGCGGCAGTCTTCAACCCCGAGAAGCTCCTGTGGCTGAACGCGGAATATATCAAGCACAGTCCGCCGGAGCAGATCGCCAAGGAACTGGTCCCCTTGCTCGAAACAGCCGGTCTTCAAGAGGAACTCAAGACCGTCTCGCCCGAATGGTTGGCGCAATTAGTGATTCTGGTCAGGGAACGGGCGAAAACGCTCACGGACATGGTCATGTGGGTGACGCCCTACTTTGGCCAATCCGTGGCCTTCGACGAGGAGGCGGCGAGGAAGTTCCTCACCCCGGCGGTAGCGCCGACGTTGGAAAAACTCCTGGCGAGGTTCGAAGCCTTCCCCGCATTCTCGAAACCGGAATGGGAAGACAGCTTCAAGAGGTTGGTGGAGGAAGAAGGTTTGAAGATGGGGCAATTGGCTCAGCCGGTTCGTGTGGCCCTGACCGGACGGACCGCGAGTCCCGGACTCTTCGAGGTCATGGACGTCCTGGGGCGAGAACGGACATTGTTCAGGCTTCGTGAGGGAATCGCGCGCGCGCGGACGTCCTAACAGAGGGCTCTCAGCTTGACGGAGCGAGCGATCCTATATTACGTTAACCGTCGGTTGGGGGATCGTCTAGCGGTAGGACGTCAGTCTCTGGATCTGACTACCTAGGTTCGATTCCTAGTCCCCCAGCCAAAAACTCTCTCGTGCCACTTCCATGATTTGCTTCCCGTACCGCGCTGGGGGATCGTCTAGCGGTAGGACGCCGGCCTTTGGAGCCGGCTACCTAGGTTCGATTCCTAGTCCCCCAGCCACATTTCCATCAGGATTCGAAGAGAACGTGGCCGCAGTGTCCCGCTCATCTATTCAAGGTCCAGCTACAGTCAGTCCGCCTCATGCTTCGCTCACCGGACTGGGTCGTTGAGCTACGGCAAACGGCTACACGTCCTTCGTCAATATAGCGACGCCAGATCGATCACGAATCGGTAACGCACATCACCCTTGATCACACGCTCATAGGCCTCGTTGATCTGCTGGATGGCGATGTGCTCGATGTCCGACTCGATGCGATGTTCGGCGCAGAAGTCCAGCATTTCCTGCGTCTCGCGAATCCCACCGATGAGTGAACCGGCCAGGCGTCGCCGACAGAATATCAGCGGGAAGGCGGCCAGCGGGGCGGGCGTTTCCGGGGCGCCCACCAGAATCATGGTGCCGTCGGTCTTGAGCAGGTTCACGTATGCGTTGTAGTCGTGCGGCGCCGATACGGTATCAAGGACGAAGTCGAAGTGCCGCTGCAGCTTCATGAATGTTTGGGGATCGGATGAGAGCGCGAAATCCGCTGCCCCCAGCCGTTTGGCGTCCGCACGTTTGCTGGCCGAGGTACTGAGCACGGTGACCTCGGTGCCCATGGCGCTGGCGATCTTCACGGCCATGTGACCCAGCCCTCCCAATCCCACCACGGCGAGTTTGTGGTACTTGCCGACTCCCCAGTGGCGGAGCGGCGAGTAGGTGGTAATGCCGGCGCAGAGGAGGGGGGCCGCCCCGGCCGGCGACAGTACGGAGGGAATTCGCAGGACATACTTCTCATCCACGACGATCTGATTCGAGTACCCTCCCTGCGTGAGCCGGCCGTCCTTGTCCCGGGCGCTATACGTCCAGAGCGCTCCGCTTTCGCAATACTGTTCCACGCCTTCTCGACAGGCCGGACAACTTCTGCAGGAATCCACGAAGCACCCGACGCCGGCCCGATCACCGACTTTGAAGGTCTTGACCGCACTGCCGACTTGCGCGACGGTTCCGATGATTTCATGGCCAGGCACCATCGGAAAGAGCGAAATCCCCCATTCGTCCCGGACTTGGTGGATATCGGAATGACAAATGCCGCAATGAGAAATGCGAATCAGGACGTCCTGGGCGCCCACCTCGCGCCTTTCGAATAAGAACGGTTGCAAGGCCGATTTTGCAGCCGCTGCGGCGTAGCCCTTGGTCGCGAGCATGTGAAGACTCCTTTGGCTGGAGGTGAGGAGGGAAACCTTATCAAGATCGGTTCCCTCTCCACAACAGCGGACACGATGACCGCCAGTCAACGCGCAGCCCATCGGTTCGTTGTATAGTGCAAGCCACATCGATGCCGCGGGAGGGCAATGCCGCTATCGTTTCAAGAGGCTCGCCACCTATTGTCGAGAACCGGATTCGGCGGGAATCTCCATGACATCGAGCTACTGGCCGGATTGGACCGCGAATCGGCCGTAGATCGTGTTCTCGCCACGGCCGGTCAGCGGGCTGTGACCGCCCCGCCCAAGGCCATGCTCATGCCCCTGTTGCCCGCGCAAGGTAAGAAGGGCATGTCGTTCGATCAGAAGAAGGCCTTCAGGCAGGAGCGGAAGGAAGAAGCGCTGGAGCTCAAGGGCTGGTGGTATCAGGAGTTGCAGCAGACCCCATCGCCGCTCACTGAACGGATGACGCTCTTCTGGCACAACCACTTCACCTCGAGCGTCAAGAAGGTGAAGTGGCCGGCGCTTCTGTATCACCAAAACGTTCTGCTGCGTCACCACGCGCTGGGGTCCTTCCGTGATCTCTTGTTTCAGGTCGCGAAGGATCCGGCGATGGTGCTGTATCTGGATACGCAGTCCAATCGCAAGGATCACCCGAACGAAAACTTTGCGCGCGAATTGTTCGAATTGTTCACGCTCGGCGAGGGGCAGTATTCCGAACAGGACGTCAAGGAAGCGGCGCGTGCCTTCACCGGTTGGCACATCGCCTTGCGCCATGGCGGCGGGTTCTCCGTCAACCGCCACCAACACGATGCCGGGGTGAAGCATGTGTTGGGTAAGACCGGCGCATTCGGCGGCGACGACGTGTTGGCACTCGCGTTGGAGCACCCGGCTTGCGCCACCTACGTGGCGGCGAAGTTGTGGCGCGAGTTCATCTCCGATCAGCCGGATTTGCGGGAAGTCGACCGGCTTGGGACGCTGTTCCGGTCCGGTGGGTATCAGATCAAGCCGCTGCTGCGGGCGCTGCTCCTCTCGCCGCATTTTTGGGCGCCGGAGACTCGCGGGGCGCTGGTCAAGTCTCCCGTCGAGTTGATCGTGGGCACGATCCGGCTCTTTGAGTTGCCGACCAGGGATACCGAGGTGATGGCCAAGTATGGAAAACGTCTCGGTCAAGATCTGTTCGACCCTCCGAACGTCAAAGGGTGGCCCGGCGGCACGAGGTGGATCACCAGTGCGACGTTGCTGGATCGTTGGCAACTCCTTCAGCGCGGTTTGCGAGGGACAGAGATGGGGCAGATGCATTCTGAAAAGGCCGGCACGTTTCATGGACCGGCTTGGATGGCGGAAGCCGCCATCGATCAGGTGCAAGCCGTCTTGGCGCCGGTCGCTCCTGTCACTCCGCTGCCGGAACAGGCCGATCGTTGGCAGGCGATGCGTCAATTGGTGTTGGATCCCGTTTATCAATTGAAATGAGGTGGCCAGCATGACCAGACGAGAACTGCTCAAGCTTGCGGCGACGCTACCCCTGGTGCTGCTCGTCCACCCGCAGCCCCTGGAATTGTTCGCCGCGCCGGCGCACAAGATTCCGCGCGGACGATGGGACCGGGCGCTGATTCTGGTTGAGTTGAACGGCGGGAACGACGGATTGAACACGCTCATTCCGTATGGCGACCCCGGTTATTACCAGGTGCGCCCAAGACTGGCGATCCCAAGAGCGCGCGTGTTGCAGCTCAACGAACAGCTTGGGCTGCATTACGCGCTCGAACCGCTGATGCCGATGTGGCAGAGTCGTGAACTGGCCTGGGTCCAGGGCGTCGGCTACGAAAGACCGAACCGGTCGCACTTTCGATCGATTGAGGTCTGGGAGACCGGCTCCGATAGCGAGCAGGTTCTCGACGAAGGATGGCTCGCGCGTTTGTTCGAGATGCATCCGGTGCCGTCGGAATTTGCCGCCGACGGCATCGTGCTCGGCCGTCGCGATGCCGGCCCGCTCAGCGGAAGGACCGTGAGGACCATCGCGCTCGAAGAGCCGCAGCAGTTTCTTGCTCAGGCCGCCAAAGTGTATGCGGTGGAACAGAGCAGCCCCAACCGGGCGCTGGCCCACATTCTCCAGGTGCAGCGCGAACTGACCCGCGCCGCGGCGGACCTCGCTCAGCGGCTACAGCAGGCTCCCTCGCTTGAAGGGCTCTTCCCCGCTTCGGCCGTCGGGAGACAGTTGGAAACGGCGGCGCAACTCTTAGTGGCCAAGGTTCCAGTCGCCGTGATCAAGGTCTCGCAGGGCAGTTTCGACACCCATGCCGGTCAGCTCGGACAGCACGAGCGGTTGCTCAGGGAGCTGGCTGAAGGCCTGGCGATTTTTCGGCAGACGTTGCAACGAGCCGGCTTGTGGGAACGGGTGCTCGTGATGACCTATTCGGAATTCGGCCGGCGGGTAGGGGAGAATGCGAGTTCAGGGACCGATCATGGCACTGCTGCGCCACATTTCATGATGGGAGGCAAGGTCAAGGGCGGCCTGTACGGATCGACTCCCTCGCTGACGGACCTCCAGGAGGGGGACCTCAAGCACCACGTCGATTACCGAAGCCTCTATGCCACGGTTATCGACAAATGGTGGGAGTTGCCGCGAGGGCCTTTCGCTGATACACGCTATCCCCAGCTCGGATTCCTCGCTTGACCGTTGGGTGAATCGCTTCCCTCGTCGTCGTCCGTCCCACGTTCCACCGGCAGTTCCATGTTGAGCCCGGGTCCTGGAACTCGATACTCCTCCGCCGCCCAGGTACCCAAATCGATCAGTTGGCACCGTTCTGAACAAAACAGGCGCCAAGGGTTGCCGTCCCAGGTAGTCGGTTGTCGGCACAGGGGGCAGGCCATGCTGGAATCTTATCATGGGAACGCGGCCACATCGCAGCAATCCCGTTGGACGAGGAGGATGTCGTGATGGATGTCGAGGTCTTAGCTGGGACGGATCTGGTAACTGGTCGTGGCTTGCAGCAGGCGATGCAGGCGGTTCTGATCGAGTTCCGACAGGCCGACGAATTCGACGCCGAACTCGCCATGCTCGCTCCACCGTACCGCCGCTGATTCGATGGTAATGGGGGAGCCGAGGTCGGTTGCCCGAATGAGAATACGTACGGCGGAACCGGACTGGACGGTCGTGGTGCTGGCCACGGCGCAACCTCCGGCGGAGAGATCGAACATGGTTCCTTCGCGAATATTGGTGTTGCCGGTGGTGGAGAAGAACACTTGCAGGTCGACGGGGATGCGGGGGTATTGGCGACATTCGATCATGCTGAACTCCTTTGTCGGAGGACGAGGCATCGCCCTGGTACAGTCTAGCAAACCAGGATGCGCCGTAAAGAAAAGGAGCGAATTTGGCCGGTCGAGGCGAAGGAAACGGAAGGCTACTTGGAGGATTTCTCGATACGGGCCCAGGCGTCCTTCAACGACACCGTGCGATTAAAAACCGGAGAGCCGGAAACGGAGTCTGGATCGGTGCAAAAGTACCCAAGACGCTCGAATTGATATCGGCTTCCGGGAAGGCTGTTCGCAAGGCTCGGTTCCACCCGGCAGTCCGAGAGCCGCACGAGGGACTCGGGGTTCAGATAGGTGGTCCAGTCGTGATCGGCGGGGATCTTCGAGAGGTCGGCTTTCAGCAGCGGGTTGTATAGGCGCACCTCGGCTGGCACGGCCTCCGATGCCGCCACCCAATGGATGGTCGCCTTCACCTTTCGTTGGGCCTGAGGCCCGCCACTCTTGGTGTCCGGATCGTATGTGCAATGAATCTCCGTGACGGCTCCAGTGCCCGGATCTTTGACGACGCTGGTGCAGGTGATGATGTAGGCATAACGCAGACGGACTTCCCGTCCCGGCGCCAGTCGGAAAAACTGCTTCGGCGGATCTTCCATGAAGTCGTCCTGTTCGATGAACAGCGTGCGCGAGAACGGGACGGTCCTCGTGCCGGCCGACGGATCTTCCGGATTGTTCACCGCCTCCAGTTGCTCGATCGTGCTCTCAGGATAGTTGTCGATGACGACCTTGAGCGGTTTCAGCACTGCCATGACGCGAGGGGAATATTTGTTCAACTCCTCCCGGACGAAATGTTCCAGGAGCTGCATTTCGACGACGGCGTCGCGTTTGGCCACACCGATGTGGTCGCAGAAGGCCTTGATGGCGCCGGCGGTAAAACCGCGTCGACGGAGGCCCTTGATAGTAGGGAGCCGCGGGTCGTCCCAGCCTGAGACCAGTTTCCGCTCTACCAACTCGAGCAGCTTACGTTTGCTCATCACCGCTTGGGTGATATTAAGGCGGGCGAACTCGATCTGTTGTGGGCGGTGCGGTGCGCCGGATTCGGCAACGACCCAATCGTACAGCGGACGGTGGTCTTCGAACTCCAGCGTGCAGATCGAGTGTGTGATGCCTTCGATTGCATCGGACAGCGGATGGGCGTAGTCGTAGGCCGGATAGATGCACCAGCTGCTCCCGGTTCGATAATGCGCCGCGTGTCTGATCCGATAGAGGACGGGATCCCTCATGTTGATGTTGGGCGAAGTCATGTCGATCTTCGCGCGCAGGACGTGGGCGCCGTCCGGAAACTCTCCGGCCTTCATACGGCGAAACAAGTCGAGATTGTCCTCGACGGAACGGTTTCGGTAAGGACTGTTCCTGCCAGGTTCGGTCAAGGTACCCCGGTGGGCGCGCATCTCGTCCGCAGTCAAGCTGTCGACGTAGGCCTTGCCGCTTCGAATGAGTCCTTCGGCAAAGTCGTACAGCCGCTGAAAGTAATCCGAGGCGTAGAATCGCTTATCTTTCCAATCGAACCCCAGCCAACTCACGTCCTCCTGGATCGCTTGCACGTACTCCGGATCTTCGGTCGTCGGGTTGGTGTCGTCGAAGCGTAGGTGGCAAACACCCCCTGGACTTTCCTCCGCCAGTCCGAAGTTCAGGCAGATGGACTTGGCATGGCCGATGTGGAGGTAGCCGTTGGGTTCGGGCGGAAACCGGGTGACGACCCTTCCGCCGTGTTTACCGGCGGCCTGGTCGGCGAGGACCATGTCACGGATGAAGTTGGAGGCGCTGCCGGTGTCAGACACTGTGGGCTCGTAGCTCCGCGGAATCAAGATCGACTGATGAGGGCTGTTCTACCACACCCGCAGCGGGCGGGAGAAGAGCATAGCCGGGGAGTGGGGCTAGGCCGCCGGGTGGATGGACAACTGCATCACGCTGAAGTCTTTCTGCGCGATGAGATGCCCTTCCATCCGCAGCCGGAACTCATAACGTCCGGGGGCGGGAAAGATCAGCGAGGGGATGTTGATGCCGAAATCTGAAATCTGCAGCCGGTCGCCGATAACGATGTTTGGAAGCGTCGCGCGGCACACGAGTTGTTCGCTGTTGAGATAGATGAGATCGATGTCGAAGTGATACGTGCCTTCGGCGTCGGTCAAGCAAAAGTACAGGCCCATTTGTTGGTGTTGAAACGGAAAGGACACCGCTTGGAGATGCGTGAAGAGTCCGATCAGACTCTTCTTCTTCGTGGCGCTGTCCTCGATGACCTGGTCGCACACCAGGAACGCTTGCACGCTGGGTTTGGCGATGTCCGACATAGGCTCGATTGTACGGAAGTCCCTTCCCTTGTCAAAGGGGATCCGCTTTCGAACTCGTCGAAGACCGAGGTCTGAACCAGGGGCGGACCTCGCCCGAAGCGAGGACGCTCTCTGAAGCACGGAGTGAGGGCCGTGGGTGGTCAGCTCAGAACCGCGGCGCCCCCGCGGCTTTCCGTGACGTCGCCAAAACGCGTGAGCCCGGTGCCGATTCGACAGTAGTGGGGGCTGACCGTGACCAGTTCCCCTTTGTGGGTGTAGAACTGTCCGGTGGTGATGCGAATCTTCCGCTTCTGGAAGAGATACGCCTCGACGATGGTCCGGCCCGTCTGTTGGTCCGACACGACAACCGTCAGCGGCTCTTCGATCGTGGCGTCCGGTGCGGATGTCACCGCTACGGCAAACCGCCCCGCCGAACTCGCCGAAACGGCGTTCCGTCGCAAGTGGCCTATACGGCGGCCGTGCTCGTCGTACAGGTCCATCGTGAGCAGCAGTGCGGGCGAATCCGGCCGGACCTCCAAGACGATCTGCTCCTTCCCTTGCAGCTTGACGACACCGTTGGTCGTACGGAAGACGTTCGATCCGACGTGCAACTCCAGTCCTTGTTCCGGTTTTTCTTCTTCAACGATCTCCGCGGGGTCATCGAGCCCCATCGTCTCCGTGTCCGTGTACGACGAATTGTTCATCGTCATGCGATCCTTACGAATGTGAGAGAAATCTTGCCGGCCGACTGCGTGTCGGTGAGTCGCAAATTAGGCCATGCCAACGAACCTGTCAAGTCGCCCAGGTGCCACCGAAAGAGGTCGTCAATCGATTCGGACAATTGATAACGGCGGCTCCCCTGTGGTACGGTGCGCGTTCGTTTCTTGGCGGCCTGCTCGTGGTCCCATCGTCTAGCCTGGCCTAGGACGGAGCCCTCTCAAGGCTCAGACACGGGTTCAAATCCCGTTGGGACCACCAAACCCTTACAATCGTCATTTTGCCAGTTCTCTAGGAGAATCCTATTTATTCATTCACGCCGGGGGATCAACTCCGCGTTCGTCCCTTCCCGTTCTTCCGCCTCGCCCTCACAAGATTTTCGGCGACCGAGAGGGATCGCTTGGCGCGGAGCCCGAGTTGTCGGCGCGCAGTGCCTTCCGGCGACTCCGAATCACCGACGTGATCCCTCTCGCCGGCGGAAGCAAACCCCATACTGGGACGCTTCGTTCGTTGACGCCTCTAGCGCCGGTTGTGTATAAGGAGAGCTTGCTTCTTTTGTCGTCTTCACTCCAAGCAGGAAAGTACACTGATGGGCGCGCGTGAATTTCGCGACGGGGCCAAGGACGGATTCGAAGCGCTCGAATCCCTCGATCCTGAACGAATCGGATCGTTCGACGACTTGTTGGTGGCCATGCGCAAGACGGCCTTCGGCGGCCGCCGTCTCGGCGAAGCGTACGAAGTGCTGTGGGCGATGATCAACGACCCCGATTGTTCGGTGGTCATGACGCTGTCCGGCGCAATGACGATTGCCAAGATGGGCAAGATTATCAGCGCCATGATCGACCATGGGATGGTCCAGTGCGTCGTCTCGACCGGTGCGCTGATCGCGCATGGGCTCAGCGAATCGGTGGGAAAGACCCACTATCGGGTTCCGCCCTCCATGAGCGACGAGGAACTGTTCAAGAAGGGCTATAACCGGGTGTACGACACGCTTGAGATGGAGTCCAATCTCAATTACGTCGAGCATGTCGTTGCGCAGACGATGAAACGGATCAGCCCCGACCAAGCGCTGTCGTCGGAAACGCTGACCAGAGAATTGGGCAAGACCTTGGCCGACGAATTCGACGGCTCCGGGATATTGAAGAGCGCTTACCTGAAGAAGGTGCCGGTCTATATTCCGGCCTTTACGGATTCGGAGATGGGCTTGGACGTCGGCACCTGGGCGATGGGGCGCGTGGTCGATCAGGCCCGCGCCCATACGAAAGGCGGCAGCGATCTCGAAATTCTCCGAACGATCAACAAATCGTTCCCCCTGTTCAATCCGTATCAGGACCTGAACAGCTACACCACACACGTCACCTCGGCGAAGCGCCTGGGCATCTTCACCATCGGTGGAGGGGTGCCGCGCAACTGGTCGCAGCAGGTCGGGCCCTATATCGAGATCAGCAACATGCGGCTCGGGCTCAATGTCAAACCGCCCCGCTTTCAGTACGGCGTCCGGATCTGTCCCGAGCCGGACTATTGGGGCGGGTTGAGCGGGTGCACCTATCAGGAAGGTATTTCCTGGGGGAAGTTCGTCCCGCCCGAGGAAGGCGGGCGGTTCGCCGAGGTGCTGAGCGATGCCACCGTCGTGTGGCCCCTCCTGATGGTCGGCATGCTGCAACGGATGAACGCCAAAGGTGGAGTGAAGAAGTCGTGACGCGGCGCCCGTTCAGCCGATGGTTTTGCGCGTGGGGGCTCGCGCTCTCTTGCCTGTTCGCCGGTCTGTCAGGGGCCGGGACGATCGTGGACGATGGGCGGATCAGAGGCCAGGCCAACGCCCCGATCACCTTGGTCGAGTATTCAGACTTCACCTGCGGCTATTGCCTGAAATTCTTCCGCGAAACCTGGCCCCGGTTGCAAGCCAAGTACGTTGACACGGGGAAGGTCAAATTCGTGTATCGCGATTATCCTCGTGCCGATCGCGGACCGGGCATCGAAGCCGCGGTGGCCGCCCGTTGTGCCGGTGCACAGGGCCGCTATTGGGCTATGCACGACCGGCTGTTTGGCGAGGGAGGAAAGCTCGAAGCTCCCGCGCTCAAGGGATTCGCCAAATCGATCGGCCTGAATCAAGCGCAGTTCGGTCAGTGCTTCGACGAGCGTCGGCACTTGGAATCCATTTTCCAAGACCGCCAAGAGGCGAACCGCTGGGGGTTCCACGGTACGCCGGGTTTTATCTTGATGTACACGGCGGCCGGTCCGACCGAGAAAAACCCGGCGATCGCCATTCCCGGAGCGTTCCCGTTCGAGGCGTTTGCCGAAGAGATCGATCGCATGTTGAGCGCGGCTCCGCCGTCATCGTAAGCCGGCTCAGTCCATCTTCTGACGAGGGATACATTTATGTCTGCGACACAATCGTTCTGGGCGGTTCCGCAACGGGAGGGCGAACCTCCTTTCTGGGTCTGCATGTCCTGTCTCGGGGAAGTGTTCTATCGGAAGGTGCCGATGCCCGATTGTCCGGCATGTCACGGTGTCTCGACCTACGAAGCGTTCGGTCTCGACGCGATTCGCGATTGGGGGACGGAGGACCTGATCGCCAAAGCCACGGCTGCGGAACAGACGGCGGCGGTCGAGCCGGCGCCCGCTCCGTCATCCGTCGAAACTGCGCTCTAAACTCTCTCCATCCGCGGAGCGTTTCCTTGCAAGGACCACGTCCGTTCCTTATCGGGAGCCAATGGCGGCAGGGGGAGCGGACCGCCCCCGTGCACAACCCCTTTACGGGAAAAGTGCTGGAGGAGGTGTGTCAAGCCGGGCCGGCTGAAGCCGAGGAGGCCGTGGCTTCCACTGTGGCCGCGGCGGCTCCGATGGCGTCGATGCCGTCGCACGCCCGTTATCATCTGCTGCAGCACATCGCCGGCGCGCTGTACGATCGCCGGGATGAGGTCGCCCAGTTGATGACGGCTGAATCGGGCAAACCGATCACGGACGCCAAGCGGGAAGTGAGCCGGGCGGTGCAGACGTTCACGGTCGCGGCGGAAGAGGCGAAACGTATTCCCGGCGAGGTCATTCCGCTCGATTGGACGCCCGGCACGGATGCTCATCTCGGCATCTTGAGACGGTTCCCAATCGGGCCCGTGCTCGGCATTACGCCGTTTAATTTTCCGCTCAACTTGGTGGCGCACAAAGTCGCTCCGGCACTGGCTGCCGGTTGCCCGATTCTGATCAAGCCGGCTCCTCAGACGCCGTTGACGGCGTTGCTGTTGGGAGACATCGCACGGGATGCGGGGGTGCCGCCGGGCGCGCTGAACGTGCTGCCCTGTGACAATCAGGTGGCCGAACAATTGGTCGTCGATCCGCGCTTCAAGCTGCTCAGCTTCACCGGCAGTGTCGCGGTCGGATGGAAGCTCAAGGCCCTATCGGGGAAGAAAAAAGTCGTGTTGGAACTCGGCGGGAATGCCGGCGTCATCGTGGAGCCGGACGCCGATCTCGATGTCGCCGCGCAGCGCTGCGCCGTGGGCGGGTTCGGGTACGCCGGACAGACCTGCATCTCGGTGCAGCGCGTCTTCGTCCATCATTCCGTCGCCGACTTGTTCACGACGAAGCTCCTGTTGCAGGTCGCGCGATTGAAGGCCGGCGATCCGACCGACAGCGCGACGGTGGTCGGCCCCTTGATCGATCAACAAGCCGCCGGCCGCGTGGAATCCTGGATCGAGGAGGCCGTCTCACAGGGCGCCCGCGTCTTGTTGGGCGGGAAACGCCAGGGATCGGTGGTGGAGGCCACGGTGCTCGGGAACGTCACGCCGGCGATGAGGGTGTCCTGCCAAGAGGTCTTCGGACCGGTTGTGACCGTGACCCCGTATCGTCATTTTCACGACGCCGTAGATGCGCTGAACCAGTCCGACTTCGGCTTGCAGGCCGGCGTCTTCACCCAGAACGTCGATAAGATCTTCCACGCCTTTCGCCATCTGGAAGTCGGCGCGGTCCTGGCGAACGAAATCCCGACGTTCCGAGCCGATCACATGCCGTACGGCGGCGTGAAGGACTCCGGCATCGGGCGTGAAGGTGTCAAGTCGGCGATGGAAGACATGACGGAGCCACGCCTGCTCGTGCTGAACCTCCGCCCGCCCGCCGCCTCCTAGCAAAAACTTCGGCCGGGATATTGCAGAGCGCGGGCATTCTTGATACAACAGCGGCCCTGTGCGCCTTTCGGTTTCCCACGGACGGTCTTCACGTTGAGCGATTAGCTGTCCGCTGCCCCGCAGGCCGGACTCAGCAAGGGAGAAGAGACGATGGTACCTACACACATGTTTCTCACGAGAGGAGTCGGCGTGCATCGAGAAAAGCTGGCTTCTTTCGAACAGGCTCTGCGGAGCGCCGGTGTGGCGTACTGCAACCTTGTGAGCGTCTCTTCCATCCTGCCTCCCAACTGCAAGATCATCCCCAGAAAACGCGGCGAGAAACTGCTGAATCCCGGAGAAATCACGCACTGCGTCATGGCGCGCTCGGAGACGAACGAACGAAACCGGCTGGTCTCCGCTTCGATCGGCTTGGCGATTCCGACGGACCGCCGCACGTACGGCTATCTGTCCGAACACCACGCCCACGGCGAAACGGACGAAGAAACCGGGGAATATACCGAGGACCTGGCGGCGCAGATGTTGGCCACCACGCTGGGCGTCGAATTCGATCCCAACATCGCGTGGAAAGAACGGGAGCAGGTGTTCAAGATGGCCGGCAAGATCGTCCGGACATTGAACATCACGCAGTCGGCGATCGGCAAACCCGGAAAGTGGACCACCGTCGTGGCGCTGGCGGTGTTCATTCCGCTGGAGAATCTTC
>CAZPYP010000047.1:0-16776 GCA_964590845.1 uncultured Nitrospira sp.
AGCCCTGCGTGGCACGAAAACCCCACGCACGAGACCGGGGCGGCGAAACGGGGGTATAACGTGGAGCGAAGGACGTAAGAACTATAACAAGCTGTTTTTTTGGGTGTCAAGCCGCAGTGACGGCGGATATCCTGGCCTGCACCGATCAGGTGACCAGCAGGATCAGCTCGATTTCGACGGACGCGCCTCGAGGCAGTTCGGCGGCGCCGACCGCAACCCGCGCATGGCGCCCAGCTTCTCCGAAAATCGCCACCAGCAGATCCGAGGCTCCGTTGAGCACCTGGGGTTGCTCGGTGAATCCTTCCGCGGAAGCCACATGCCCGACGACTTTCACGACCCGGACGATCCGGTCGAGCGTCCCCAGTTCTTGTTTGGCGATCGCCAAGGCGTTGAGCAGCGCCGTTTTGGACGCCTCAACCCCCTGCGGCACCGACAATTCACGACCCAGCTTGCCTGTAAAGGCCAGGATCCCTTCCTTCATCGGCAGCACACCGGAGAGGAACAACAGTTCACCGGCTCGCACGGCGGGAATGTAGGTCGCCACCGGTTTCGGCGCCTGCGGTAGGGTATGGCCAAGTTCTTTCAGCTTATCTTCGAATGACATAGACCATCTCTGGCAGGTGGGCCAGTCCGTCTGGTTATTGCTGGTCCGGAGATGACATCGATTCGCGCGTCACGACGCGCTGCTATCCCGCGTTGAGCGCGTCGAGAAAGCTCTCGCCGACCGGCAGGGCTTCACCTCGCAACGCCTCGACGATCGTCTGACCGAGATCCGCCGCGCTCGCCCTCGCCCCGAGATTGACTCCTTGCGCCAGCCGCGGCCCCGTGACGATGAGCGGCACGAACTCTCTGGTGGGCAGGCCCGCCTTCGTCGAGGTGTCGCGTCCATGATCGCCCGTGATAAAGCACAGATCCCCGGGCCGCAATTGCTCGAGCAAATCCGGCAGCCGGCGGTCGAACTCATGGAGGGAGGCGGAGGCTTCCTGGATGCCACCGTCCAGCACATCGAGATTCGCGTAAATGAGGCCGCGAGGCACTCGATTGAACATGCCGGTGACTTCGTCGAGCACCGCCGACCAGGAGTCGAGCGACATCGAGCGCGTCAGTCCTCGACCGGCAAACAGGTCTCCGACGTGACCGACTCCGATCAGGATCTGGCTGGCTCGATTGAGGAGATCCAGCATCGTCTGCTGCGGCGGCTCCACGGAAAAATCACGTCGCGCGACCACCTGCACCGACTCGGACGAGCCCTTGAGCTGGTGAGCGACGATACGACGCAGGCCTTTGCCTTTCAATGTTTTCCTGGCTTCGCGGCATCGCTGATGCAATTGGGCAGGCGACAGCACCTGCTCATGCGCGGCAACGTGCCAGGTCCCGGGAGCGTCCGTCCAGAGGATCAGCGACTTCGACTCCACATGTTCGCGGCCGAATTCTCGAAGAGCGCGGGCAGTGGAAGAAGATCCGCGACCGAGCAGCGGCGCACCAAGAATCCGTCCGAGTTCGTCGGTCAGCGATCCGGCGGCACTGTCTTCAACCTCTCGCCCATCCAAAACACAGCCTGCCAGTTCCCAATGCGCCGTCAGCGCGTCGAGCCTCTTGGATCGAAATCCAAGCCGACCGAAGCAGCCGATCGGCTGGGCCATGAGACGCAATCCTTTGATGTCACCGACATGCCCCAAGCCCAACGATTCAAGCGTGGGCAGACTCAATCCACCGGCCGCCTCAGCCAGATGGGCCAGGGTATTCGCCTCGGAGTCTCCATATTCGGCTGCATCGGATAACGCGCCGACTCCAAGACCGTCGATGACCAGTAGAATCACACGATTGATCATGCGCGCACTATAGCAGAAGCCTTCATCACATTACTCATGCCACCTCTATCACGCCATCATCGACCGGACGCCTCGCGCCATTGCGCAAGAATCGCGAGCCCGGCGCTCGTCCCGATACGGTCGGCCCCAGCTTCGAGCATCGCCCTGGTCGCTGCCCAATCGCGAATGCCACCGGACGCTTTCACCTTCACCCGTCCGTTCACGGCCGCTTTCATCAACGTGACGTCCGCCACGGTCGCTCCCGACGCACCGAACCCGGTGGATGTCTTGACGTAATCGGCCCCGGCTTCCACCACGAGACGACAAGCCGTATGCTTTTCCTGGTCGGTTAGATAACAGGTTTCAAGAATCACTTTATGTTCGGCTCTCGGCGTCGCCTTGACGACTTCGGCGATGTCCTGGCGGACCGCGTCGAGGTCTCCGGACTTGAGGCGACTGACGTTGATGACCATGTCGAGTACCGTTGCCCCTTGCTGCACGCCGTCCAGCGCTTCCGCCACTTTCGTCGCCGTGGTATGGCCGCCGAGCGGAAAGCCGACCGGAATGCCGACGCGTATCGGCGCGCCAGCCACCGCCTCGACCGCTTCCGCCGCGTAACAAGGCGGCACGAAGATCACCGTGAAGCCATGCTGCCTGGCCTCCTGGCAGAGGCGCCGCACGTCGGCTCTCGTGGCCTCGGGACGCAGCACCGTGTGATCGATCAGGGCGGGCACCTTCCAAGTCTGGTCCGTCATGGGACTCTCTTATAGCAAGTTCGTCGATGGAGATGAAGCCGAAACGGAGAGTCAGGTCTTCGGATGGTGGGCGCGCCGGAACGGACGCTTCTGATACTTCTCCACCGCTTCGTTGTGTTCGGTGAGGGTGGCGGAAAAGTGGTGGGTGCCGTCGTTCCGAGACACGAAGTAGAGCGCATGCGACCCCGAGGGATAGAGGGCCGCTTTGATCGCTTGGATGCCCGGGTTCGCGATCGGACCAGGAGGCAAACCCGGAACACGGTAGGTATTGTAGGGGCTGGGACTTGAAAGATCTTTCTTATGGATGTTGCCGTCGAAATTTGGCAATCCATAGATCACGGTCGGATCGCTCTGCAGCGGAATGCGTTTCTTCAATCGATTGTGAAACACCGCTGAAATTTCGGGACGCTCGGCTCCGGCTCCGGTTTCTTTCTCGATCACCGAGGCCAGCGTTAACACCTCGTGCTCCGTCATCTTCAACTCCTGCGCCCGCATCACGATTTCCGGCGTCATGACGCCCTTGAGATGATCGACCATCGCCTGGACGACCTCACGCGCCTTGACGGTGCGCGGAAACTTGTAGGTATCAGGGTACAGATACCCTTCCAAGGTCGCTGCGTTGATGCCGAGCGAACCAATGAACGCGCGATCCTGTGTCAGCCGCAAGAACTCGGCTCGATCGATTCCGCGTTGAGCCATCAGGTCTGCAATCTGGGCCATCGTCAACCCTTCGGGAATGGTGATCGGATGGAGCACGACCTGCCCGCTCTGCAATTTGGCGAGAATATCGGCGGGCAACATCGCTGGGCTCAATTCGTACTCACCGGCCTGGATCCGTCGATCGGCGGATTGGGACCGCCCAAGGAAGACGAACGCCGAGCGGCTGCGGATCAATCGTTCCCGTTCGAGCAGCGAGGCGACTTGTTGGAAGGTGGCTCCGTCCGGAATGACGACCACTTTCGCAGGAGGCTGTTCCTGAGCAGGAACGACGGGCCCTTGAGCCCACTTAAGAATCTGATAGGCGGCGAGCCCGGCCACCGCGACCAGAATCACCAGAAGGGGAACTATGATCCGTAGCTTCATGCCTTGAATCGACCGTCTCGTCGCCCGGCCCCCAGTCGGCTTGAACCGGCTCCGGCTCTAGGCTCGCCAGATAGCTTTGCAGGAGAATCGCCGCTGCGACCCGATCCACGGCCCCTTTGCGTTTCTTTCTACTGACATCGGCGGCAATGAGCAAATCTTCAGCCGCCTTGGTCGTCATCCGTTCGTCCCAGAGGACGACGGGAACCGGGGCCGCGGCCTCCAGCCGGACCGTGAACTCCCGCATCGCCTGAATCGCAGGACCTTCCCTTCCGTCCAGACGAAGGGGCAGTCCCAACAGCACCCGCGACACCTCGTGCGTAGCGATCAGCGACAGGATGTGCGCGAGGTCCCGATCCAGCGTCCGCCGTTCGAAGGTTTCGAGCGGTTGGGCCGTCCAGCCCAGTTCGTCGCTAAGCGCGACGCCGATCCGCTTCGTCCCGTAATCGAGTGCGAGCACGCGGGCGCCTTCGATAATCTTACCGCTGCTGGGCATTTTCGACCAGACCAAAGACCTTTTCCAACGCCGCGTCGAGCTTCGACGGATCCTTGCCGCCGGCTTGCGCCATCTCCGGACGGCCGCCGCCGGTTCCACCCACTTCCGCCGCCATCACCTTGATCAAGTCGCCGGCCTTGATCTTGGCCGACAGATCCTTGGTGACCACCACCAACAAGGACACCTTGCCGTCATCGGTCGCGGCTCCCAACGCCACGACTCCGCTCTTCAGTTTGTCGCGCAGCTGGTCGGCCAATGCCCGCATGCCGTTCATATCGAGGCCGTCGGTCCGTTGGACGTGGACGGACAGGCCGGCGATGGTCCTGACGCTCGATGCCACGGCCGAGCCGCTGGCCATTTTCAGTTTCAGCTCTTCGAGTTCCCGCTCCTTGTCTTTCAACTGCGCAAGGATTTTCCGGGTCTTGGAGACCAGTTCGGACGGCCCGGCCTTCAGCAAGTCGGATAATTCCCGCACATCCGATTCCAACTTCTTCACCAGGGCGACCGCTCCGCTGCCGGTTTGCGCTTCGATGCGCCGCACCCCTGCTGCCACCCCGCCTTCCGAGACGATCCGGAACAGGCCGATCTCGCCCGTATGCCGGCAATGCGTCCCACCGCACAGCTCTTTGCTGAACGATTCCACCGTGACGACCCGCACCTCTTCGCCGTATTTGTCCCCGAAAAAGGCCAGCGCGCCGTTAGCCACGGCATCTTGAATGCTCATGACTTCCGTCTTGACCGCTTCGTTCCGGCGCACCTCGGTATTGACGACCGTTTCAATCTCGTCGATGTCACGCGACGACAGCGGGCGGAAATGGGCGAAGTCGAATCGCAGCCGGTTCGGCCCGACCAACGAGCCGTACTGTTTGACGTGCGGCCCGAGCAAATCCCGCAGCGCAGCGTGCACCAAATGGGTCGCCGTGTGGTTTCTCGCGGCATCTTGTCTGGTCACGCCGTTGACGGCCATGTGAAGTTGCTCGCCCTCCCGGACGCGCCCTTTCGTGACTTTGCCTTTGTGAAGGATCAATGTCGGAACAGGCCTAGTGGTTTCTTTGATCTCGAGCCGCCCCTCAGGGCCGGACAGCACCCCTTGGTCACCGACCTGGCCACCGCCTTCCGCGTAGAACGGCGTGACGTCCAGAACCACTTCGACCTCATCCCCTTCCACCGCCTCTTTGACGAGACGATCTCCTTTGAGGATGGCGTGCAGGACACTCTTCGATTCCAACCGATCGTACCCAATGAACTTCGTCGCTCCGACTCGTTTCGCCAACTCGGCCACGGACGGCCTGGCCGTTTCCTGTTCGAAGCCGCCGGTCTTGCGGGCCCGATTGCGCTGTTCTTCGATCGCGGCCTCGAAACCCTGCTCATCGACCGTCATGCCCTGTTCCCGGCAGGCCTCGCCGATCAAGTCCATCGGAAAGCCGTACGTATCGTAGAGCTTGAACACGTCGGCTCCGCTGAGTCTCTTCTGTCCGGCCGTCTTCGCCTTCGTCACCATCTCGTTCAAGATGGGCAAGCCTTGGTCCAGTGTGGCGATGAACCGTTCCTCTTCGCCCCTGGAGGCTTCGGCCACGGTTCCGGCGGCGCTCTTGATTTCCGGATAGGCCCCGCCCATCTGCTCGATCACGCCGGCGCTCAGTTCGTGCAAGAAGGGTTCAACGATCCCCAATAACCGGCCATGGCGGGCGGCGCGCCGCAGAATGCGTCGCAGCACGTAGCCTCGCCCTTCGTTCGAGGGCAACACGCCGTCCGTCATGAGGAACGTGATCGCCCGCAAATGATCGGCGATGACCCGCATCGAACGGTCGGCCTGTTCCGATTTTCCGTACTCGCTGCCGGCCCGTCGGGCGATCGAGCCCAACAGCGGCGTGAAGAGGTCGCTGTCGTAGTTGCTGTAGACCCCTTGAGAGACCGCGGCCAGCCGTTCCAGTCCCATTCCCGTGTCGATACTGGGCTTGGGGAGCGGGTGGAGCGTCCCGGACACGTCGCGATTGAACTGCATGAACACCAGGTTCCAGATCTCGATCACCCGATCGCCCTCTCCGTTCGGGCGGTCGTCGCCCGGCACCGCCTGCCCTTGATCGAAATGGATTTCGGAACAGGGCCCGCAAGGACCGGTGTCGGCCATCTGCCAGAAGTTGTCCTTCTCGTCGCACCGGACGATACGGGAGGGGGAGACGCCGATCTTTTTCCAGAGTTGATCGGCTTCGTCATCCTCCCGGAAGATCGTCACCCACAGCCGGGACTTGTCGAGACCGACGGTCTGCGTCAGATATTCCCAACCGAACTTGATGGCGTCTTCCTTGAAGTAGTCGCCGAAGGAAAAGTTGCCGAGCATTTCGAAGAAGGTATGGTGACGGCGCGTGTAGCCGACGTTTTCCAAGTCGTTGTGTTTCCCGCCCGCCCGCAGGCACTTCTGCACGGTCACCGCCCGCCTATACGACCTGGTCTCCTCACCCAGGAAGACCCGCTTGAACTGATTCATTCCGGCATTGGTGAACAGGAGTGTGGGGTCGGCCTGGGGGATCAGCGGGGAACTGGCCACGGCATGATGGCCTTGCTGCTCGAAATAGCGGATGAATCCCTGGCGGAGGTCCTCTGCGCGATTCTTCATGTCTCCATCCCTTCAACGGATCGACGTGCCTCTATAATACGTGCGATGGTGTCTTCTTCGAAACCCCACTGACGTAGGAGTCGAACCGCTTGCAAAGATGAGAGCTTTCGGTTCCGCCGTTCCTTCCGATCCAGCGCTCGACGCGCCCAGGCTTCTTGATCGGCCGTCCCCAGCGCCCGTCCGACGATGTCTTCCACCAGCCGTTCGTCCAAGCCTTTCTGTGTCAGCTCGGCCTTGAGCCGCTCGCGGCTCACCGGCTGGCGAGCCAGGCGCGCCTCGGCCCAGCGTTCCCCGTAAGCCCGGTCGTTCAGATAGCGCAGCTGAGAAAGGCGATCGACGGTCTGCTTGGCTTGGGCGGGACTGGCGCCTTTTCGCTGGAGGAACTCCTCGACTTGTGCGGAACTGCGGTCGACGCGGGCCAGATACCGCACCGCGATTTGCAGCCAGGGATCGGAGACGGACACACCGGCCCCTGCAACGCGCGTGGCCACCGGTCCTCCCGCCGGCTAGACGCCGACCTTGTGCGGACGCCGATCCTCGCGTTTGTCGTCGGCGCGTTTCTCTTCCTTCGCGGGAGCCGCGACCGGCTTGTCCGCCGCCCGGCCAGGCACGCCGGCCAACTCGCGCAGCTTGCCTTCGATCTCGCGGGCAAGCGGCTGGTTGGCGAGCAGGAAATCGCGCACGGCATCGCGCCCCTGTCCGAGCCGCTCCCCTTGGTAGGAATACCAGGCGCCGGACTTCTCCAACACTTTCTTGTCCACGCCCAAGTCGACGAGTTCGCCGGTCTTGGAAATCCCCTGCGCGAACATGATGTCGAACTCGGCCTGCTTGAACGGCGGCGCCATCTTGTTCTTCACGACTTTCACGCGCACCCGGCTGCCCACCACATCTTGCCCTTCCTTGATCGACTCGATGCGCCGGATATCCAGCCGGACCGATGAATAAAACTTCAGCGCGTTCCCGCCGGTCGTGGTTTCAGGATTGCCGAACATGACGCCGAGCTTCATGCGGATTTGGTTGATGAAAATCACGGTCGTCTGCGATTTGGATATGGCCGCGGTCAACTTTCTGAGCGCCTGCGACATGAGTCGCGCTTGCAACCCCATGTGCGCATCACCCATTTCACCTTCGATTTCGGCCCGCGGCGTGAGGGCGGCGACGGAGTCGACCACGATCAAGTCGATGGCGCCGCTGCGCACCAGCGTTTCGGCGATTTCGAGCGCCTGCTCGCCTGTATCGGGTTGGGATACGAGGAGGTCGTCGGCCTGCACGCCGAGCTTCCGGGCATAGGTCAGGTCCAGCGCATGTTCCGCATCGATGAACGCGGCCACCCCGCCCGTCTTCTGAACTTCAGCGATGGCATGCAACGTCAACGTGGTCTTACCCGAGGCTTCCGGCCCAAAGATCTCGACCACGCGCCCTCGCGGAAATCCACCGACACCCAAGGCGATGTCGAGCCCCAACGATCCGGTTGAGATGGCTGGAATGTTGGCTGGAGCCTCGGAGTCCCCGAGCTTCATGATGGCCCCTTTGCCGTACTGCTTTTCGATTTGGGAGAGGGCCAGATCTAGTGCGCGCTTCTTCTCGTCTTTTTCCGCCATGAGCGATTCCTCCTCGATCGGAATGGGAGAGGGCCGGATTATACCCAGTTCACCGGGATAAGCCTAGCGGAGAATATGGCCCGGATGTGACGGCTGTCGCGCCGTCGAGCTAAATGGCCGCATTCAGAGATGTGCTGGGAAGTGATTAAAGAGCGTGTTCGGGAAGAGGCGATGGTTTGGAGGAAGAACGAGGAACGGAAAAGCGGAAGTGCCAGTCTTGCTGCCGGGCATCCGCCGATCGATCCGCCCAAGCCTCTACGGTCACCGACTGGTCCGATTTCGACTTTCCCTCGGGATAAAACCGGAACCGCAACTTCGGACCCTCTCCCGGCGCATCCGACTGCCGAAGGCTCCCGGTGATTTCCACGTGCTCGTCGATCACATCCGCGGCTCGGTTGAGCAGTGACCGCAATAACCGGTTACCGGAGGCCTGATCGAACGGCTGATCCGGATCGAACTCCGTGCCGGCCCAGACCGTCGAGCTCAGGCTCAAGACCATCGCGATGGCGTAGAGAAGACGCATACCTACACAGTATTCGTTGCGCGTTCGCGGGTCAAGCCGCTCGCTTGGTTTGTAGGCTACATGCGTATCTCTACGCACACATTCTGGGTTTCCTTGACGAAAGCTTCGTCTCATCATACAGCTGGACGTATGCCCACAGCCCAACCTCCTGTCCAGGCCGACGACAAACCCACGGTCTTGATCGTCGACGACGAGGCCGCTCCGCGCGCGGCCCTGACCCAGGTCCTGCGACAAGATTTCCACATCCTCACGGCGGAGAACATCCGCGCGGCCATGGCAGTCATCAACGAGCATGGCGTCGATCTCGTCACGCTGGATCTCCGCCTTCCCGACGGCTCCGGCTCCGATCTCTTACACGAAATCAAGCGACACCATGCCGATATCGAGGTCATCATGGTGACCGCCTACGGCACGCTGAAATCCGCGATGGATTGCATCCGCCAGGGCGCAGCGGGCTTTCTCCTGAAGCCCTTCAATGCGTCCGAACTGCTCAGCATCAGCCTGCAGACGTCCCAAAAGAAACGCCGCCTCGACATGCTGCGGACGGCCTTCAAGCAGGAACCTGCGCTCTGGGAGTCGGATCCCGCCTGTACGGAAGCGTGGAAGGACTTGGTCCTCCGCTATACCGCTCTGTTGAAACAGGGCTCCTTAACCTCCTCGCACAGTGAGGAGCCGTCCCCATTAATCCAACTGGTCTCCGACCTGATGGAGGCCAAAGACCGGCACTTGGTCAACCACGGCAATCGGGTCAGCTTTTACACCACCCTGGCCGCCAACAGGCTGGAGTTGCCGCTGCAAGAACAGCATGTCTTGTCGCTGGCGGCGTTGGCTCATGATTTGGACTTGGTCGCCGCACCGGAACGCTCCGTGCTTCAACAGGAGTCCGACAAGAGCCGCCATCGCACCGATGTCGGGGCGAAGATCGGCCGCGCGATCGGTCTCCCGGCTCAGGCGGTCCAGATCATCGCCTTGCACCATGAACGATGGGACGGCACCGGCTATCCGTTTGGGCTGGCTGGGGAACGTATTCCCCTCTTGGCGCGGCTCGTGGCTCTCGCGCAGGCGTTCGATACCATGACCGCCGAACAACCAGGCGCCACACCCAAATTGATGAAAGAAGCGATCGACGAGATCGAACGTCAAGCCGGCACGGCCTTCGATCCCGCTCTGACTGAACTCTTTTGCCGAACGATGCGCGAACAGCCGCCGCAGCAGTAGCGGACGATCACCCCGCCCCGAGTGGTACGGCCCACAGTCTCGTATAGACCGATCCGGTCGGCCGCAATTCACTCCGCATCAGCGCAATCGAATCCACTGCGAGCGAACCAAGGCTGAGCGGCCGATCCATCATCCCGCTCCTGGCCAAGGCCTGTCCCACCTGCTTACCGCCTTCTTTGATTCTCGCGATCGTCAAATGCGCGGTCAGCGGCCGATCGTCCGGCGCCAGGTCCTGCGTCTGGCAACAGGTTTCGATCGCGCGATGCAACGCCGCCAATCTTGGGGCCTCCTTTCCTCGTTCCCATGCGTCCGCCGGCCCCACCCACAGCACGCGCGGTTGCCCAAAATGCGGAAAGCCACCGAGACGTTCGAGTGGGATAGCGAGCGGACGATGCGTGCCAAGCACATCCGCCATAGCCACACGCAACAGCTCCACGATCGGGTCTGGGATGTCGCCGAGAAACTTGACGGTCAAATGCAGCGAGTCCGGTCGGACCCAGGAGAGACGCACAGGTTTCGGCAAATCAGGCGCGATACGCCGCTTGAGGTCCTGTTGCAGCCCGGCAAGGCGGGCGCGCACATCGTCCGAAAGTTCGACAGAGAGAAACGCGCGAATCATGAGGCCTGTCGGCCCAAGAGCCACTGGCGTAACAAGTCGAGTGCCGCCTGGGAAGCCCGCTGTTTCACGACGGTGCGGTCGCCGTGGAAACGGAATTCCTTTGTGACCGACTTCCCTTCCTTATCATGCAGGCCGATGAAAACCAGTCCCACCGGTTTGGTCGCGGTCGCCCCGCTTGGTCCCGCGATGCCGGTGACCCCAAGACCGACCGACACGCCGCTCCGTTCACAAATGCCTTTGGCCATCGCCGCTGCGACTTCCGCGCTGACAGCGCCATACTGGTTGATAAGACCCTCCGGCACACCGACCAATTCCGTTTTGGCCTTGTTGCTATAGCAAATGACGCCGCGGTCCAAGTACGCAGACGAACCCGGCACCTGCGTCAGCCGATGGCCGATGAGTCCACCCGTGCAGGATTCCGCCAGCGCCACCGTCCGCCGCTGTTCGGTCAACAAACGCCCGACCACGCTTTCCATCGTGTCGTCCCCTTCGCCGTAGATCCAAGGCCCCAACCGTTCATGCACGGCTCTCGTTAAGAACTGCAGCAACTCCGGTGGCGCCGTTCGGCCCGGCTTCGTGGTCAAGGACACCAGCACCGTGATCGGCGAGGCCAGCATCCCCAATTCAACAGGCGAGGTTTTCGGCAGGAGCCCCAGCAACTTCGCATCGACGTCGGCCTCCGGCAGGCCGTAGGTGTGAAAGACGAGCCGGGTGATCGGCTGGAGCGAGGTTGTCCCGCCCCGGCCGAACAGCGCGGCGAGGTGTGGGAGGACTCCCGCGCGCAGCATCGGCTCCATTTCGCGCGGCACGCCTGGCAATGCGACGATGGTCGCTCGCCTCCACGGTAGGATGAACCCAGGCGCAGAGCCGACGGGATTCATCAGGACGATTGCGCCGGCCGGCATCAACCCTTGCCGCAATTGTCCCTTGTTGGGTGTCCTGCCCCACTGCGCGATCCGGGCCTTCATCATGTCGAAGGCCTCTTTGCGCCTCGCGAGGCGGCAGCCGGTGGCCTTGGCGACCGCCTCTCTCGTGCAATCGTCGATCGTGGGTCCGAGGCCGCCGGTCATGACGATGACCTGCGCTCGGGAGGCCGCCGTCTTCAAGACCGTCACAATATCCCGTTGGTCGTCGCCGACGATCGATTTGAAGCGGAGATCGACCCCGAGTTTCCCCAGTTCCTCCGCGATGAAGAGCGAATTGCTGTCGGTGCGCCCTCCGACCAGGAGTTCGGAGCCCACGGCGATCGTCTCGGCGACGCCATGACGCGCGCGGAACTGTTTGGAAGCCATCCAGGCCTTTCGTCTATTCAATGGCGGCAAAATCGAGAGGGAAGGTCGCTTCGCCCCCGTTAGCGGGAAACACCGTGATGGTGGTGGCGGCGCGAGGATCGAAGTCCGCATAGTCAAAAGAGGCCACCACCTTCGCCTTGAATTTCGGGCCGTCCGGATAGGCGGAACTGCGGCCGGCAACGGCATCGAAACGCACGGTGACCGGCTTCACCGTCTTGCCCGATTGATCCAAGACCATATAGCTATCCACCGCGAAATTCCCCACGTTGCCGAAGATCGTGGCGCTGACCAGCATCGTCTTGGCTTCCAAGACCTGGGCCACGTCGGCGTCGCTCGGCTGAAGTCCGCGCAATGCCATGTGCGTGGCCATGACGGCCAGCGCCCCCAACTTCGTCACGAGAAACCCGCTGGGGTGAAGATCGTCGGTCGCCCCGAATCGCGCATAGAAGGTATCGGGCGGCAGGTGGGATTTGGCCGCCTCGGCGCCGCGCTCGAGCGCGGCTCGGATGTGTCGCTCGGACGGCTGGATCTCGATCGCATGTCCCGTCGCCGCCAATCCAGCGACAGCCGACAGCATCACCATCACCGCGGTAAACGGTTTCATGTCGCTGCCAGTAGCAGATCGTTCAGGAGCTGTCAACGAGCGACAACGACCGTCGGCAGACCGTTGACAAAGCAAAACACGAAGTGTTACAGAATGCAGTCCCACTTAATCTGCGTTATCAAGACGTTACACGGAGGAGTGCATGGCTGGCCCCGAACAATCCCCGGCGCAACAACCGCCCAAACGCCAATATGTGAACTTTGCGTTCTACAAAATCGACCCGGCCTGGCGGCGCTTGCCGGAAGACGAACGCACTAGAGGCAAGCAGGAATTCTTGCGCGCGGTCGAGGACTACGCGGGAAAGGTTCTGGTCATCCCCTATACCACCGTCGGCATTCGCGGCGACTGCGACTTCCTGCTCTGGCGCATCAGCTACGACTTGGAATTGTTTCAACAGATGACCTCCAAAATGCTGGCCTCCGGCTTGGGCCGGTACATGACCACACCCTACTCCTACCTCTCCATGACGAAGCGGTCGATCTACGTCGACAACCACTCGCACGAGGGCCAGGAGAGCAAGCGGCTGACCGTCGTACCCGGCAAGGCCAAGTACATCTTCGTCTATCCATTCCTGAAAACCCGCGAATGGTTTCTGCTGACGAAGGCGGCGCGCCAGGGCATGATGGACGAGCATATCGAAGTCGGCCATCGGTTCCCCTCCGTGAAGCTGAATACGACCTACTCCTTCGGACTCGACGATCAGGAATGGGTCGTGGCCTTCGAAAGCGACAAGCCGGAAGACTTTCTCGATCTCGTGATGGCGCTCCGCGAGACGGAAGGGTCGCGGTACACGCTGCGCGACACTCCGATCTTTACCTGTATTCGGGGAAGCCTGAAGGAAACGCTCGACACACTCGGCGGGTAATACAGCCGACCCTGTAATGCGCAAAGGCCTTCGATCTTCGGATCGAAGGCCTTTGCATTTTTAGAGATGTCCCACTCTTCAGACGCGCTCGCTGCTGCGTGCTCGGCGCTCATTCCAGGCCTAGGCCAAGCCCTGCGCCGCCGATGGAAACCGGCGGCCATGGCGTTCTCGATCACCGTTCTGCTCATCGCCGCCAGCTTAGCCCTTGGCCGCGTATCCGGGCGGGCTGCCGAAGTCCTCTTCTTTATGGTGCTGGCCCTGCCTTGGTGGGCCTTACAGAGTTACGAGGCGTTCCTCCGCCCAGCCGAAGCATCCGCCGGCTGGCGCCGGACCTGGATAACCGCCTGGCGACAAGGGCATGACATTCGATTCCTCGGGTTGCTACTGCTGATCAGCGCGTTGAACGACACCGTCATTATCTGGCAAAACCCCGACTACCTGCTTCCGTTCTATTGCACAAAGCTGGAGGGCATCCCCGGGTTCCTGACGAAGGCCCTCTCGCCGGCTCTCCACCTCGCCGTCGGCTACGGCTTCATGAGACTTAGACGCTGGTCGCTTGTGGTCTATTTGGTCTACGCCGCCTACGGGTTCACCAACGGACTGGTGAACCTCGGCTGCTTCGGGCCGGGACGCATCAGGAACACCTTGTTGGCGGCTGTCGTGCTTTCGACGCTGTATATCCTCTGGCGGCGCCGCTTGTTGCTCACAAACCCGCTCCAGTAGCTGCGCTCCAGCTTTGACAGGCGAAATCGCCGTATGTTACCTGTAGAACCTGCATCAAGGGGCTCGCACCGATGTCCGACAACAACGCGCTTTACGCCATTCGCCATAAGGATGGCTCCGTCAGCCTGTATATCGACGAGGAATACGCGACGGAACGGGGCGTCAATCCGGCCACGTTGACCCGCGTAGAAATCCCCCGGGAACTGTTCATCAACGGCACGGTCCAGGAAGTGCGGGAGTATGTGGCGGTCTACCTCGAAAACCAGCAAATGGGAACGGCCTAATCCATGACCGTCGCCACGGTTCCGACCAAACTGACTCCAGCCCTCATCGAATCGGTCCTCATGGCCATGCCCATCCAGGGCCGGATTATGATGAAGTTGATCCTGCTCCAGCATTTCGACGTCACCGAAGAAGAAATCCTCTATATGACCTCCGATCGCCCCGACCCGCGATGCGTGTCCGGCACGAAACCGACCTACAATGTCCTGACCCAGGAAGCGATCAAGGCCGTTCGCGACAAACGCGACTTCTATCTGCGGTATGTGCGGCTCCGGCGAGAACGGACATGGATCCAGTGCGTCACCCTGAAGAAACTCCTGGAGCTTCGGATCGCCATGGCGCAACGAGCCGCCGAGCTCCTTGAACACAAATTCGCTGTTCCGGCTGAAGACCTCGCCCAACTGAAAACGCAGGCCCAGACTGCCGTCCCCAGGCCGCAACTTCGCGCGCTCGATCAGCAATGGGAGGCCGACGAAATTACGGCCGAAGAATTTCAGCGCAGGCGCCTGGGCATCGACATGCAGACGCAGATCCGGTTGGCGGAAAAGTACCGTAAACGCCTGGACCTCGCGGAACGGGAGCGAATCTCCGCCGATTACGCCCCGCTGCAAGATCACGAAATCGGCCATATCTGGGGGATTCCAGCCGGCAGCCTGCAAGCCCGCAAGGTCAAATACCTCGCGCAATTTCTGCAGTCGCTGCAGACGGCCATGCAAGGCGACAAAACACCCGCGGGCGCCCAAGCGCCTCCGCTCGATCTATGGAAAGAAACGTTTGCCGTATTGGCCACCAAGCCGATCGAGCGTTCGACCTCCACCTACGACGGGTTGGAACGGACTGAGGCAGCGCTGATCGACAAACTGGCCCTGTTGGCTTGGGGGACCCTGGCGGAGGAACTTGAAACCAAGTTCTGGAACTCGCTCGTGCAAGGCGCCAGTTCCGGCGCCATGCACTCGGAAATCACCAGAAACCTGTTCGGACTGCAACGCCTCGCCGCAATTCTCAACGAGCTCGACGGCAGCGCCGAATCCTTGGACGAAGAGTTGCTGAAACGCACCGCGCCTACGCCCAAGGCCGAGGCCGCGCTCGCAGGTCCCGGGGACGAGTCCAAACCGCTGACCGAAATTCAGCAGGCCATCCTGAACAATTTCCGGGGCGAAGATGCGTCGAGTCGCGCGACCGACAAGTGGTAAACGCCTGACCACTTCCCAAGATCCGAATCTCGCGATATAGTGAGCCCGATTATGGTTCGCCCCGCTCATCGAGAAACCTCGATTACCAGATGGATAGCGAGGACCGCCGCCCTCGTTGCCCTCCTGGCACTTTCGCTCGAGGTCCAGGCATCCGGCATGCTCGACCTGGCCGAACTCATCTCACACCCCGAGCAATACGACCGGCAAGAAGTCGTCGTCTCCGGCGAGGTGACCAACATCCAACTGGCGACCAACCGCCAAGGCCAGCCGGCGTATGGGTTCCTGCTCAAAGACCATGCGGGAACCGTCAAGGTGATCGGGCTGGGTCAAGTGGAAGTGAAAGAAGGCGAGCAGGTCATCGTGGAAGGCGTTTTTTCCCGCCTGCGCCAAGCGGGTCGGACGATCATCTATAACGAAATCAAAGCGCTCTCGATCAAATCGCTCAACCGGCTCAACCCTGACCTCGTCGGATAAATTCCCCGCTACGCCCTCGGCAGTTTCAGCACTTTCTTCATCACCCAATCCTGCATCCGGTCCGGCAGCCATCGAGCCATCATGGCCCGAAACTTCGCGTCCGTGCCGACTAGATAGCGCGTCTTCGGACGATCAGCGGTGAGCGCATGCCACACGGCTTCGACCACCGCGTCGGTCGGGATCGCCCGCTGCGCCGCCTCGTCGAAGACCGCCCGGACGCCGCGAATCACCCCGGCATATAACGATCGCGCTTCCGCGCCGGCCGTCGACTCCAACTCCTGCGCGGCCTTTCCGGACTTTTCCCAAATCGGCGTGGCCACGGCACCCGGTTCGACGATCGACACCCGTATACCGAAATGCTGCACTTCCAACCGCAACGCGTCGGTCAACGCTTCCAACGCAAACTTTGAGGCGCAATATGGCCCGATCATCGGCGTCGCCGCCCGCCCGGCGATCGATCCCATGTTCACGATCCGGCCTTTCGCCTGGCGCAATAGCGGCAAGAACGCCTGCGTCACGGCGATTTGTCCGATCACGTTGACTTCGAATTGCGTGCGCAAGCGCTCGAGGGGTAAGAATTCCAGCGGTCCGCTGACCACGATGCCGGCGTTGTTGATCAACCC
>CAZPYP010000048.1:0-16670 GCA_964590845.1 uncultured Nitrospira sp.
ATGTTCGCCAAAAATTGCGACTTGGCGACGCTGGCTGCTTCCGCCGCTTCTTTGGCGGCCAACAGTTCCTGTTCGGCGACTTTCCGCTCCGTTATATCGCTCGCCATGCCCAGGAACCCCATCACCGAACCATCCGTCCCACGAATCGCCGTCACACTCAGACTGACGGTCAGACGCTGGCCGTCTTTGCGGAGATACGTCCATTCACATTCGCTCGGAAGATTGCGCCGGCTCTTGGCCACAAAGACTTCAAAGCCCGGAGAAATTTCCACGCCTAGTTCGGCCGATACCAACTTCGCCCGCAGGGCGACTTCCTCAGTATCGTGAAACAACGCCGGCGAACGCTTCCCCACCACTTCCTCCGCGCGGTACCCGAGCAGAGCCTCGGCCGCGGGGTTGAACGTTTGGATGATGCCGTCCGGGCTGGTGGAAATGATGGCGTACCCGGCATGGTCGATCATTGCCTGGTGGAACGCGGATACAGCCCGCAGTTCGACCTCCATGCGCTTCTGTCGGGTGATATCCCGCACAATCGCCTGCAGGCCGGTCTGTCCCTTGACCGTGATGCGCGTCAAAGTCACGGTCGCGAGAAACTCCTGTCCATCGACCCGCTTGTGCGTCCATTCAAAGTAGTGTGAGCCTTCACGCATGGCCCTCTCGATCATACGCGGGGCCTTGTCGGCGGAACGTGCTC
This sequence comes from uncultured Nitrospira sp., assembly GCA_964590845.1. GTDB lineage: Bacteria > Nitrospirota > Nitrospiria > Nitrospirales > Nitrospiraceae > Nitrospira_C. The sequence continues at coordinate 695 of CAZPYP010000048.1, forward strand.
CGTCCGGCTGAAGGTCAGGGGAGAGATCCCACGGTCCCATCGAGGTGAAATGTTCGAGGTCCCGCGCGCCGAACAATTTGATCGTCGCCGGATTGCCTGCGGAAAACATCCATTGCGGCGGAAACAAGAGCATAATGGCGTCTCGCGATGACTCGAACAGTCCTCGATACTTTTCCTCGCTTTCCAGGAGCGCGGCTTCCCGCTGTTTCCGGTCGGTAATGTCTTCGGAGATGCCAAGGAGGTACTCGGGCTGCTTTTTCTCGTTGAGGATCGGCACCTTCCTGGTATGGAGAATACGGCGCCCGTTGGAACGGGTTTCGATCTGCTCTTCCCCAATATCCCGGAGGACCCCGGCTTTCAAGACTTCCCGGTCCTTCGCGGTGAACGAGGACGCCTCGGCCTCGGGAAAGAAGTCATAGTCGGTTTTGGCGAGCATTTCTTCCCGGCGAATGCCGATGATGTCTTCGGCGTGTTTGTTCCAGCGGACGAAACGCAGATGCGTCGCATCCTTGATGAACACCATGATCGGAAGGTTTTCGATCACGGAATCCAGGAACGCATTGGTCCGCACCGTCGTCTCCTGCAACCGGCGGCGCTCTTCGGCATCCATGGCCAGGGAGACGACCGAGGCAATCGATCGTCCGAACGCCTGCTCATCGCTGGTCCACGATCGCGGCGGACCCACGTGCTCGCAGCAGACCACCCCTACCATCCGCCCACGGTGCTGGATCGGCACATCGAGCATGGAAGAAATCCCGAGCGGCACGAGGTACGCATCGGTAAACTCCTTCGTGCGAACATCCTGTCGCGCGTCGTCCGCCGCGATGATTTCCTCGGTCCCTACCGCTCTGAAATACTCGGGATAGGTGGCCAGAGGCAACTCGACGCCGGAAGCATGTCGCGCCTCCCCCCGCAGGTAGAGATCCAGGCATCGCAGCACGGATGTGGACTGGTCGAAAATCCAGATGCTGGCACGTTCAATCTGAAAGGTCTTCGATGCGGCCTCGGTGATCTCCTCCAGCGCGGCCGTCAAGTCTCCTGCGTGCAAGGTGGCGCTCTTGCTTAGCTTCATCAGCGCTTCCTGTTGACGCTGAAGCATCTCATCACGAGACACCTGCAACCGCTGATGGAGACTCCGCATCTCTTCAGAGGTCAGGGCCAACGACCGCTCCAGCAATAGCCGTCCGTTGTCAGCCTCTTCATAGGCGCGACTCACCCGTCCGAGGAAAGCCCGCCACTGGTCCAGATTGGCAGGCGGCTCCGCCGCCCCCAACTCCAACCGCTTCAACTGGCGCTGTAGCATCGAATGCACGGGTTCTCACTGCTCCTGAATCGTCGTGAGCGTCATGGTCTGGTTATGCAGATCGCACCGTCCCGATACATGGGGAGAAATCTCGCCGTACGAATAGAAGCCGACTTGCCGCGTGTCGGACGGCAGCACGTCTAGCGTGGCTTCGATCTCTTCTTCAGTGCGCTCACCGAGGACCAACCGACGCCCGATACAGCTGATCGCGATGGCAAGGGTCTCCCCCTTTTGACCTCCCCTGATCCCGATGGAAGAGCCGGCATCCGAAGCTCCTTGAATTAGTCGGTCGAAATTCGCGTGCATGAGCTGGGCGAGGGCTCCTTCTGGAATGTCGCCGGCAAAGGTCAGCGACTGCGCCCCCTCGTCGATACCCAGAATGGTCCGCACCAGTCGTTTCTCAGATGCGGGCCCCAGCCGGACGGAGAGAGGGAATAAGAGGCCCGTCGCAGGGAGGCCGGACGCCCGATCTCCGAGATATTCCTTGTACAGCTGCAGCGCCGGCTTGTGGTCGAGTTCGTAGAGCACGTTCCCTTTCGATTTGGTGATGACGCGCTCGGGCCCGAACTGATCCCATCCCCCCTTGGATCCATGACCCACGCGGATCTGGTCCCCGTAGAGCCCCACCGCCGTTACGAATTGAGATGCCGGGCGTCCCTCCTTCACCACCCAGGTGCGTCGAAAACGATCCCCGTCCCCCGCCAATCCGCCAGTCACCACGACGGATTCCGGCAATACTGCATTTAGCCCGCGGATCAGTTCGCTGCCGTTGACGTGCAACCCGTCGGACAAGACCAGCACCGCCCGTAAACTCGGTCCTGACAGTTGGTCGGCCACCGACACCCCGGCCTGATAGGAGTCAGCTGCCGATTCCACGGGCGCCCAGGCCGATCGGACGGTGGTCTGTTTGAAATCCGCGACGGCGACCACGAGCGTGCCGTCCTTCACCTGGGAGCCGAAAATTTCCCCCGACGTCGAACAGCCTAGTACCGAGCCGGCCGGGAACGCTCGGACGACCTGGCAGATCGCCTCGGGCGCGTCCGCAAACTCCGATGCGCCGAAGCAGATCACCAGTCGGCGGTCCGGTGCCTCGGCTGGCACGATCGGTTGCGCTACAGCAGATGGAGTCCACGTGAATGTCTTCAGTTTCATATGTCCTTCCCTTCTGCGACCGCCAACTCGGATCGCAGCGCTTCCGCGACTCTGAAGAACTCGGTTTCCAGTCGCCTGAGCGCGGCGTCGGCGTCGGCAACCGATTGCGACCGCCCCATGGATTCCAATTCCTGACATTGCTCCGAGAGCGTCAGTGCCCCCAGCTGAGCGCTGCTCGACTTCAAGCGATGGGCCGCGGCATACAGCGCCGCGGCATCGTCCCGGCGCAAAGCCTCACGCAACGATTCGACAGTCTCCTGAGCGGACTGCAGGAACTGAGCGACCACTTTGGCAAATACGCTGGGGCGGCCCGGCCGATCCAATGCCCGCAGCCGGTCCAGCGCCTCGCGCTCGACCGACGTTGTGGCAGGTGTGGCACCGTCTTTCATGGCATCGGATCTTGTGTCTGTCTCGTCCGATCCGGCATTCATCACGGCCTCCTGTGCGATTAGAGTGTGCGGTGGAACCGGGCCGGCCCACCGGGCTAAGGCATCGTGCAATTGTTGGAACGTGAAGGGTTTGGACAGGTAGCCGTCCATGCCGGCGGCCAAGCAACCTTCCCGATCGCTGGACATGGCGTGGGCCGTCAAGGCGATGATGGGCAGCCGTCCCGCCGCCGGTTCCCGTCCCTCCCGTTGTCGCATTCGGCGTGTCGCTTCGAAACCATCCAGCCCCGGCATCTGGCAATCCATGAAGACGAGGTCATACGATGTGCGCGCCGTCGCCTCCAGCGCCTGCCAGCCGTTCTCCGCGAGGTCGACCCGATGGCCCATCAGTTCCAGCATGCCGACCGCCACTTCTTGATTCACCGCCGTATCTTCGACGAGGAGGATGTGCAGTACCCGAGGTGGGATGGCTCCCTTCTCGCTGACTGTGGCTCCCGCCGTCCGGCGATTCTCCACCAGATCCGGGCCACCGTTATCCGGTGGCGGGCTGTCAAAGACGGCCGTGAACCAGAAGGTGGAGCCCTGGCCCTCCGTGCTGTCCAATCCCACCGTTCCGCCCATCAACTCGACCAACTGTTTGACGATCGCCAGCCCCAGTCCCGTCCCGCCGAAACGCCTGGTAGTGGTGCCGTCGGCTTGTGAAAAAGCATCGAATACTCGCCGTTGCGCCGCAGTCGGAATGCCGACACCACTGTCACGGACTGCGAAACGAACGGTAATGGCACCCGGTGATTCCACCGTGGGTTCGGCGGTGACCGTGATGGCGCCGCGCTCCGTGAACTTCACCGCATTACCAAGGAGATTCGACAGAATCTGCCGCAGCCTTGTGGGGTCACCGCCGACCCGCTGCCGTATCGTGTCGTTCACATGACAAGTCAATGTCAGTCCCTTGCGCCGGGCTGGTTCGGCCATGAATTCCACCGCCTCTTCGACCAAGCCGCACAGGTCGAAGGGGACTCGTTCGAGCGTCAGTTTCCCGGCTTCGACCTTGGAAAAGTCGAGAATGTCGTTGATGACGTGCAGCAGGTTCGTGCCCGAGCGTTGGATGTTCTCGGCCAGATGCCGCTGCCGTGCGTCGAGCGAACTGGCAAGCAACAGTTCCGTCATGCCGAGCACGCCGTTCATTGGCGTGCGGACCTCATGGCTCATGTTGGCCAGAAACAGCGACTTGGCGTGATTGGCCGCTTCCGCCGCTTCTTTCGAGCGGACCAACTCCTGTTGGGCCTGACGGCGCTCGGTAATGTCGCGGATGAAGGCGCTGAAGGTCATACCCGTCTGTAGGCGAAGCGGCGTGATCGCGAGTTCGATCGGAAACTCCGACCCGTCGCGGCGCAACGCGCTCAATTCAATGCGCTGGCGGATGACGGACCCTTGTCCCGTCTGGAGATATCGGCGCAGTCCTCGCTCGTGCGCCTCCCGATACTGGGGGGAAACGACCGTTTCGGACAACGGGAGGCCGCGTACCTCGGCGCGCGCCCAGCCGAACATCGTCTCGGCCTGCCGGTTCCATTCGGTGATCCGACCGTCCTCGTCGATGACGACCACGGCGTCCATGGCGCTGTCGACGATGGACCTGGTCCGTTCTTCGCTGTCGCGCAATTGCGCGCTGACACCTTCGTTGGCGCGCCAATACAGCAGCAGCGCTGCGCTTTCTCCCAGAATGAAACCTCCATGAATGAGCGCCCACTGCCATGGATGTTGCTGAGCCGCCGGATGGTTGTACACCATATGGGGCTCGACCATGCCCATCAGGCCATGGTCCACGACGATGGCCACCAGCGCGACGAGAAAGGGCACCCAATCCTGATACAAGGCGACGACCGCCATCAGGACAAAGAAGTGAAAATGCGACTCGATGTAGCCGCCGGAAAGATGCACGAGCCAGGCGGCGGCCGTCATCAAGCCGAAGGTGGTAATCGCCGACCGGGCGTGCCGGTTGAGCCACGCCAGGTTGCCGATTGCCGCAATGCTGGCGATGCTGACGCCGGCGCCGAGGCTCAGCGCCAAGCCTCCTCCCGTCAGCAGACCGTATGTTGGAATCGCCAGGGCATGGGCCCATAAGACGGCCAGAATTCCTCGATGCCGGCGACACCACGATTCTTTCGGTAGCGCTTCTCCTTGTGGCAATTCCCGCCACAGCGCGGCGATGGACATCTGCAGGCGTACCTTCCCTGTGGACGCGGTCGTCGAGGTGATAGAGCCATCCCGTTATCGGCCGGAGCGCCTCCCCCCTTGAGAGGGGCCACCGATCACGGCCATTGATTGCTTGCCGGAGCTTTCCTAGAATGCGCCGGATGTGGGATCCTCGATTCACGCGTCTGGCCGTGGCCGGCGTCCTCGCGCTGATCGTCGCCAGCGCGCTCGCAGCGGCGCTGACCGGCGGTCTGCTCTCCACTGCCCAACTGCAGAGCACGGATTTTCTTTTCACCGAGCAGTCGGCCTCTCTTTCGGATGCGGTCGTCATCGTCGGCATCGATCAACGCAGCTATCGGGACTTACTGCCTCGATACGGTCCGTTAGTCACCTGGCCCAGGGATCTGTACGCACAGGTCATAGACGAACTGGCCGAGGCCGGCGTCCGAGTCATCGGCTTGGACCTGTTTTTCGACGCGTCGGGTCAGAACGACGCCCGGCTGATCGCCGCACTCCGACGCGCAGGCAACGTCGTGTTCCCGGTCGAGGCACAGGGCCCCAACCGATTCCACCCTCGACCAGGCGTGTTGCAGGCTTTCGATTTGTTCGTACGTGCGGCCCCGCACTTGGCTGAAGCGGGATCGACCGAAGGCTCGGTCAACGTCACCACCGACCGGGATACGGTCGTCCGCGGCATCCCGCTCATCCTTGAGAGCGGCGACGCGACGGTCCCCGCCTTTGCACTCGCAACCGTGGCCCGTTATCTGCGCCGGTTGGAAGTCCTCGATCAACCGTCCACCGACCGAGTCGTGTATGCGGCCGGACGCGCCATCCCGGTCGTCGACAACGGGCGCATGCTGATCAACTACTCCGGTCCGCCTTCGTTGCCAGGCGGCCACGGCACGTTTACGATCCTTCCATTCGTCGATGTCGTGAACGGCACGTTCGACCGAGCGGCAGTCTCCGACAAAATCGCGTTGATCGGTTTGACCGTCCGAGGGATCGACGAGTTTGCGACGCCCACGACGACGGATCGAGGGATGTGGGGTGTCGAGCTCCAGGCCAGCGCCATCGATACCATCCTTTCGGAACGGTATCTGTCGCCGGCATCACGGGCTACGACCGTTGTGCTCCTTTATCTCGGGGCGCTGGTCGGCTCGCTGCTCGCCGCCGTCGCTCGACCATTACGGGGGATCGCGGGGCTTGGCGGTCTCTTCCTTCTGTACCTCTTCGCTAGCAGTGTCGCCTTTGATCGCGGCCTCTTGCTGAACATGGTCTATCCCATTGCCGCGTTGCTGTTCGGATTTACCGCGACACAGGTGTACCGCATTTTCTTCGAACAGGCTCAGCGCCAACTGGTACAAGAACTGATGTCCCGCTATCTGTCCCCTTCGGTGAGCCAGTGGGTGCTCAAACAGCCTGACCAACTGAAGCTCGGCGGCGATACGCGAGTGATGACGGTGCTGTTCTGCGACTTACGCGGCTTCACTACGCTGTCTCATTCGCTAGAGCCCCAAGCCTTGGTAGCGTTCATCAACGAATATATGACGGCGATGACCGAGGTGGTGTTCCGTTACGACGGGGTGCTCGACAAATACATCGGGGACGAGATCATGGCCTTCTGGAACGCGCCGCGCGACCAGCCTGACCACGCCCGGCGAGCCTGCCAAGCGGCACTCGGCATGGCGCAGGAATTGTTCCGGCTTCGCCGGTCCTGGGCCGAGCGGGGCCTGCCGCAACTCGATATCGGCATCGGCATCAACAGCGGACCGATGGTGGTAGGGAACATGGGGTCGCGCGACCGGCTCGCGTACACGGTCATCGGCGACACGGTGAACGTGGCGTCACGGCTGCAAAGCCTCAACAAAGAACTGGGCACGCGCATCCTCGTGACCGAGGCTACCCAAAAGGCCGCCGGAGAGGGGTTCGCCTATCGGGCATTGGACCAGGTCAAAGTACGGGGACGCGACGAAGCGCTGTCGCTCTACGAGCTCCGTTCCCCCGACGATCCGAGCCGGCTCAGCGGCTGACAGCTCCGTCATTCGCCTCAAGGAAGGACAAGGCATGTGGCAGCGGGGCCGAGGTGGGCTCCGGCGGTGTGACCGTCACTTGAGACACTTTTGCGGTCTTGGGATCGTCGGCGCCGCTGTCGAACTGCAGGGTGACCAGCGCCATCAACCGTTCCCCTCGCTTGATTGTGCCGGAGAGTTTCTGCAACTGCATCGGCGTGCCTTTGTAGACGCTCGTCACGGCGATCTGAAACGGCCCGTCCGTCTCCCCCTTGAGCAGGATCGTGTAGGGGCCGGGCAATCCGGCCGGCACCTCGACGACACGCTGGCCGTCGGCGTCTTGGCCGTTGTACGACCCGAAGACGTAATTGGCTTCCAGGCTCCGCGTGAGGAATCCGGCGACTCTCGCGTGATCCGGCATCATCACTAACGGCAGTACGGACGACGATGCCGTAACCCGCAGGGCACTATGGTTGGAGAAAAAGGGGTGCGGGTCGGCCGGCTGGGCACCCTTCACGATATCCATCTGGCCCGGCTTCAACACCGAGCGCGCCCGGCCAGTCTGATCGAGGAGCCAAAGATCCCCCGCCCTGGTCCAGCAGGTAAAGGCCCCGTCGGCATCCTGGCGCGCCCCGATCAGCCCGTCGTGCACCGTGGCGGTGGCTGTGTTGGACTGCAAGGAGAAGGTCGATTCGGGGTCGACGAGTTTCACCACGCGAGCCCAGACGGTTCCCACGTTGACGCCGATCACCACTCGCGATTTCTTTTGCGCGACGTCGGCCTGTTTCACCGTGACGTCCGATTCCGGCTGCACGGTGAGGGTGCTGCCGGTCAGAAACGTCACCAACGCGGTCGACTTCTTGCCCGTTTGCACCCTGGTTCCGGCCGTGATCGCCATGCCGTTGGTCGCGGGTTTCGGCGCATCCTGATCCGGTAATTGCACCTTGACTTCGCCCGCCAACACGTTGAGCGTGGCGGTCGGCGATCCATGCTCCGCGGCGCCGGCCGGCGCCGCCACGAGCCATCCCGTCAAGAGACAGAGTCCCCACCCCAAGGACAGTCGACCGGAGTCAGGCCTCGCCCTTCGCGGCGATCGTCCACGTGAATCTCCAAACCGCAGACTCGGACACGACATAGGACGGCCTCCTCTCGCTGAGTCCAACCAGCCTCAACCCTAGGGGAATATTATTCAGGCTCTTGCGTGCAAAAGCAACGGACCGAAAAGGCAAGCAGGACGGGGAACCGGCTACTCTCGGATCGCTTTCGCCCTGGTTTGCAGATACCCGTTGCGGACGGCGCTGTAGAGATCGAGTGTGGCCTCTTCAACTCCTTGGAATTTCTCGAGATTCCGCGAGCGTTCGTTCACGATCTCGCCCACGCGGGCGCCGATCTGCACGATACTGGTGGTCGTGCGGTTCTTGTGCGCGATCACGGAGGGAATGCCCTCGACTTCGATGATCGGCGCCACCAGCCAGTTGATCGGGTTCAAGGCGATGTCGCCGAGAAACCCGGTGAAGTCGCGGACGGTGAACGGCGGCAGCAACGGCAGCACGAGGTAGGGCCCGGGCTTCACGCCATAGAATCCGAGCGTTTGTCCGAGATCCTCCTCAGGCGTCACGAGATTCACGTCCTTGGCCAAATCAAAAAAACCGCCGATGCCGACGGTCGTATTGAGCAGAAACCGCCCGACCTCGATGCCGGCTCCCTTCATCTTGCCTTGAAAGACGTTGTTGAGGAATCGAGGAGCAAATCGCAGGTTGTAGAACATGTTGCTGATGCCGACCTGAAACAGGTCGGGCACGACGAAGTTGTACCCCTTGGCCACCGGCTTGAGGATGAATCGATCCACCTGGCGATTGAACTCGAACACCTTGCTGTTGAGCGACTCCCAGGGATCGTAGTCTTCCCCCGTTGCGTCGTCGGCCTTGGCGAACGGGTCGAAGGGATCGTCGAGGGGCGCCTCTTTGGCGGATGGCGGTGGTTTTTCGGCGGGCTGGGCCGCCAGGAGGATCGGTGCGGCTCCGGTTTGGATCTGCGGCAGGATGAGATTCGATGGTTGAACCAGCGGAAGCTGTTCCGCACAGCCAGTGAGGACGAGCACGAGAAACCCAACAGCAAAGAGCGCCCCTCGAGCGACCAACCCCTTCACCGGCCCCCCATCATGCAGATTCCATGGTTGCGTTCGCACACCGAACTGGCGCGCACTGTACCAAAAGTTTCCGCAGGGACCAAACGTTTTTTTGCCTCTACGATTGGATCGCGCTCCGCGCGAAGTCCGCGAAGCGCTGGAAATAGGTCGCTCCCCCGACGTGATAGGTATCGTTGTGGTTGGCGCCCGGTACCAGCAGAAAGGACTTCGGCGGTTTCGCCGCTTCGAACACCTGCCGCCCCAACTCGATCGGGATGATGTCGTCTTTGTCGCCGTGGATGAAGAGCTTCGGCAAGGAGAGTTGCGGAAGGCGATCGATCAATCGAAAGTCGGCGCCCAACAACCAATGTACGGGCAAGCCCCCGTAATGCGCCTTGGCCACCGCTTCGATCGACGGGAAACAGGATTCCAAGATCAGACCGGCCGCGGGCTTCTGTGCCGCCAGGTCCGCCGCCACGGCGGCGCCCAACGAACGCCCGAAGATCACGATCCGCTCGGGACGAATCATTCGAACTCTCGTCGTGTAATCGTAGGCTCCGACGGCATCAAGGTAGAGCCCGGCCTCGGATGGACTGCCTTGGCTCCTCCCATAACCCCGATAGTCGAAGAGAAACAGGGACAGGCCTTGTCGGTAGAGTGCCCGCAGATTGTCGAGCCGGTTGATGATGTTTCCGGCGTTGCCATGACACCACAGAATCACCGGACGGTCCGCCGCAGCTTCAACGTACCAGCCGAACAGTTTGGTGCCGTCGGCAGACGAGAACCAGATGTCCTCAAGCGGCAGCCCGCTGGCGGCACGCCAGTCCTTGTCGACCCAAGGCTCGGGATGGTAGACGAAAACCCGATCCAACAGACTCATGACATTCCGAACTGGCTCAGGGGCTAAAACCGTAATCCGGCCCCTACGAGCCCATAGTGCGTGCGGAAATCGACGGCCAAGCCGTCCCAATGATAGTTGGCGGAGAAATACCGATATTCTCCGAACAGAAACACCTTGGGAGAAATGGACAGTTGCAAGCCGCCGAGAAACTGATGGCCCAGCGACCGAGCGGAGTCGAAGTCTTGATCGGCCCGGCCGGCGATGTTCGGATTCAGCAACGTGCCGTGGGACCATCCCACACCAGCCCCGACATAGGGCCTGAGCCTGTCGCCCGGATAACGCAAGATCAGATTGAACATTGTATTGAGCACGAGCAGGCTCGACCGGCCGGTGCCCCGATTCTGTCCGTTCGAGACATTCGGAAACGACAGCGCCCCGCCATGCGCGTTTGAATCGATTTCCAACCCGACGATCCGATTGAACGCGGTGGGGAAGAGCCCTGCTTTGAGGCCGCCGCCGAACCCATGCTGGATCGAGGCAGGCACCGTCGTGCCCTGGTTGAAAACGTCCTGGTCCCGCGGCCAACTGCCGAGGGCATAGCCGCTCAATTCGATGTCTCCGAATTCTGCGGCCACAAGAAACCCCGGGAAGAGACAGTTGGACAGAAGGACTGCCAGGCCGAGAAGCCGCATGAGGCTCACGGTACCATGCACGGCAAAGAGAACGAAGGTGGAAAACGAATGGGCCTTCGGGACCCAGTCCCGAAGGCCCATTCTCAAACGAGGACGACTGAAGATCAGCTGCCCTTAACGATCGTGCACCACTCGGCGAAGATGCCAAGGATGTTCTTGGCCGTATGATCGATGTGGGCAACCGTGGTGATCCCACCCGCAGCCTTAGCCGCAGTCACGCTCGCATCGCCGGTCGCGACCCAACCCAGAATCGTCGTACCGCAGGCCTTACCTTCCTTGGGGGCCGCGGCGGCGGTGGTCGCATACATGCCGTACTTCACCTCGGTGTAGATGCCGCCCGCGAGCGGTGAGGCGACCGGCATGCAGCCGGCAAGGGTCATGCTGATGATGCTAATCACCGCGAGAGACAACAACACGTAAGCCTGCTTCATGGGTCCTCCTTGTTGAGAAGTTAGAAGATGGTGTGATGGGCCTAGGGATTTCCCTAGCCGTTCACTGGGGCTGGAGTATAGTCGGAGTCACCAGTTCTGTCAATTTATGATCCGTCCAGGCGTCCAGGAAAAACACGTGTTGTGTCAGTCAGTTCTGGGGGCTGCTGAACTATCAGAAAAATGTTTGAACGGTAAAGAGCACGTCGTTGTCGTGGTCTCGATGCTGATACTCCATTCGAACGGCCCAGTCGCGGCTGAGCGTATACCGTTGCCCCACGAACCAACGCAGGTCGTCGGATTTTTCCCCCAGAGCGTACTTAAGATAACTGGCGGAGGCCAGGAGTCGCCATCGGTCCGTCAGGTCGATGAGGCCTCCGGCTGTTGCCCCTCCGCCGATCCGATGCCGTTCCTCGTAGGCGCGGCTGTAGTTCGCTTCGGCTTCGGCAAACGCGAAAAACACTTCCCGACGGATCCAGTGAGATTCGACGGCACCTCCGATCCCGCCGTTGGCCACCCCGTTGCTGCAGAGCTGACAGCTACGCTGTTTGATCGTCTGCATCCCGACGTTGATTTTCCACGACGGCGCGTGGAAGAGACGATCGATCGGCGACAGGGAGAGGACATTCGCGAGCGTCGCCCGCTCGATTCGGGTCTGGTCCGCTCGGTTGTAATGCCGCAGTGCCAACGCGGCCAATTCGATCTGCGCATCCGGGGTATACCCGACCTCGGGATCAAGCAGGTCGTGATAGCCGGCGCGAATGGCGACTTCCTCGAATGTGTCATTGTTGCGCCAGCCCGCTCCGACTCCGGCACGAGACGTGTCGTGTCCCAATTCCGGCCGTTGGGCGAACGGTGCCACCGCGAACTCCTCCGACGGAATGCGTAACTGGCTGCGGGTCATGAGAATCCGGCGGTTCTGGTCTTTCCACCCCTGGGCCGGCTCCTTTGTCGTGTCGATCTGGTATCGAAGGTAGTCGGAGGCCAGGTCCAATAGAAAGGTCTGTTTCGCAGGCGGCAGACCGGTCAAGGATGGATCGCTCAGCGCGCCGGCCTCCTGGGTCAATTGGAAAGCCAGCGCCCGCTCCTTCGAGGACAGTGATTCGCGTTTCCGCCTGATGACGTTGCTGCGTGAAGGCCGGTAGGCCACACGCGATACCAGCCCTGGTTTCGAAGCGATCAGACGCACCGTATCGGCGGGCACCGTCCAGACCACAAAATGATCGGTCAGGTGCAGCGAGGGGTCGGCGTAATCCAGCAAAGCCAACAGATGGTACGAACAATTTTCCTTGAAGAAGAAGTAATCGAAGGAGGCGTTCCCGAGTTCCCAGGCATGCATCAAGAGCCGCTGCAACTGGGCCTCCGTTAAGTTCAGGCGATATTCCCAAATGTCGCGATTCTCGATATCCCGGTACTCCTGCACTTTGAGATAGTAGGGCACGGTCGAAAAGAACCCTCGGTACCCGCCGAAAATTCCTTTGATCGGATAGGCCATGCCCGCGTCCGCGGGCACGTCTGCGGCGTAATTGATGGTGTAGGCCAGAATTCTCGTGTTGTCCGTCTGCCCTTTCTGATCAATACGTAACAGGGTATGGCCGAACATGGAGGCCGGGTTGTTCAAGAAGGCCGACGGGAAGATCAGCGTGATTGATTGCGCCTGGAACTCCCCCAGCCATCGCTCAAACCGTTCGCATCGGAGTTCCTTGAGTCGCTCGCCGTCAAAGTCTAGCTCCTGCTTGAGCCAGCGATATCGGGCGACGAACGCGCATTGTGCCGGCTGCTTCGATCGTCCGACCAGATCTTCCGAAAACAACTGCTCGATTGTCGCCTCGAGTTCAGCGGCGGGATCGATCTTGCCCTCTGGCGAGAGAAAGAAGCCGGGATCGTCTTGCTCGCTGGTGTATCCGCCGAAGAGATTGGCCCGGTAGTGCAATAACAGGTGCCACTCTCGCGAGTCGGCGAGCGCGAGAGCCCGCGCACGCTCGACGAGCTGCTCGCTATAGGGTGTCCGTAGGTTTTCCTCGGCTTGGCCGCTCCGTGGCAGCAGCGTCAGCAAGACCAGAATCGCAATCGTGATCTTCACGGAGATCGGTGAACGTCGGGAACGGGGCCCCGGCTGCTGCCGGGGCCCGTGTGGAAAAGCGCTTAGCGGGTAGAGACTTGCGCAAGAACCGGATGTTTTGCGATCGCGTCGTTCAGCGACTTCACCAACGCGACGGAGGACGTTTCCCCTGCCTGCACCAGCGAGAGATAACGTTCCTGCGTCAATGCAAAGAAGGCACTCTGCTGCTCGGCGGGCACCTCCATCAATGTCGCCAAAGATGCCAGGTGTTCGCCACCGCCTTGGGCCATTTCTTGAGTCAAGTTTTCAAAGTTCAACAGGGCGAACATGGTGACTTTCTGGTCCGCCCACACTTGCCCGTCGTTCGTGCAGCCGGAAGTCCCGGAGCTGATTCCAAAGGTACCGCTGCCAAACGTTCCGTTCGTCGTCGCCATCATCACCTGTGGCGCAATATTCTTCTGGTGTTTAAAGTCAGCCCAGGCGAGTTTGCCGAGCCCACAACCCGGACCCGTATCAGGGTTGGCGGCCATCACCAGGCTTGCCTGCAACCCAAACAACAGCACAGCCGAAAGCACAAGCACTTTCTTCAGCATAATGCCCTCCTCCCTGTGAATAAAAAATGCCCCGCTGTCAGTAGACATGACAGCGAGGCGATTATAGCCTAATACATCAGGTTTGTTCAGTGGGAAAACCCTAGTCAGGAACGGTCGAACTGGCAAGCACCGGATGTGCCGCCATCGCTACCTCGATGGCTTGCAGCACTTCGATGGGTGATGCATCCTCCGACTGCACTAGCTGGCTGTACCGTTCCTGAAGCATGGAGAAGAATTCCGGCTGGTTCTCAGCCGGAACTCCCAAAAGCGTGGCGAGCGAAGCCAAGTGTTCTCCCTGTCCCTGCGCCATCTCCTGTTTGAGTCGATCGAAGGCACCCGATGCCAGGTTGACATGTTTGCTTTTCATGATGACGCCGTCGTTGGTACAGCCGGAGGTGCCGGAAGAAATCCCGAATGTCTGGCTTCCGAATGTACCGTTTGTCGTCGCCATCATCACTTGTGGCGCTATCTGTTTCTGTCCAGCATAGTCTGACCATGCAAGTTTGCCCAAACCGCATCCTGGACCATTATCGGCGTTTCCGAGTGCCGCAGCCATTTCCGGAAAGGAAAGAAGCGTGAGTATCCATACCACCATCGCACCGTTTAAGAAAATCCTCATGTTGGCTTACCTCCTTGCAAATTATTACCAATGACGGCCGTTTCACTCTCTCCCCGTCTGTATACCCCGTCCGCTCATGCCCGCCCACAAAAATGTCTCTTAGGGGGCGTCGATTGACCCGGTCCTGTCCGAGCGGAGAGCGCTAACAGCCGTGGAAGCACTCGGCCGTTGCCAACCGACAGCAAGCCCAGAGACCGGGGCAGCGAAAAGCGTTTCGGCCCGGCCGATCCTGGATTGACGAGCAGGATGTCTCCGAGATATTCGATCGTCGGCCGATGGGTGTGGCCGAAGATACAGATGTCCGGCTGCACGCGCTCCAGAAACACCTGGCCTTCTTTCGTCAATTTCCCGCTCTGGTACAGGATGTGATGGACCGCGATCCGGAGTCCGCCCAATTCGATCACGGCTTCACATGGGAAGCCATTCGCCTCGTTCTCGTCGACATTGCCGGATACAGCGATCACGGGCGCGATGGCGCTCAGCCGCTCAATGACGGAACGATGACCGATGTCGCCCGCATGGATGATGTGATCGACGCCCGCAAAGGAGCGCTCGATAGCCGTGTCGAACAGACCATGCGTATCCGCGATGACACCAATCCGTATGTGCCGATACCTTGTCATATCGGGTAACTGACGACCCACAGCTCTGCCAGTTGCAGCACCCCCTAAAGATCCCCGTGTCACTTGACCTCAAATGGATGTATTTTGGCTTCCTGCTTTCTCGATCCACCTTGAATTTTTCCTTCTCGCGGCTAGAATGCCCTCGTGTGTGACTCATATGTCCCTAACGATTTTTGGTTCGCTCACCTTCAGATAGGAGGCCCTATGGTGAAGCTGCTCAACGCGTTTGTGGTCGTTCCATTCCTCTTGGTCAGCATGCTGCTTTCCGGCTGTTCTGTCTTCATGGTGGCCAGCCGGGATACCAAGAGGGGCGATGTCAACGTCATCCAGATGGGTGCACAACGATCTGCAATCATCTCCGAGCTTGGACAACAGGACAACTCCTCTACGATCGAGGGGGGGGGATATGATGACCGCTATAAGTTCGATCCGGATGCCCATAGTGGCGTCGCGAAATTCTTTACTGGGTTGTTTTACTTGGGCGCCGATCTCGTTACTCTATTCCTTTCTGAGATTATTTTTACGCCGATGGAAATCGCCTTCAAGGATAAACTCGTCGTCTATCATCTTACCTACGGGCCCGACGACAAAGTCTCCGCGATAGAAAAAATCAAACCTTGAGCTGAATTTGATTGAGGAGCCAGCGGCGGGGCCAGCAGGCCCGTCACGAGATGCTGCGCTGCACCGCCGTCCAGTCGAACGTGAACGGTTCCGGCAACTGCTTGGGCAAGGCGGCCACCTCCGCCTTCAATCGCGCGGCCCGGCCTTCGCTCATGGGGTGCGTAGAGAGAATTTCGACGCGGTCTTTGTCTTTCTCAGACAGACGCTCGAAAAACCGAATCATCCCCTGAGGGTCGATCTTGGCCCGATGAAGCAGTTGCAGGCCCATGAGGTCCGCTTCCGTTTCCTGCGCGCGGCCGAACTTCAACGTGAGGAGTTCGACCCCG
>CAZPYP010000049.1:0-16498 GCA_964590845.1 uncultured Nitrospira sp.
GTGCCGTCGCGAGCGGGTTCACCTTCGTGGCAGGCGCTGTAGGTTTCATGGCCAATGGATTGACGCTCGTGGCCGGCGGGATGCGATTCGATGGGGGAGGGCCACAGATCAGTCCAATAGCGTCGAGGAATTGTCCTGCACGTCCGTGAATGCCGGTCGCCAATTCACTCGGAGGACAACGGGTACGAAAACTATCTGCCCCTGTTTTTCCTAGATTCCCATATTCGTCAAGAAAAGTCTCCTCTCGATCTTCAAATGAGTTGCCGAACACGAATTTGAGGGCGCCAGGGGGCGCGAGCCGCGTGCACTCCACCTGTAAATACTTGATGAAGTTGTCTGAGCTGAGTCGCTGAATAAACCAAGATTGGATTGCGCCGTTGAGCAGACCAAGTTGCTCACACTTATGTTCACGCTTTTCACCGCCTCGACTACTCCCATGAAACTGACCGAGGAACGGCTTTCCAAACGTTTGAGATTTCGGTAGCCAAGGGGCACAGATCGGAGCAATGCGGTCAATCCATTCACCCGCGTTGCCTTTCAATCCGACCAGATACGACCCATTGGGACATTCGTCTCGAAACGGATTTCCGCCTGGACCACCCCAGGCTTGCGTATCCGTCGCCAGTGCGAAGTCTGGGCACGACAGCGCCAACCCGAGCAGCATGAAGAGCACTGGTAGCCCAGTGCGATACGTCGATCGACGTGAGCGTGTCATGGGCGCCTCCCATCTATTGTGCGGTCAGTCTTTGTCCGTTCTGGCTTCTTCTCCAGCTCCACCGGCAGGTCTGCGGCTCGATTGCCATCCGGCCAGCCGAGCATGTTTGTCGTGCGCCAGAATTCCTGCCACGCAGGCATTCGGCTTGACGTAACGGCGCAGTCCCCTTACTTGAACTTTGCGTCTTTGCACCCATCCTGGAACGTGTCGAACTTCACCGTGCAGAGGTCGAAGTTGAACCCCTTCTCGTTCGGGTCTTTCCGTCCGTCGATCCGGACATAACCTTGGTCCTTGTCGCCGTTGTCCAACTCGATCGCCGCCTCGCAGTAACGAGACTTGTTGAAGTAATCTTTTGAGGGCGTGTACTGGTTCACGCCGGTAGGCGGCGCGCCGACGCCGGTTTCCCTGAGCGTGGCGCTCTTGAACTTCGCCTTGCCCCCGCGAACCATGAGGCTGCCTTCGTAGGCCTCCTTGACGCGATGAAAGATCTTCTTGTCCTGGCAGGACAGCGGTTCGGCCGCACCTACGACGGGCGGGACTACGCCCATGATGGCTGTCACAATAAGCCATGAGGACACCGGACCGGTGATTTGTCGTATCATCACGGCGCTTTCTCCTTATCAACCTGTTCATCCACCGTCTGATTCCCGTCCGGTCCGCCAGGCTCATCCACCCCGCGGCGCAACACGCCGATGGCGCCTGAGGCCGACGATCCCGCGCTGCTGGTCATCGTGCGGCTGGCGCTCAAGGCATTTTCCTCCTTCGCCAGCGTCCGGCTGGCCGGCGGCACGCAGACCACATCGCCATTAAAGGCTTCGCGCCAGACAAAGCCGGGGAGACAGGTGTTTGGACCGTACGGTCCGCCGGTCGGACTCCGGCGCGACGCGGCCGCGGCATTCTCTTGCTTCACGCGGTCGCGCGAAGCCGGCGGCGCACAGACCAGATCGGTCGGCTGGGCCGTCCGCCAGACGAAGCCGGATTTGCATTGCGGCGGCGATCCTCCGGGTTGTGACAGGATCGCCCCCGCTGTCGACGACGTGGAGCCGGCGCCCTGTTGCGGGGTGGTGAGGATCGGAGACGTCTTTTGCGATTGAGTTGGTAGAGTTGGGAGTGTGGAGACCAGTTTGAACTGCACCGGAGCGCTCCAGGGGCCAAGGGTACCGTTACCATTCATGCGAACTCGCACTTGCCATCTGGTTCCTAATGCCGCAGCCCCTGGTTGGATGTAGCTGGGAGGGATAAGATACCCCTGGAAGGTCTGGTCTGCACCCGCGGAGAAGACATTCACAAATTTCTTTTGTGGATCGTCAAGCCAGGTCAATTCAATTTCGGTGAGATGATATTGCCCGATTCTGGGAGGTTGAACCTTGAGGATCAGTTGGCCATGGACAACTGCTGTCCCTGCTTGAGGAAGCAGCACCGTCGGCGTGAGGACGGCAATGTTCGGACCGGTTTGCGCATCTGGCCCCGTTGCCTGACCGGCCGGCACTCTCGAAAGACTGCGTTGGAATTCCTTCCACTTCACATTGAGGTATTTTCTGCTGTCAGGACTGATGATGGAAGAGAAGGGGGCTGAACTATACTTCTGGAGATAGTCCGCTAGTTGGTAGAGGGCGTTCCCGTGCTCTTCAGGGACATTCTGGAAGTTAGCTCGAAACGACACGGAGGTACATTGCTTGGCTTGCAGCACGAGCCACGGATCTTGAGGACATTTCCATTCAGAGACGACGCTGCCTCTCGGCTGTCCAGACTCTACAGAAAACAGGTCCAGCTTTTCTTGCGCCACTTTCGTGTTGGTGAGATACGCGCCTTTGGTTATGACGAAGAAATTGAGGGAGAGGCTCTTGATTGACGTATAGCAATCGCCCCGCGTCGTGTAGGAAGAGGTTCCGGGGACAAAATTCTCGACGAGTCCAGCCGTCGGATTCAACTTGCATTCAACAGTTTGGTCAGGTGGCCCAAGAGGAACTCCCATCGCGCCAGCATAGCCTGGGAGCAGGAGGCTCAAAAATAGAAGCAGGAGGTGTCCTAGAAACGTTGGCCGCAAGCATCCCATGAATGGTTCTCCTTTTCGCGTAAGTAGGGAGGTTGTTGCGCGAGTCGTCCTTCTGTTCAGTGAGAAACCTCCTCGTGCGACTCCCACTGGTCGGTCGCTCATCGCGGTCTTGAGGTTCAGCTTCTCATCACATCCTGCTCAAACTTCTTACGGTTGCGGCTGCGCTTCCGCCGGTTGATCGGCGGTCTGATTGCCTTCAGTGCTTTGTTCGCCCTCCACGCCGCGGCGAATGATTGGACTCATCGGAAACGAACTGGATTGTCCGCCGCCGGCTGTCCGGCTTGCGCTCAAGGCATTCTCTTCCCTGGCCATCGTCCGGCTGGTCGGCGGTACGCAGACCACGTCCTGATCGTAGGCTTCGCGCCAGACAAAGCCGGCGAGACAGGTATTGGGGCCGTACGGTCCGCCGGTCGGACTCCGGCGCGACGCGGCCGCGGCATTTTCTTGTTTCACGCGGTCGCGGGAGGCGGGTGGCGCGCAGACCAGATCGGTTTCCCGAGCGGCCCGCCAGACAAAACCGGAGAGGCATTGGGGAGGCAACGCCTGGGACATCGTGCCCTGCGGGATCGCTGTACTGCTGGGTCTCGTAGTGGCAGTGCCTTGTTGCGGTGTGGTGAGAATGGGATTGTCCCGGAAGTATGTGAAGCGGACCCAGGGGCTCCAGTCGCTCGCTTTCGGGGTACCGATTTGCGCGCGAAATTCCCAGGTGCCTGGTGCCAGCAAGGTTTGAGGCACCGGCAGCCCTCCGGTTAACAGGGACAGCGATACGGACTGGGTGGTAAAGTCGAGCCCTGCCTTTTTGGCATCGGCCGGCGCGTCCAGCCAGCGTAGCTGGTAGGTCGCCAAGATGCCGGTATTCAGATAGGGGGACGGTACGATCTTGAAGACATCCCGACCTTTGACGATCATGCCGTTCGGCTTCGGAGAAATGACCGTGGGAGCCGTGGGCTTTGCGGTGGTTTGCTGTCGTCCCTGTGGGAGCGTGCCAGTCCCAAGTTTTTGAGGCACGAGCGGTCCACAGATCAGGCCGAGAGCATGGACAAACTGGCTGGCTCTCCCATGGATCCCCGTGGCGAACTCGTTCGGGGGACAAAAGACGGAATGTCCATCATTCGCGTCTCGTGGGCTTATTCCAATACCCAGGTAGACATGAGGATTCCCGTCTTGCGTGGCACAGGTGTAGTTAATGAGCTGGAGATCTTTCGGTTGTCCGGCATCCCCCGTCGAAAATGAAAAGAACTTGAAATCTTTGACAATCGAACGGTTGAAGCAGATTTTCGGTTCAACGGCTGTTCCTCCCATTCCCGTTCCTGCCGAGGCTGGAGTCGGCTGAGAAGGACCCAACGTCCTGTCCGAAAGGAGTGGGGCGCAATAGGGTGTCAATTGATCGATCCATGCGCCGACGCGTCCAGAGAATCCAACTAGGTACGATCCCGCCGGGCAGGGGATCCGAAAGAGCTGCCCTCCGCTTAACAGATTCCCCTTGGCTGGTGTATCTGATGCGATGACAGAATGAGGGTTCCCTAGCCCTATTCCGACCATGAGCGCGATGACAACCAAGATCCTATGGGGCCAATTCAGGATATATTGAACCATGGATCCTCCTTCTTGCTTGCGAGCATGCGTCTCTTCCCAGGCGACTACACGTGCGCTCGATCTGTCTGTCGCCTGCCACGGCGAAAAGGTTTGATCGATTGCTCGCAGGACTGCTGACCCGTAGGTCGCTTGGATCGATAAAAGGTTCGAGGCGGAGGGAGCCGATGACGGCGAAGGGGCGCATCTACGGCGCTCCTCTCGCGCGTGCCTCTGCCTGAATCCGGTTCTCCATGGCGGTGAGCAGGGTTCGATCCGACCCGTACCGTGCCCTGGCCTCTTGAAGCAGGCGATCCCGTATCATGGCAGCTTGCGCCGGAGACTTGCCGCTGAACGACTGGTCGAACGCACTTCGTGCTTGCGCGTTCACCATTGCCAGATTGACCGGTGGAGGCTTGGCTGTGACTTTTTCCAGGTTGGCCTTCAGGCCTGTGATGCTGCCGATGGCGCGCTGCGACGCGCTGAAGACCGTTGCGGCTGTCCGCAATCGCACCGACGTCCTGGTCGGCACAATCGCGGGGACGGTGGCAACGGCAGCCGCCATCGCCTGACGTTCGGCGGCGGACTGTACGAGCACCGCTTGCTGCATCTTGGCAAGAATGAGCGCGGCATTGGCGGCATGTTGCTGCATCATCGCAGCGGCGGCCCGCATTGGATCCAGCTGCTGTTCGAGCTGGTTGGCCACGTTCCTTAATCCCGGTTCGATCTGCTGCTGATAGCGCTCGATCAAGGTCGCGGCTTCGGCGATCACCACCGTCAGCAGCTTGGGCGCCTCCAACAGGTTCTGAGCTTGAAGGATTTTGACGATGGCGACGGTGAGGGCGTCGAATCCCACGATGATCAGGTCGTTGAACGTCCCCTGCATCTGGCTCTTCACCGCCGCCTGCTTGGCCAGAGCGGCTTGTTGCGCGGAGGCGAACTGGATCTGCCGAAGGGCTGTCGCTTTCTTCAATTCAATCGCGATCAAACGCTGCATCGATTCCAGCGAGCCGTCGGCGAGCAGCTTCTGTCGCTCCAATGTTGAGTCCGAAGCGGACCCGGCTTGGGGGAGGGCCGTTGAGCTTCCGATACGAGCCGCAGTGGTCTGTGTGCCGAGAGCGGCAATATGATTAGACTGGGTACTCGACGCCGGTCCGTTGAGCGGCGGAGCCTGTTGTTGGACGGACTGGTTGAGCGCCGCTTGAAGACGCCTTGTGTCTTCGCCGGTGATACGGCGCGCGTCCGCATCGGAGGCGCGCAGGGAGCGGAGCGCGTCGTCCGCGACTTGCTGGGCTTGAGCCACAGCGGCGGTCGCCTCCGCCTCCATCTGCCGAAGGGCCTCGTCGAATTCCTGCTTGCGGCTTGTTTGATCCTTCTCCAATTGCCGCTTCGCCACTTCCAGGGCGGAGAGTGCCGCATCCACGATGCAAGTCGTCCCGGCGGAAACCACCGCCGCCACGCAGCTTACGGCAGTTTGACAGCAGGCGAACGCGACGGACGGATACCACAGCAGCACCGACGTACAGATCAGCAGAGCGATCGCTCGCTTCATAAACGCGCCCTATCCGATGTCCTCGATCCTTGAGGCCTGGTCACTTGGCTGCCCGCAGCGCCTCCGTCCAGTTGGTCGCGGCTTTGGCATCGGTCGCCGCCGGCTTCGTGCATTTCTTCCCACGGACCCCGTAGCTGATCGTATCGGTCCGGATCGGGCAGGTGCCAAATGCGGTCCCGAACTGCACGACGCCTTCGATGACGGTCAAGATGCTTTGGCCGTCGTCTTGCACTTTCAAATTGAACTCGGTCTCTTTGACGGCCGCCGTGGCGATCGGCGTCTCGACTTCGAACCGCTTCGGTCCACCCTGGGTCTTGGCCCAGACCTCGCCCTGCTTGAGGCGGAGGATACGGACGGTCGGCATATCCTTTTCCCATCGGGACAGCAGTTTGAATTGCGTATTCTCGTTCAGCGCCACCGACACGCCTTCCTTGAATTCGACGAGGGCTTGGCTGCTACCGTCGGTCTTGAGCACGTCTCCTTCATAGAGTGGGACGTTGCCCTTGCCTTGCAGGCGTTGCTGAACGCCGTCGGTCCGCACGATTACGAGGGTGCCGATGGCGTTGGTTGCGGTGCCGATCGGCTGATTGTCGGCCCAAGCCGGGACAGCCAGGAGGAGCACCGTGATCGCTGCGATGATGATGTGCATGGCAAATCTCCTTCGATGGTTCACGCGTTCATGAGGCGCTATTGCGAGACGACGACGCGGATCGGTTTCCGGCCCACCGGCACAGTCGCCAGGGTCTGGCCGGTCCCGGTGTCGATCACGCGGATCTCATTACCCTTGTCGTGTGCGACAAAAAGCCTGGTCCCTTCGGGATTCGACCAGATGCCGTTCGGTCCTTCGCCGACGGCGATTTCATCGACGACTTTCAGATTCTTCGGATCGCCGCCCAGTCCCAGAACTTTGTTCTGGCTGCCGACCGTGACGTAGGCTAGCGGGCCAGTGGTGCCTTTATAGGCGAAGGCGATTTGCTGTGGTTTGTCGCCGACGACGAAGGTGCCGACCTTTTCATGGTTCACGGGGTCGAGCACATACACGTCGTTTTCGCCGGTGTTGACGCCCCAGACGTGCCCATCGCGGCCGACGACGAGGAAATGCGGGTTGGCGCCGACCGGGATGCTCTTGACCAGTTGATGTGTCGAGGTATCGATGACGCCGACGGTCTTGTCGCCCTGGCAACTGACGAAGGCGAACTGCCCGTCGTGCGAGAAGGCGAGTCCGGTCGGGCCCTTGCAGACGGGGATCGTCCCGAAGATCCGGTAGGTCGCCGTATCGACGATCGAGATCGTGTTCTCGCCGATGTTGGCCACCCAGACTTGGTTGCCGTCGTTGTTCATGGTGACGACGTGGCTGCGTTCGCCGGTGTAGACGGAGGCGATCGTTTCCCGCTTGATGGTATCGATCACCGAAATGCGCCCGGACGCGAGGTTGCTCGCATAGAGGCGGCGTCCGTCGCGGCTGACGGCCAAGTCGTGCGTGGAATGATTCAATGCGGGGATACTACCCAGCGCCTGAAACGTATTGGCGTCGATCACACTGACGTCGTTGCTACTTTCGTTGGCGACGTAGATGCGGGACGGCACCGATTGGTAGGGATCTTGTTTGTTGGCGAAGGAGCCGATCTTTGACGGTTCGAACATGCCGGACTGTTGGGCGCATCCCACCAAGAGCATCACTGCGGCACACCACAGCAGCTGATACGCTTTCATCGTGAATCCTCCATTGAACATACGCATGATTGCCCCCTTACTTCACATGGCCCAAGACCAACTGGCCTTCGACCTCTCCCTTTTTGACCGGATGCTGGTTCTGGCCGGTGACTTCCGGCACCTTTTTCGACACGTAACCATAGGCTTCGTCGACCGTGATGATCCCGTCCTTGTCGGCGTCCGCTTTGCCCCGCAGCCCTTCCAGCAAGTAGTACGTGAAGACGCCGTGTCCCAAGTCCTCGCGCTCTTCGCTCACTTCGCTGGCTTTGCTCGCGCTGAGCACGATGCGGCCTTTGCCTTTCGACAAGCGGGCAAGAAAGTTCTCCGAGACGACGGCGCGGCGCGCGACCGTGGCAAAGGTGCGTCCGGCCGTCGCGCCGCTGTAACAGGAATCGCTGATGAAGATGATCCGCTCCGGCGAGAGACGCTGGAAGATGGTTTCGATTTCACGCATCGGGAGGCCGGTCGTGTAGAGATCTTTCGGGTCGGCATCGTAGGGCACGATGTATTTCTCCAACCCATCGTCGTCGTTTGCCGAGGCGTCGGCTTCGGGCGCGCCATGGCCGGCGTAGTACACGATGACGGTGTCTTTCTCGGAGGCCTTGCGTTTCAGATCGGTCCCCAAGGTGCGTTTCAAATTCATCAGCGTGGCCTGATCGTTCAAGAGCAACGTCGTCTGCTCTTTGGGCACTCCGATATGATTAGCCAAGTACTCATGGAAGGCCAAGGCGTCCTTATCCGCATACCGCAACGGCTGAACCGACCGATAGCTGGAGATGCCGATGACGACCGCCCAGATCTTGCCTTTGTCGGCGATGCGGGTGACGT
The DNA here is from genome assembly GCA_964590845.1 of uncultured Nitrospira sp. GTDB lineage: Bacteria > Nitrospirota > Nitrospiria > Nitrospirales > Nitrospiraceae > Nitrospira_C. The sequence goes on from CAZPYP010000049.1 coordinate 8,437, forward strand.
GCAGCGTCCGGCTGGCGGAAAGGTTGTCGCGGTCGATGGCGGTGACGACGATCTGATTCTTGCCTTCGCGCAGCAGGAGCCGTTCGGCGAATTCCAAATTGGTCTGCACTTCAGGCCCATCCGGCTTCACGGCGATGCCGCGGTTCTCCCGCTGCGTGATCAGTTGGCCGTTGAGGCGAACTTCCACGCGGGCCATGCCTTTTTCGCTGGCGGCGGCACCGGTCAGATTGATGCGTTCGGCGCTGACCTCTGTGTTGTCGGAAGGGGTGGCCAGCGCGATGACGGGGGGGGCGTTTTGAAACAACTTGACGACCGGTGCGCCGGAGATCGACGGTACGGGCATCTCACCTTTGGCAAATTCCTGCGCTTCCTTCACGTCGGTCTTAGCAATCCAGCCGATCTCGGTCGGGGAGATGCGCACCCGATACCAATCTTGAAGTTCTCCCGTCACGGCAATGGCTTGCCCATGACTACCTGAAGCGATGATAGAAGTTTCCGGCCCCGCGCCGCTGCGAATTTTGGCGGAGGCCGATTCGATCGCCACGAGTTTGTTCGTCGCGATAATCTGTGGCGCCGCCTGATGGTCGATCGCCACCTGTATCGTCTCATCGAGCGTTACGTTGGATGAGCGCTCGCGGATGTAGAGACGGATGGGGAGTTGCTCGGCCTTGGTGTCTCTTCCAATGAAGAGATTGGCGGTGGCCTGTTTCGATTCATCCGGTTTCAGGGAGCCGAAATCCAGTAGCGGTTTGGCCAGCTTGATGGTCTGTGCCGGAGGAACTGACAATTCGATAGTCGTGTGCTGGGCCGGAACGGTGCCCACGTTCTTGACCGTGACGAGCAGATCCACCGCCTCGCCTTTTTGAATGCGCCCGTCGCCGTTGCCCACCGAGCTGCCGCTGCCGTTGTCGACGATCTGTAGGGTATAGGCGAATCGTGGCCGTGGCAGGCCCTTCAAGGACACCATGGCCTTGAGCTGGTCGGGCACGAATCCGTTGTACTCTTCGAACTCCAGCCGGACCGGTATCGTGCCGTCATGCCGATCGGTGGGGATGCGCACGACCACCTGATCTTCCGCGCTCTGGCCTCCGTCGATCTTCCCCAAATAGAAGAGGTGGCCGTCCAGAGCGGGATCGTCGCTCTTGACGCGGGCCTGAACCCGATACATCGGCCCCTTGCCTTTGTTTTTCACTGTCAGGGTGAGCGTTAGGTCGCTGCCGGCCTTGATCTCCATCGGGGCGATGGTGAGATCCGCTTCCGGCAGCGGCGGGGGAGAAGGCGGCGTGCCGATCTCGTTCCCGCGGCGTTGGACCTTTTCAGCGAGTTGGGCGCTCACGGTCGGCGGCGTCGGCGGCTGCAACCGGACGGTCCGGTCACGTCCGCCCGAAGCGATCAGCGACCCGTCTGGAGAAATGGCCAACGCCCAAGCCGGTCCCTTGTGGCCGCTCAACGTGTGCCGTTCGTTGCCGGAAGCCGCATCCCAGACTCGCAGCGTGCCGTCTGCGCCGGCCGATACCAGCGTGCGGCCATCCTTGGCAAAAGCGATCGCATGGACTTCGCCTTTGTGCCCGGTCATCGTGAGGTGTTCTTGTCCGCTGTCCAAATCCCAGAAGCGAATCGTCCCATCGGCGCCGCCGCTGGCGAGTGATCGCGCGTCCGGACTGAACGAGAGGGTGCGGACGGCTCCGCTGTGGCCGGAGAAGGCTTGCCGCTGTTTGCCGGTCGCCAGATCCCACAAGTGAACCTGCGCATCGCTGGAGGCGGTGGCCAGGAGTTTGCCGTCAGGGGAGTAGGTGAGGGAAAAGACGACGCCGAAGAGCCCGCGAACCGATTTTACCTCTTTCCCGGTGGCAGGATCCCACAGGCGGAAACTGCCGTCGCTTCCACCCGAGGCAAGGGCGGTCCCATCGGCTGAGAAGGCGACGGACCGAATGGCGCCGAACGTCGAGGTCAGCGCCCGCAATTCTCGCCCCGAAGCGACTTCCCAAATCCGTACGGTGGTGTCGGCACTGCCGGAGGCCAGCCACCTTCCGTCCGGCGAGAACGCCAGCGCATGGACGGCGCCGACGTGTCCGCGAAACACTCGGAGGTCGTGCCCCGTTTCAGGTTCCCAGAGTCTGATGGTTTGGTCGGTTCCGGCCGAGGCGATGATCCGGCCGTCGGGGGAAAATGCGACGGCGAGAACTTCGTTTGTGTGACCGTTCAGAATTCGTGTAGCTTGTTCGAGCGCGAATCCCAGTTCCGGAGAGACAAGCAGAGTTCCGGCGAGGAGCCCGGCAAAGAGCCATCGGTTCATGATGCGGATGCGGCTCATCCCGCTCATGGCGCTTTCCTCCGGGTCAACTGCCTTTAGGCAAACCTTGCGTTACGGTTGCTCATTCGACTGTTCGCCGAATCACCCGGTAAGTCGCTCCCACGCCAAAAAAGTTCACGAAAGCCGGGGTGTGTAGTGTAGAGAGGCGGCCTTTCAGAAGTCAATGATTTCGCGGCAGTTTATGGCGTGTATTTCGAGAGTTTGGAGAACCGTAACCATATTATATGTATAGGGGCTCTGCTTGCCCCATAGACCCATAACCAGGGCTGTGAAGAGTGAGGGGGGGGGACATGGGGGACGCTGCCAGATTACCGATACGAAGCAGGAGCGGCCCAGGGCGCTCTCTAAGGGAGGCAGCGGAAAATCTGAGGGTCATGGGGAGTCGGCCGGAGAGACAGCAACTATCTTACGACCCGACAGGATGGCCTCGCCCCATTCCCAGGTCTGCCCGCGCTGTTGGATCAAGGCAAGCTTGTCCGTTCTGTTTAGCCGCTTGATCGCCGCTTCGCGCCGCAGCGCCGCGCTCTTGGAGGGGGCAGTTTCGAGGTACCGAAGTGTGATCGGCCGCCGAGGCTTTGTGTACTTGGCCCCGGTTCCCTCATGATGCGCCGCCAGTCGTCGACCCACATTACAAGTCATACCCGTGTACAGGGTCTTATCCGCGCATTCCACAATGTACACGAACCAGGCCATTGGACGTCCCGTTCCGATGAACGTGCACTTATAGCCCGGCCAGCCGGCAAAAGGAACAGCGGCTGAACGTCCCGTCGATGGTATACTCGCGCGATGGACGTGACGCCGGACACCGAACTGAGCCTGTCGTACGAGAATCAGCGCGCCGTGATTTCACCCTGGGGCGCCTCACTGCGCCGCTACTACCTCGCTGATGACGAGGGAGGAACCCTCGATATCGTCTGGGGCTACTCAGGGGCGAGTAACAAGAAAGGGGGGCAGGGCGATGTCCTGATGCCGTTTCCCGGACGGATCGCAGGGGGACGTTACTCGTTCGACAGCGAGACCTTTCAACTCGAGCGGAACGACAAGGAAGGGCCAAACGCCATCCATGGCTTTGTCAGAACGCTGCCTTGGTCGGTGATCTCGCAACGCCCTGACTGTGTCCGCTTCTCGATTGGCCTTGCGGCGGACAGGTATGCGTCCAAAGGGTATCCCTTTTCACTCACTATAATGGTGACCTATGCGTTGGATCGACAGGGGCTATCCTGTGAATTCCGGGTCCGAAACGTGGGCCACAGGCCGGCGCCCCTCGGCGTGGGATTTCATCCTTATTTCACCGTCGGCGCAGATCCGGTCGATGAGATCGAGGTCAGGATCCCCGCTGCGCGCTTCCTGGAGTTCAACCAACAGCTTGCGCCGACCGGTAGGCTGATTCCCGTCGAAGGCACCGAATGGGACCATCGGACGTTTTCCCTCATCGGCCACAAACGATTCAACCACTGTTACATCGACCTGCAACGCGATCGGGACGGTCTAGCGACCGCATCGATACGGCGTGCCGACAAAAACCGTCGCATCGATGTCACAATGGACGAGGCGTTTCACGCCATCGTGGTCTATACGGGCGACGCCATCCCCGGTGCCGCGCGGAGAGCCTTTGCCATCGAGCCGATGACCTGCGCCACCGACGCCTTCAATCATCCTGACTGGGGGCTCATCAGCCTGGCGCCCGGCAAGATGGCAGAAGGCCGCTTTCTCATCCGGCCGAGATTCGCGGTATGATCCGTTGCCGCACATGACTTCGTTCGTAGAGGTTTGCCGAGCATCGCCTTCAGTATAAACATCGCATCTGCAGACATATCTTCGGATCGAGAACATTGCTTGACCTTGGACGGTCATTTGTTAGTCTAGGAACTGAACATTCCGGCCGCGTATCGTGAAGGAGGACGCTCGATGATCTTGGTGACCGGGGGAGCAGGCTACATTGGGTCTCATACCTGTGTCGAACTGCTCCAAGCTGGAATCGACGTCACAGTCTTCGACAACTTCTCCAACAGCCATCCGGAGGCCTTGACGAGAGTACGGGAGATCACGGGCAAGCCGCTGCGTCTGATCAAGGGAGATTGCCGTGACCGCGATGCCGTCACGGCGGCATTGCGTGAGACCAACGCGACCGCCGTGATCCACTTCGCCGGATTCAAAGCCGTGGGAGAATCGGTAGAGCAGCCCCTGATGTACTACGACAACAACTTCAGCGGCACCGTTCAATTGTTGGAAGCCATGAACGCCTGCGGGGTAAAGACGCTGGTGTTCAGCTCATCCTGCACAGTGTACGGCGATCCCCAAAAGCTTCCGCTGACCGAGGACCATCCGCTCTCCGCGACGAATCCCTACGGCCGGTCGAAACTGATGGTGGAAGACATGCTTCGCGATCTGCCGCGCAGCGACCCGTCCTGGCAGATCGCGATTCTCCGATACTTCAATCCGGTCGGCGCCCATGTGAGCGGGCTGATCGGCGAGGACCCGCAAGGGGTTCCCAACAACTTGCTGCCGTACATCGCCCAAGTGGCGGTAGGGCGCTTGAAACAGCTCAACGTGTGGGGAGGGGATTATCCGACTCCGGACGGGACGGGAATCCGCGACTATATCCACGTCGTGGATCTCGCTGTCGGACATCTCAAGGCGTTGGAAGCTCTCGAAGCCGCCGGTCCACGCCAGGACTGCCTCACGGTCAATCTTGGAACGGGGAAAGGCTACAGCGTGCTGGAGATGGTGCAAGCTTTCGAACAAGCAAGCGGCAAGCCCGTCCCCTATAAGATCGCTCCGCGCCGCCCCGGAGACGTCGCGGCCTGTTACGCCGATCCGGAGAGAGCCCACACGCTACTGGGATGGAAGGCAGAACGAGGGCTAAGCGAGATGTGCCACGACGCTTGGCGTTGGCAAGACAAGAATCCCAAGGGATACGCCGCCTGACGAACGAACACGTCGCCGCGTTTCTGGTACGTTCTACCGCATCGATAACTCGCGCTCAGTCTCCCGATTGGTGCGGTACGCGATAATCGACTCGGTGCGTCCGTCCGGCCACACCCAAGCCTGCACGTACGCCCCCTGATCGAAGCTCCCCACTTGAATCGTCTCCTGATCGATCCTCAACAGCCATTCCTTCCCATCCTGGCTTTTGACTGTCCATCGATCTGCGTCAATATTGATCACTTGTCCCCACACCCGGTCTTGCGCCCGTACTTTCATCTCACCCATATCGCCGGCATGAGCCCAGGCCGAGAGTAAGAACATCAGGATGGGACCAAGGAACAGGCGGCCGCCTGTCGTCATACGCTTCATGTCTCGCTCCACTGGTGACTCAAGGTGTTTTCCACATACGCACCAATCGTACCAGGCATCGATCATGACGACTTCACAAATTACTGGTGTTTCGAAGGGAAGCGCAGGAAACACAACCCGGTTGGTGAAGGCTCGCTCCTGGCTCAATTGAACCCAGCGGAGTCAAACTGCGCGAAGTACGGCGCCTTCTCACGGAACCGTACACTGTAGGCGGGAGGACACGACGACTACGCTAGGAAGGCCTCGCCGGTTCGACAATTCGAAATCGGACTTCGTCGACCAACGTGTCCGCCGATGTACGCTCTCCGGCAAACAAGCCGCACCGATACAGCCCGGTCGGCCATCCACCTTTCGGCGCGGACAATTGAAAATATCCTGATTGGTCGTTCATCGAGGTCATGACTCGGTCCTGCGCCAGCAGAGTCGCATCGACGGCCAGGTCCGCCGTTTCGAGCACACATTGCGCCGTGAGCGGAACAGCATCGTAGGAGGAGGACACGAGCGCGAAGACCAAATAAATCTCCTGCTGGCCGACCGGAAAGGAATCGCCGGGATTCAACGGAATGAACTCGTGGGCGCCGGTCGGGAAGTCGTCGCGCAGCACTTTGCCCGCCGGAATGACGAAACGAAACCAGCTGAAATCCGCATCCCGCCCCATCAGCGAGACCTTCGTATCGAGCGCTTTCTGCGGCTGAAGCCGTTCAACGACCTTGGCATACAGCTCTTCTTCCGAAGCCGACTTGTGCCGGATCGGCGCCTCCGCCTTCAGCTGATCGATATCCGGTACGTGCGGACGGATCTTCTCCAGCCATTGATTCAATTTCGTCTTGTCCAACACACGAGTCCCCGAGGGCAGGGCGACGTCTATCGTGCTCGTTTCGAATTCCACCGCGGCATCGTACAACACCTGAAAGTGCAACCACGCTTCTTCCCAGCGGTTCAGCTCCACAAGACATTGCCCCATGCGGAACACGGTGTCTGTATACTCGTCGTCGTTGGGATCCAAATTCGCCATGACGCCGAACACCCCCAGCGCGTCCTCGCAGCGATTCAAGTGCATCAAGGTCAGTCCCAGTTGATGGGCAGCGGTGGAATCACTCGGGTTCAACTTGAGAATCCGGCGATAGACCGGCTCGGCCTCCGCATAACGCCCGGCAGCGAACAGTTCCCAGGCGTCGGCTCGGATCGCCGCCCACTCTCTACGCTGTTCGGGCGTCCCTTCGCGCGTGAGCACGGGGTTGAAGCGACGCCCGCGTTCGGTGCTTTGCCCCTCGATGAGCGCTAAGAGTGTCGTCGCAGGCAGAGCAAGGGAGGAACCGGGCGGAAGCCGTTTCAGGACCGCGCGCACGTCTTCCTCGGCTCCTTGATAGTCGAGCAGATCGAACCGGGCCCTGGCCAGCGTCAATCTCCATCCCAGCAGATCCGGCGCCAGCTCGACGGCACGCTTGATTTCGTCGAGGGATTCTTCCAGCCGGTCGAGCTTTCTCAGTTCCTGCGCCAGCCGCAAATGAATGATCGGGTTGCCCTTGTCGATTTGAGCCATGCGGCGGAGCTCTTTGATCGCGTCGTCCGCTTGTCCGGAACGAAGCAGCACGCTCCACTGGGCCCATCGCACATCCATGGCGGTCGGCCGAGCTGTCAACGCCGCATCGTAGGCCGCGCGAGCTTCTTGTGGCCGTCTCGTGGTGGCCAGGATATCCCCCCGTAGCTTATGGAGGGCCGCAGCCTGCGGATTGCGTCCAAGGCCTTCGTCCAGCATATCCAAGGCACGATCGATGGCTCCGCTGTCCCAGGCCGACCTGGCTTGCTCGGCCGTACTTTCCGGAGAGTCTCCGGCGAACGACCGCGAGGCCGTGACCGTCGCGCACAGCACAAGACACAACGGCACGATCGCGGTTGTTGGAAGCGATCGAGCCTGTGCCGGCGTGACGATCAATTTGTCGGGCATTGGGGCATTATACCGCAGGGACATTCGGTATAAGAGTGTACAATCGACCGAAGGATTCAGCTAGGTTTGATCGCAGCAGCGCAGGAAGCCGTCACATGATCAACTCTGCGAGCCCGTAAATCGCATGGGTCGATCCTGCGTACGCCAATTCACCGCGGACGATGGCCATCGAAAATCCGCCGACGGCCCAGTTGCCGATCGCCTTGCGTTCGGACTGCGCCAAGGTGAGTGTCGCCGGACCGCGCGCGCCGATCCAGGAAATGCGCCAGGCTGTCGGCCAGCGATACAACCCGAAGGCGAAACTCCGGTCGAGCACCTCCACCTTCAGATCCTTCATCACCTCGGTTGCTTCACCATATGCGGCGAAGCCGGACAGGAGACCGACCAACGGCGCGAGGCGTTCGCTTCTTTGGCTATGGACATAGACGTCGTTGGTGTTGCCTGCGGTCAGATACAACCCTTGAAACTCGTTCCACATGCCCCAGTAGGTCCGCGTCAGCCGA
>CAZPYP010000050.1:0-12158 GCA_964590845.1 uncultured Nitrospira sp.
GTGTCAGCATCTCGCTTCCACCGTTGAGCCAACGCGGTTTCTAACTATCCAGTATCGGTAGATATCCGTTACGCATTGAACCAGGTCGTCGAACGTGCCGGGCTTCACGACATAGCCGTTGGCGCCGGCGGCGTAGGCGGCGGCCATGTCGCCGGCGTCATCCGACGTGGAAAAGACGACCACGGGAACGGTAGCCAAGCGGGGATCAGCCTTCAACCGTTTCAAGAACGCATCGCCGATCTGATTCCTGAGCCTCCAATCGAGCAGGATCACCTTGACCTCAGCCTGAGCCTCAGCCTTCAGGAAATGCAGCGCTGCCTCGCAATCCTGCTCCGCAAATAGCAGGGCGTCGAGGCTAGTCTTGGCGAGCGCCAGGCGGAAGAGTTCACATTCACCGGGGCTGTCGTCAAGCAAGAGGATGGACGGGTAGCGTTGCACAGAGGAGGAGCTATCAGCAGGAGATGTGCCGGATGCTGGCGTTTAAACAGTGAGGCAGAGATTATGATTTATGACCAGAGGTTATAGGATTGTAGTTAAAGTGATTTGCGAATAATTGTAGTGTAGAACGGTCTTCAGTCTAGGGAGAAATTCCAGAGGGGAAGGGGAATTTTTCCAGAGTCTAGCGATCTTGCCCGGCCGACACTTTGCCCGAATCAATTAGCACGCACCAGCCCTCGAAGTTACAACTCAGTGTGACGTCGAATTTCCTCAGCAGGATGAGGACTCAGGTGCTGTGGGTCGTTTCCTATTCTTCGGCGGGGCTCTGGTCTGACTAATTTTACCGTCGGCTCTCAGAGGAGAGGCACATAGGTTCTCCGCGCATGTCGACTTTTTGCTAGTAACAGAGTACCCTTCCGCGAATCCGTTTGGAGGATATGTCGTATGCCGAAGAACTGATTGACCACGACTCCATACTATCTTGTGAAGCCTCTAAAGCGACAATCAGCGGAAGTGCGTTTAGGCCTTGCGACAATGGCCGCCATGGTAGGTGGCCTGGGGCTCATGATGTGGGTTGCAACTGGACAGTCGAAGGAACGACGACCGGAGTATCTCTCTCGAGAGGATTGCGAGCGTGAATGGAGTGACCGAGACTGTGAGCCTACCCCTTCCGGCTATACAGGTGGACTAGGGGGAGGGCATGGAGGCGGTGGGTATCGCGGCCCATCAGTTCGCAGCTACACCATCGATCAAGATGGAAAGGCGCATCGATCCGATACAGTATCTGATGAAGTACCAAGAGGCAGCCGTGCCTGGACAGTCGCACGCGGTGGATTTGGCAGTGCCGGCGGACGGTTTGGATCAAGCTCATAATCATGCGTCGCCGCCTGATTACCCCGCGAACCGAGTGGTCTCAACGACTGGAACAAATCAGGTTCACGTATCACAGCATGGATGATGGATACTGGCGTGAAGATGCGGTCTATGAATTTTCTGAGGCACAGATCGATTGCCTTGAATCCGCGTCGGAAACGCTTCACGCGTTGTGCCTGGAAGCTGCAGAACGTATTATTCGTGAGGCTCGTTTCGCCGATCTGAAAATTCCAGAGAGATGGCACCGACACATCGTCGATTCTTGGGAGCGGCAAGAGGCCTCGCTCTACGGACGGTTCGATCTATGGTATGACGGCGTCGGCCAGCCCAAGCTTATTGAGTACAACGCGGATACACCGACCGCCTTGCTTGAGGCCAGCGTCGCACAGTGGTATTGGCTGCAAGATTGTCAGCCGGAAGCTGATCAATTCAATAGTCTGCATGAACGATTGATTCGGCGATGGACAACGTTTCGCCGGGATGCCTCGGATGATCTGCTGCATCTCGCGTGTCTGGATCAATGTGAAGAGGATCGACAAAACATTTTCTATCTGGCCGACACGGCACACCAAGCTGGATGGCGTGTGCAGACTTTGCCGATCGAGCAAATTGGATGGGACGGGGAAGCGAAGCGGTTCGTGGATCAATCCGAGGTGCCTATCAATGTGCTTTTCAAGCTCTATCCGTGGGAATGGATGTGTCAGGATCAATTTGCGGTGCACCTGCCATCATCGGTCGTAACAATTTTCGAACCTGCCTGGAAACAGTTGCTGAGCAACAAAGGAATTTTGGCACTGCTTTGGGAATGGTACCCAGACCATCCCAATTTGCTGCCGGCTTCCTTGTCGACGCCACGCGACGCTGTTTCTTATGTCCGAAAACCGTTCTGGTCTCGCGAAGGGGCGAATGTGACGATCGTTAACGGGAAACAGATGGTCACAACGGAAGGTCCGTACGATGCAGAGACTTCCGTGTTTCAGCAATACATCCCTCTGCCGGAATTTGATGGGTGGCATCCGGTCATCGGATCATGGATTATCGGAGATGAGCCCGCAGGAATCGGCATTCGCGAAGATAAGGGCTTAGTCCACGGCAACATGAGCCGTTTCGTCCCACACCTCTTCTTGAAAGAACTGAGGGTGCCCTGATGGAATTCCTTGTCGATGATCTGTGGCTTTTGCCGGTGTTCTTTAGCTACTGGCTATGCTCCCTTGGCTTGCTCGGTGCCTTTACGTTCATCTACATCTACTGGACGCCCTACAAGGAAGTGACCTTGATTCGCGAAGGGAATGTAGCGGCCGCTTGTAGCCTTGGCGGAGCCATTCTGGGCTTTATCGCCGCACTAGCATTCGTAGTCTCAAATAGTGCCGAACTCCATGAAGTGCTGTTCTGGGGTGCGGTCGCTGGTGTTGTCCAACTTGTCGGCTACATAATAGTGCGGTTCATCATTCCGAATCTCCCCCGTGGTATTGGGGAGAATGAAATCGCCCATGGGGTGTTTCTTGGGCTTGTGTCCTTTGGCCTCGGTATTCTCACTGGAGCCTGCATGGTTCCTTGAAGATAATCCTGGCCCGGAAAGGGGTGTCGGTGTTGCGGTCGAACTCGATGCCGTATTCTTCGACGGAGTGGGGTGATGAGGATGGTGGGTTCCATCCTGCTGGGCTTGGTTGGATTGGCATCTGTAGCCTGGGTGGGGTTGTGGCTCTGGGGCACATGGGCCTTTACGCCCGAGCGGATGCCGATGTCGCTGAGTTGTAGGGTGAGTTGCCCGGCGATTTGGTCTATACGATCAAGCGTACGTCGAGGATTTCCCCACCTTGAGTCGGTGGGTAAACCAGGGCCGCGCCGAAGTCATGGCAAATCTCTGCATTCTCATCATCGGTGATGCAAAGCTAACTGGCTACTTATTCTTTCTGAACTCATACCCGCTTCTGGTATCTTCTTCTTGCGATACGTTCGACGCAGGCTGGATTCCTTTGAGGCGTTCGAATTGAACCGGATATCCTTGACCGCCAGGCTGGACTACGGTTTCGGTTTCTACAACTTCAAGAACATTTCCTGCAGCATCCTTTTTTACGGAAACTGACTTGGAATATGTGGTTGGAACGGTGCAGCCAGCTAGCGTGATCCCTATGACGCAAACAAGGCAAGTCGCAAACCTTCTCATAGTGTCTCTCCTTATCTAGATGAAACATTGCAAAACATCTTCAATGCTTGCGCATTATAAGACGGAGACTATTGGAAAGTAGATAACAAGAATGCATGGCAAAGGCCAAATACTTGCTTTTTGTGAGAGATTCCTGAAGCAAGGGGCGGGAGTCATGGGATGGGAAGTGAACTAGCTTAGCTGTGAATGCTGCTCCTCGGTGGCTGTGAGTTCAATCGAGACATACGAACTCCTATCGAGTATTCGACCGATTAAGATAGTCGTCCTCGCGCACACCGCTCCACGAGCGCCCAATCTTCGCCAAAAATCGCCGGTTGCCTCGCCTTGCCGTGCAGAGGTAAGATTCGGCCATCCCGCCACCGACCTGACTACCGGAGGTGCTAATGGCCGTCACACGCACCACTCCTAAAAAGCCTCGGATTTCTCTGGACCGCGGTATCGAGCGCATGCGCGCGCAGCTGGCTGAGCTGGCTCCGTATCTAAAGAAGGGCAAGGCCAGCCGCAGCCTGGAAGAGTTCGACGCGGAAGCGGAGCGCTTGATTGCGGAGCTGCTCGGCGAAACCTCCGAACTCTTGGATGCCTATCAGTATGCCCAGTTGGGTGAAGCCGCCGGGTTGGTGAACATGACCGAAGAGGCGCCGGAGAGTATCGGGCTCGACGGTGAACGGCAGAGCCTGATGCAACGGAGCCGGGTGTTGGAAAGTTGTGTGTCCGAATTGGAAGCCCGCCGCGCCGCCGAACCGAAGAAGCCTCGGACGGGGCGGCAGATCTTAACCGGGCCACAGGTGAGCGAGCATATGTCGCAGGATCTTCGGAGCGTCCCGCACACCGCCACGCTGCGCGAGGCCGGTCGGCTCATGCAGCAATGGAAAACCGGCTCGCTGCTCGTGACCGACAAGGAGACCTATGTCGGATTCATCACCGATTCGGCGCTCGCGCGCGACGTGGTCGCCAACGGGCTCGATGCCAATACGACGGCCGTGCAGGCCTGCGTGCGGAAACCGCTCGTGGCGATTCGCGGAGACCGGCCGCTCATCGAAGCGGTGCGCTTGATGAAAGAGCAGGCGACTCGGCACTTGGCCGTTGCGCAGGACGGCCAGATCATCGGCGTCATTTCGGTGTCCAACATTCTCCGGTACTACTCCGGCGTCATCTGACCCGCGCGCCACGGCGTCTGAAGGAGGGACCATGGGACCGACGAAAGCGATCGTCAAGGAGTGCGCCCTCTATGAAGCGGTCACCGGTCGATTCATCAAGGACGGGTTTGCCGGTCTGCTCGAAATCGACGAGTACGTGAAACACCATTATCTGGCCTTGCCGGTGAGAGACCATGCCGGCAATCCCTGGCTGCTGGAGGGGAAGCCAATCTACTGTTTCCGAGGCAGCCAATACGAGACGGTGGACGACCAGCGCGTCCATCTGGCCCGCTGTCCCGACTGCGGGGGCATGGGCATCAGGTCCGATGAATTTACGGTTGAATCGGACTGCATCCGCTGCGTGTCTTGCGGGCATGAATTCGATGCGCGATTGGAAATGATGGAGACCTAGCCCACATGATTCATAAGCGTGTCTGCTGCCATCGCGGATTCGCCGCAGGCAGGCTCATCCCAGAGCGGCCACGGTCAAGAAGAGAGGCTAGCTCATTTTCGAAAGGGCGTCGAGGCCGAGGTCGGACTCGATGACGCAGGCTTGGCCGCGGCGGGGCTGCAAGGCGAGCCGTCGCATTCATCTCGGATTTATGACGCCCATTTCAAGGCCAGCTTCTTCTGGTTGAGCGCACAGTCCCGCAGATACAGGTTGATCAGGTGTTGGTAGGGCATGTTGAGTTCAGCGGCGAGCCCTTTGAAATAGCCCACGGTGGCGCGATCGAGTCGGATCGTAATGGACTGTTTCAGTTGTTTCCGATAGGGATTGCACTCTCCCTTCATCTTTGAAAAGTCGTACTGGGTTCTCATCGCTCACCTCCCGTAGTGTGTGGCTTCCTGCCGAGTGGCCTTTCTTGCTGCGATAATACGAATGACCTGCTCGCGTTCCCTGTGACAATGGCAGACGACGAGGACGCGCAGTTTGAAGCTCACGCCAAGCATGATAAATCGATCTTCATCGTCCGAGTGGTCGGGGTCAAAGAATCGTATCGCATGGTCGTCCAGAAGACCGTTTGAGCTTCCTCGAATGAGGCGCCGTGCTGTTTCAGATTTCATCGGTTGTTGATCTCATCCCATTTAAAACGCAACTCGACTGTACGTACAGTGTACATATTAATAAACGCGTTGCAAGAGCATGTCATCGGGGGGTGACTGCGGAGATCGGTGGACCAATGGGCTTCCCGGACTCGATGACGCAGGCTTGGCCGAGGTGGGGATTCGGGGTCGAAGTTACGATAACTGATTGCGCTTCGGGTTTTGCCACTACCTATTCATCACTCGCAGACTCACTCCTTCTCCCGTCAGCAGCTTCAGTGGGGAGTCTCGAATCAAGTCTGAAACCTCATAACAGTAGCGGACCAGGCTTTCATCTTCGAACGAGGAAGAGACCTCCAAGGTGTCGCGGGCGGCGAACAGGCCATGTCGGCGAACGAGCCTGGCCGGTATCTCCTGGCAAGTAAATTCTTCGGGCGCAAGGAGATAGGTGACGGCAAGGGCATCGAAGGGTACAAATCCGCCGGCGCCGAACAAGGTTTCCCACATCGACAGCCAGGGACGGGAACGCGATGTCAGCCAGGCGTCGAGGACCCTTCGTCGTTCCAAGGCGTCAAGATCCTTGCCGGTGATCATGACTCCGGATGCCGCCTCGAATGGAATCAGATGAAGCCGTATACCGGAGCGTAGGACGAAGTCGACGGCGTTGGGGTCCTTGCGGACGTTCAGATCGTGAAGGTGCAGGAGCGGCGTCTTTCCCACTCGGAATACTTGCCTGGGCCGTTGGCCGGCTACGGCCACGATGGATTCGATTCGGGGAATCAACGTTGGATAGTGGCGCAGGAGGAGGGCTACGTTGGTCAAGGGCCCGAGCGCTAAGATGGTCAGGCGATGTGTGGTGAGCGCGGCTGCCAGGTTCTCCACTGCGGGTGGGAGTTCGTCCTGGTCTCGGATCGGTCGGCCCGATCCAGGTGAGACAGGCGGTAACGCGAGGCAGGGCTCGTGGGTGGCGATTGTATGCAGCAGGAGTCGCGCCGATTGTGTCGTGTCCTTGATCGAGCTATTTCCGAAGACCGTGCTGAGTCCGATCACGTTCAACTCGTTCGACCGCAAGGCGGCGAGGATCGCCCAGCAATCGTCCACATCCTGAGTGGATTCCAGCGTGCAGGCCGGATCGGTGTCGATCCAAACTACGCGTTCACCGGCCATGGCATGATTGGACAGCATCTGCAGGGCGACGATTGTCCAGAGCAGACCTATCATGGGCGGCGCATGCCGAGCACGCAGACGGCCGGCACTGGCTGGAGTGGCAGTTCTTCGGTCCTGATCCGTACGAATCCCGCCTGTTCCATGTGGCGGGTGACTTCCTCCGCCAGTTTCCACGCTTTCGCCCGGTCCGGGTTCTGCCCTCTGGGCATGTAGGTGGTTGCGACGAGCCCTCCAGGCCTGAGCTTGGCATGAAAGACCGAGAAGGCGGCGCCGAGGTCGTCGAGGAACTGCACGACGTTGACCGAGTAGATCTTGTCGAAATGCTCGCTGGATGCAGCCAATTCGTTGAGGCTCCCCAGCCGCAGATCGAGCCGCTGGTCTCTCACAGCTTGTCGATTTCTCGCGCGGGCCTGAGCCAGCATCGTCTCCGAGTGGTCGAGCCCGACGACACGACCGTCTTTCGCGCGATCCAGGCACCACTGAAGCGCCAAGCCCGGCCCGCATCCCAGTTCCAGGACATGGTCGGTGGGTTGGATGTCGAGCAGGTCGACGGTCCAACGATTTCGGTCTCGATTGGACGCCCGGTGGGCCATCACCCAGCCGGTGATATGGCCGAGCAGGCCACGAGGCCGCTCAAACTGTTCAGCAATGGTTTGTGGCAGTTTCATGGTTCAACTCCTTTCTCTTTTCGAACCTCGATGATGGACTGTTTCAGTTTCATCAGGGTATCGGACGTATGGTTCAGTTCGGCGGAGGTGAATGATCCGGCGATCTGTTCCAGGATCCTCGCTTCGCGTCGGCGCATGCCGGCGAAGGTGGTGGTTCCTTTCTTCGTCAGCGCCACGAACGGCGAACGTTTGTGGCCGGGGTTCTCTTGGAACGTGACCAATCGGGCTTTGGCCAATTCGTCCACGTTGACCTGGATGTGTTGACGCGAGACCGCTTTAGCTTGCGCGACCTGAGGGACGGTTTGCTTGCCATCTTCCGCCAGGCTTTCCATCACCGCCCGCATGGCCACCGTCACGCCGAGATCCTTGTGGAGTTCGTCCCCCAAGGCCTTCAGTTGGTGGAAGCAGGAACGTATGAGACGGGTGCATTGATAGAGCTGTCGAGTCCGTTGGGTCATGCTGGTTCTCCTGGGTTCAGTTTCTGACGTGCGCCTAAATGACAAGCATGTTGTCATGCTATATAGTGACAATTATATTGTCAACATGGGACTACGGATGGTCAGGCGCGTCTCTCGGTGGCCAATAGGTTCAGGAGGGCTGTCGCCAGTAGGAGAGGAAGGTAGGCAGGATAGCGAAGACGAGCAGGCTCAGGTAGTAGACCGTGCCTGAAACTGGATCGCGTTGGAGGAAAACCTCGGCGACCGCCATGTCTCGCAGGATCATGCCCACGCCGAGATCGGCGAGCAGCACGAGGCCCATCGCCAGCAAGCCGACCAGGATCGTGAGCGACGGCCGGGCGTCATGGAGGCGATGTCGGACGATCCAGCGCGCCGCCAGGACAATGACGATGAGCATGAGCGGCATTTCAATCAGTTCGGCTGTCCGCTCTCCAACGTGAGGAACCAGGAGAAGGACTCGAAGGGTGCCGAGCACAAAGCCCGCTCCGAACACGATCGAGAAATAGAGGCTCGCCGCTTTAAGCATGTACATGGCGCTCTAGCCTATTCAGTGTGCAGCGCGCTGTAAAGGCGTTCGCGTCTTCGGTGCAGTGCCTGGTCTCGAGCGGTTCGCCCTACAGACCGTACAAGAACGCGTTGGCCGGCTCGTTTCCCGCCGCCTGGTTCTCTCCTAACTCTAAGCCGTATCGGCTGTTGTTCGCTCTCTCCAGCATAGCCCCTTGGCATATCGCTTGCTGTCTACGGTCGGTGTGGCCCGACCATGTGACGGTCTGCTGTAGAAAGGGAACATGCGGATATTCATCGCCTGCTCCATTGCGGCTCTCGTGATGCTCAGCCTCTCGGCCTGTAGCGATTCCGGCGGCGGGACGACGCCGTCGGGAACTCCGGCCGGCTCGGCGGACAACGTTGCCCCGAGCACGCCGACTAATTTGTCGGCCACGGCGATGTCTTCGTCACAGATCAACCTCGTATGGACTGCGAGTACCGACAATGTGGGCGTGGCCGGCTATAGGATTTATCGCGGCGGGGTGCAAGTCGGCACCTCAACGACGCCGGCCTATACTCATGCCGGCCTGACACCGTCGACCAATTATTCCTACACCGTGTCGGCGTACGACGCGGCAGGAAATAACTCTCCCCAGAGCGCAAGCGCGAATGCCACCACGATGGCCGGCGGTGGCAACGGCACGATTGTCAACGCCGCTTCTTGCTCACAGGCGGATGTCCAGAGTGCGGTGAATGCCGCCAGCGACGGGAATACGGTCATCGTCCCCAATGGAACCTGTACGTGGGGAACGGCGGTCCGGCTGTCCAATTCCAAGGGCGTGACGTTGAAGTGTCAAACGGCGGGAAGCTGCCTGATCAACGTCGGCAGTACCGCCGTGCTGTTTGACACGCTGACGGGGATCAATACGAAATTCTACCGCATCTCCGGCTTTACGTTCAGAAACAATCCGGGTCAGAACTACATCATCTGGATTGCGGCGGTAAGCACCGGGACCTTGACCCAGGTGCGGATCGACCACAATACCTTTACCAATCTGAATGCGGGTTCCATCGCCATTCTCTTCGGCCACACGCAAGCGGCAGCGAACTATTATGGCGTGGTCGACCACAACACCTTGACGAATCCCAATTCGGTGATGCTCTTTCACTGGATCGGCCAGGAGAACTCCACGCCTCCTCCGTCGCAGTTTGGCACGGCAAACAACATGTTCGTTGAAGACAACGATATCTCCATCACCACCATGACCAATGCCGGGGCCGGCTGTTCCGACAGTTGGGGAGGCGCGGCGGTCGTATTTCGGCATAACACGACGCTGAATTGTCTCGTCACCTCGCACGGAGTTGTCCATGCCGGCGGTCCTCAGAACTGGGAACTGTATGACAATAGCTTGCGAGTGGATGCGGGCGCGGCTGGTCAAGGCGTGAACGACGGGTATCGGCTGTTCCATCACCAAGGCTCGGGAGAATTCATCGCGTTCAACAATCAATTCACCGCACAGACTGGGGTGCCGAAGAATGGAGACCCGCTGGAAATGACCCATTACCGTTCCGCCCCGCCGAATGTGGCCGGGTACAGCGATCCTCCGGGACGTTGCGACGGTTCGAAAGCCATCGATGGGAATCGTGCGCCGGCCGGCACCTATTTCGGCTATCCCTGTTGGCGACAGCCAGGCCGGGATTTCGCTGCCAACTTGAAGCCCATGTACATCTGGAACAATCGGTGGTCCGATACGGGAACCAAGATCGATATGCTGGTTGCGACTCCCTGGGGCACGGCGAATCCATCCGTCGACGACCACATCAAGCCGCAGCGCGATTACTACAATGCTGTTTCGGCTTCAATGCAAACCTCACCGACAAGTCCTTTCAATGGTTCGACGGGAATGGGCTTCGGCACCTTGGCGAATCGTCCAACGGCCTGTACGACCAATGCACTTGAAAGCGGCGGCGGGGTCGGCTATTTCGCGACGGATCAGGGTCCCGAGGGAACGCTCTACCGCTGTGCCGCGACCAACACGTGGGTTGCGCATTACTCGCCCTACACCTATCCCCACCCCCTTACCCTGCTTCCCTAGCCTGCGGACAGAGGAAAGACAGCCGTCCGGGCCGATGTGACTCCTACGGAAGCCACAGGGGTTCGTTACTAGCTTGCCCCATCTGTGATAGCTCGCCCAATCTCGGTCAGTGAAGGCCTGTGAACGGCCGCACGCCTTGTCGATTTTCTCTCTCTTGAGTCGGTTCCCTGGACAATGTCATACTTTTCAGTGTCGGTCGAGGCGTCATCCCGTTGTGATTGTCGCGAGTGAGGAGTGTCAGCGATGGACATACGAATCTTTGGACGAGGCGCGAGCCTGTTCGCCGTTAGCGGCGCGGTGATGTGTGTCTGTGTCATCGGTATCGGGCAGGCCGCGGCCGGTGATTGGCTCATCACGCCGGAAGAGGCGGCGATGGCGCCGGCGCCGCTCCTCAAGGGCGTGCCGATCGAAGTCGGGCGCGAGGATATTTCCGCCGGCCCCGTGATCGACGTGGTCGAGCCTCTCAACGGGGGCCGCGGGCCGATGCCGGTCCAAGTGCTCGTGAAGTTCGCTCCACTGTTTGGGCCGGTGGATCTCGACAGTCTCAAAGTCGTGCTCGTCAAATTCATTCAGATCGACATCACCGACCGTATCCGGCCGTTCGTGACGGCCGAGGGCATCAGCGTCAAAGAAGCGAAGATTCCACCGGGAAAACACCGCGTCCGGATCTCGTTGGCCGACCAGACCGGGGCGGTGAGTATCCGAGAGATCGCCTTCGAGGTGCTCTAACCGGCCTACGGGTCAACTTGCGGCTTCGGTGCCGAGCATGCAGACTGCTTCGACTTATCCAAGTGGCACAGGTAAGATGGTCGATCAGACACGACCCCCGATCGTTGCTCTCCGTGTCGTCCTTCGCGCACTCATCCTGGCCGACGGTTGCTTGGCCGTCGCCAGCGGGATTGCGGACGAGTTTCTCGCCTCGTTTCCTCCGGCGTTGCTGGACTATGCCGGCTCCCAGGCGGCGCAGCCGGTCAACGGACTCTGGCTTGCGATGCTGACGGCTTTCGGGGGCACGCTGGTAGGGTGGGTAGGACTCTGGCGCTGCCGGCCCTGGGGCAGGACGCTGTACACCGCCGCACTGGTCGGCTACTACTGTGTTGCGCCGTTCGATGAGCCGACCGTCACCTCAGCGTTGGCCTCTGCGTGCTCGGACCTGTCGATG
Organism: uncultured Nitrospira sp.; assembly: GCA_964590845.1. Taxonomy (GTDB): domain Bacteria; phylum Nitrospirota; class Nitrospiria; order Nitrospirales; family Nitrospiraceae; genus Nitrospira_C. The sequence continues at coordinate 11,696 of CAZPYP010000050.1, forward strand.
ATGTGTTCGGGCGGCACGCTGCTGGTGATTTGGCTGTTTCAGTATCCTCAGGCGTTTGAGGACTCGACGAATCACACCCTCTAGGTGCTTTCGCAGCCGCTTAGACTTCGCTGCTTGGTGTCTATCGTTCCAGTGGAATTTCGATCACCAACCCGCCTAACGTGTCATGCAGTTTGAAATCCTTCTTGGGACTGTTCGGATGCGTATTGTGGCACTGGGCGCAGCTGTGGCTGACCGCCCGATCCGCGTAGATGGCTTGGAAGTAGGTCACGTTTCCTTCTTTGAACGTTCCCGTCACCGTTTTCTCCGGATGCGCTTGCAGCGACTGCAAACCGGAGCGCTCCAGGTCGTTCCGCGCTACGTTGTGCGGATTGATCGGCCAGAGGCTGATCAGGCGATATCGGAATCTGGTGCCGGCTTTCATCGTCAGTTCGCTGCTTTCCATCAGAAATTGAGCGGGGAG
>CAZPYP010000050.1:12258-16446 GCA_964590845.1 uncultured Nitrospira sp.
TGGTGCCGGCTTTCATCGTCAGTTCGCTGCTTTCCATCAGAAATTGAGCGGGGAGCGGCAGCGCTTTTTGCTGGGCGCGCCAGTCCTCTGCTGCCAGCACACCGCCGGCGTTCTGCTGCCGCTCCACGACGTGGATCGTGTAGAACGTTCGGTCCGATTGGATGATGGCATGCAGGTAATCGGTCACCGTTTCCGGCGGGATGCCGGGCAAGTCACCCGCGCTGCTTTCGAGAAGCGGCCACTGCAGTGCCAGGACGGCGCACAGTGCGAAGACGACAGGATTCATGGCAGGACCTCCTTGGTCGAGGTAGGGACCAGCCTCGCCTCACTAGCATAGTCCTCCCGCCACGAGGTTACAAACTGGTCCTTGCCCTGGCCGAATCCTGCCGCGCGATTATGAGCGCTGGAGGGCGAGTTGGGCGCAGCCGTCGGACGCATCGATGAAGTCCGGTTCAAACCGTTCCCGTCGCATCTCGCTGCCCGCTCGATTGCGATAGACGAGTTCGTCCGTATCGAGGTCGTATTCGGGTATCTCGGCGCTGCCCCACCGTTGTTGGAAGTAATGCGTGTAGAGCGTATAGAGGCCATGCGACTGTGGATTGTGCCGCAAGACGTACTCGGGCATGGTCTCCACGTCGAGGTCGGCGTGGTAATGCTGCAGCCACAGATAGTCGCCGAGGATGACCATTTTGACCAACGGCGCATCCGCGTACAACTTCAGCTTGACGGCCTTGCCTCTGGCTTTGAGGCGCTTGAGGAGCGCGACGCTCTGGCGGACTTCGTCTCGAAACCTGTCGAGCGTGAAATCCGGATGGCCGATGGCTTCGATGCGCGTGCTGGCTTCCTGGCTGTATGGATTCACCAGCAGGATGTGAGCGCCGAGGCACTTGTCGAGCACCGAGGCCAGATTACCGACCTGGTCGACCAGTGTGCTGTAGCCGCTGGAACCGATGACTTTGATGGTCCGGCCGGCGCCTTGGCTGTCACGCAGCTGCCTGATCCGCCGCTCGGCGGCTCGCGCGCGGCGGGGAAAGAACCAGACCAAGCCCGCATTGATGGCGACGGCGGCGACACGCCGGTCCCGCAGGCTACGGCCGACATAACTGATGCCGCCGATGAGCAGGACGGCGACGGACATTTCGATCGCGATGAGCGAGAATTTGTCGTGCTCGATCCTGGCCCAGAGCACGAGAAACTGCTTGGCGCCCGCCGGTAGGAGCAGGGCGATGCCTCCGCTCAAGGCGACGATGACGATGTGGTATAGGCTTTCCGCAGCGGCATGCGTGAACGCGCGGAGGGCTGATACAAACTGTTGAAACACGAATACACCTCTTGAAAATGTGAACACAAACCCCACGACACTGTCGGGCTGGTCTTGCGAGCGATGGGCGGGTACGCCTAGAGAGAATGCTCGGCCGATGCAGAACGATGGCGTGCGGACGATCGATCATCGCGTCCGGCTGTATGCGACCTGACGCGATCTGGTCGTACCGTAACACGGTGTGAGAGAAGACACAAGGGTTGCGAGAAAGTTTCTGCGGACGAGGTGCCCGCGCGCGTTGTCATCCGAGCAGGATTGTGGCGAGCGGAGAGAACCAAGGAAGCAGGGCGACGCCGAGGCAAATAGACAGACCGACGATGGAGGCCACGAGGTCTTCGTCGACCCTGGTTTCAGCGGCGAAGAGCACGGCCATGACGGCCGAGGGCATCCCGGCCACGAGCATCACCACCGCGCGTTCGATGCCGGTCAATTGAAGCAGCGCCGTCGCCGCATATCCCAACAGGAATCCGCCTCCCATCCGCAACAACACACCGAATGCGGCGACCGGCCAGGTGCTTCTCACGGCCGAGAGGGTGATGGAAAGACCCAAGACGAGGCTGGCGAGCGGTGTCGTCGTCAAATGCAGCGGCATGAGCAGTTCGCGTACCAGGGGAGGGAGCCTCATTCCCAGCAGCTTCATCCCGAGCACGAAGGCCAGAGCCCACAGCGGTGGAGAGGAGAGAACGCGCCTTGCCGGCAGGCGCGCGTCCGAGGCCGGCGCTCCATGCCAGAGGGCCAACGCGTAGAGCACGGTCAGCGTCAAGGTGGTTTGACCGAGATCGAAGAGGATCGCGCGAGCGAGTCCCTCGTCTCCGAGCGTGGCAAGGATGACCGGATAGGCGAAATAGATCGAGTTGATGCAACTGGTCGCAAGGATGAAGCCGCCTTGTGTCTGCCGGGACAGCTGCAGCGCCGCTCCCATTCGCCAGGCGATCGCCGCCATCGGCAGAGTGATCAAGCAAGCGGCTGCGGGAAGTTTCCAGGCCGTCGATGCGAACGGCAGGCTCTCCAAGGAAATGAGGATCGTCGCCGGCAGGCTGATCGAAAAGACGGCCGAGGCCAGCCGTTCGGCATGCGACCGGTTGAGGAGCCCCGTCCCACGCAACGTTGAGCCGATGAGGAAGATGACGATGAATGCCACCAGCGGAGCCGGCATATCGGTGGAGCATAGCAGAAATCAGGAGACGGCATGCATGGAAGGAAGGCATCGCCACGGGGATGTGACCAGGTGCGCGGTCTCACCGATTGACTCCAGCGCCGGCCCCACGTAGCCTACGGCTCGGCTCCTCCCGCGTTATCGATTTGGAAGCACGTTGGCATGGCGGGTTTCCACCAGCTCGAAATTGTGATCCTGCTGCTGGCGGTCGTCCTGACGCTGACGACGCTCGCGCAAAAACTCGTCATCCCGTATCCTATCCTGCTCGTCATCGGCGGCCTGGTGTTGGCCGTCGTCCCCGGCCTACCGACCGTGACGCTCAGCCCCGATCTTGTGTTCCTGGTGTTTCTGCCGCCGATTCTTTGGGCGGCGGCCTATTTCACTTCCTGGCGTGAGTTTCGCCGGAATCTTCGTCCCATTTCGCTGTTGGCCGTCGGGTTGGTTCTGGCCACGACCGCCGCTGTGGCGGCGGTGGCTCGCTGGATGCTGCCGGGCATCGGCTGGGCCGAGGCGATTGCGCTCGGTGCGATCGTGTCGCCGCCGGACGCCGTATCCGCGACGGCGATCGGCAAACGACTGCGGATTCCCCGGCGCGTCGTGACGGTGCTCGAAGGGGAGAGCCTCGTCAACGATGCCACCGCGCTGGTGCTGTATCGAGTGGCGGTTGCGGCCGCAGTGGGTGGAGCCTTCTCGTTCGGCGGCGCGCTCGGACAGTTCGTGTTTGCGGCCGTCGTCGGCGTCGCCATCGGACTGGCCGTAAGCACGGTCGCACGGTGGGCCTTGTGTACGACCGCCGACAGTTTCACCGAAATTGCGATCACCCTTCTGGCTCCCTACGTGGCCTGGGTAATCGGGGAATCGGTCCATGCATCGGCCGTCTTAGCCTGTGTGGCCGGCGGGCTGCATCTGCGCCGCCATTTCAGTGCGGCCGTGTCGCCGCTGACCAGGCTGCAAGCCAAGGCCGTGTGGGATCTGCTGATCTTCATCCTCAACGGGTTCATTTTCATTCTCATCGGATTGCAACTCGGCGCCTTGCGTGAGGCGGTGCCGGCGGGACGATTCGGTCCCGTCCTGACGGCCGGGCTGGCCGTGAGTCTGACCGCGATTCTCGTGCGCTTGGTCTGGGTGCCGGTGTCTGCATGGATCCCTCGCGCCTTGAGCGCCTCGCTCCGCGCCCGCGATCCGCTGCCTCCCTGGCAGGGTCTGTTTCTCGTGGCTTGGACCGGCATGCGCGGGATCGTGACATTGGCGGCGGCGCTGGCACTGCCGCTGGTCACGGCCAACGGCCATCCCTTTCCCTTTCGCTCTGAGATTATTCTGATCAGTTTTGCCGTCATCCTGGCCACGCTGGTCTTGCAAGGCTTGTCGCTCCCGCCGATCATCAAAATCCTGCGCTTACCGGAGGACGGCGGGCTTGAACAGGAAGCGCGGGTTGCGCGAGAACATGCGACGACCGCCGCGTTGGCCCGCTTGGAGGAGGTCGCGCAAGAGGATTGGGCCAAGGATGAACAGGTCGAGCGGGTGCGGCTCCATTATGGGCGCCAGCTCGAGCGGCTGGCGGAGCGGGCAACGGTGAATACCGATGGAACGACTGGAACCGGGGAATCCTTCCGCCTGCTGCGGTTCGAAGCGATGACAGCCGAACGCGTCGCGTTGATCGCGTTGCGGAACGAGGGGAGGATCAGCGACGAAGTGCTCCATGAATTGGAGC
>CAZPYP010000051.1:0-11260 GCA_964590845.1 uncultured Nitrospira sp.
GACATCCTGCTCCCAAAGCAGGCGCGCTACCGGGCTGCGCTACGCCCCGACGTGTCCGTCAACCGACAGTCCAACCAGCATTTTGCAACAATTGTCGGACTTGTGCAAAGGCTTTTGCGCGGTGGCTGATGCGGTTCTTTTCTTCGGCAGACAGTTCGGCGAGAGTTTTTCCGACTTCTGGCACAAAAAACACGGGGTCGTACCCAAATCCCTCCCCCCCCGTAGGCCGCTCGGTAATCACACCGCGCAACGTGCCGGTGGCAACCTGGATGCGACCCGAAGGCCACGCGACCGCCGCCACAGTCATGAACCGTGCGGTTCGCCGTTCCCTCGGCACTCCTCTCAACTCTTCCAACAACTTCCCGCAGTTGTCTTCATACGTCGCCTGCTCGCCGGCATACCGAGCAGCATAGACACCGGGGCGTCCGCCAAGCGCCTCCACTTCCAGCCCCGTGTCGTCTGCGACAGCTGGAAGCCCCGTGGCTTGCGCGATCTCCTTGGCCTTTTTGATTGCATTGGCCTCGCAGGTGTCCCCATCCTCAATCACTTCCGGAGCATCGGGAAACTCGGCTAACGTGCGGATGCGAATCCCCAGGTTTCCGAGCAACGCAGCCAGTTCCTGACCTTTGTGCCGGTTGCGCGTGGCGAGCACCACCTCATGAATCATGGAAGCGAACTCTAATCCAGTGGCCCGATGAGATCGCGCTGCAATGAGGTCAACGTCTGAATGGCCGACCAACCTTGCGCCAAGAAGCCATCCATATCTTGCTTGGCAAATGGAGTCTTCTCGGCCGTTCCCTGAATCTCGACGAACTGACCTTTGCCCGTCATCACCAGGTTCATGTCCACTTCAGCGGTAGAATCTTCGCTGTAGGCTAGATCGACCAAAATCTCCCCCCCCACCTTTCCGACACTGATCGCCGCCAGGTAGTCGGTAAGTGGCCGCTTCTTGATCAAGCCGCGTGACTTCAGCGTAGCCAGGGCGTCGGCCAACGCGATAAACGATCCGGTGATGGAGGCCGTCCTTGTCCCGCCGTCCGCCTGGATGACATCGCAGTCGATCCAGATCGATCGTTCGCCCAACTGAGACATATCGGTCACCGCCCGCAAAGCCCGACCGACGAGTCGCTGGATTTCGAGCGTCCTTCCGCCCTGCTTGCCCTTCACCGCCTCGCGAGGCGACCGCTCATGGGTGGACCTCGGCAGCATGGCATACTCGGCGGTCACCCATCCGCTCCCTTTGCCCTTCAAAAACGGAGGAACTTTTTCCTCAACCGACGCGGTGCAGATGACCTTCGTGTCGCCCATTTCGATCAGGACAGACCCTTCCGCATGTTTGATGAAATTCCTCGTCACCTTGACCGGACGGACTTGATCCCTGCGTCGTCCATCTACTCGAAGTGCGCCCCCGGAGCTGCTCATGTGTGTGTACTCTCCCAAAAAGATTTGGCGCATTATAGGGAAGGCCTGCTGAAATCGCAATGAATCGGACACGATCCCTTCGGATCAATGCCGCCACACAGTCGGCGCTTTGTACAATTCTGCCTCCGTCCTGCCAAATTCCGTCCGATGTGTCACTGGCGGCCTCTTCGCTGGCCCCTGGGAGTTCATCATCGGGGGCACGAAAGGGAAAGCGGCTTCGGCTGATTTCAGTTCTCTCGTTAATCAGCCGACCTAGTCCACGTAGGCCCGAACGAGGGCGAAAAACGACAAATAAGTGGCATAAAAGGTGCACCCGTTTTATGGTCTTCACGATGCCTTGAACGCGCGCAGATACGGGCTTTCGACGACATCCGATCCCGCAACCACAAAGGTTCTCCGACCATGACGTTGCTTCTCGACCGAGCCGGCCAGCAGTCACTGATTGATCTCAAGAGGGTGCTCATCATCGACGACGAGGAACCGATCAGACGGCTCCTCGGGTACATGCTCCAAACGCATGGCTACGAAACCACGCTGGCATCGGACGCGAAAGAGGCGCGCCAGAAACTTGCTGAGACCCAGTTTGCGTTAGTGCTCTGTGACGTCAACATGCCTGGAGAATCGGGCATGGATCTCGTGCGCAACATCCTCAGCCAATATCCGCATACCGCAGCCATCATGGTGACCGGCCTCGACAGCGCCGTGCTGGCCAACGCCGCCCTGGACATGGGCGCGTTCGGCTACGTGGTCAAGCCGTTCGAATCGAACGAAGTCTTGATCAACGTCACCAACGCATTGCGGCGACGCAGACTGGAGATCGAAAACAAGCTGCATCGCGATAACCTCGAGGACATCGTCCGGACCAGAACGATGGCGTTGCAGCAGGCGCTTGAGTGGCTCGAACGCAGCGAGAAGGAATTGCGTCTCTCGCGAGAGGAAACCATTCAACGGTTAGCCATTGCCGCCGAATACCGCGACAGCGCCACGGCGCAACACATCCAGCGGATGAGCCACTACTGCGAGCTGCTCGCCCGTCGATACGGGTTGTCCGCCGAGCGCTGCGATCTCATCAGGACCGCAAGTCCGATGCACGATATCGGCAAGATCGGCACCCCGGACCACGTCTTGCTGAAACCGGGCAAGTTCACGCAGGACGAATTCAACGTGATCGCCCAACATGCCGAGATCGGTTATCGCATCCTGGCCGGCTCAGACGCGGAAATATTGAACGTCGCCGCGACCATCGCCCTGACACATCACGAACGGTGGAACGGAAGCGGGTACCCGCGCCAGCTGAAAGGCGAAGCGATTCCGGTGGAAGGCCGGATCGCTGCCATCGCCGACGCATTCGATGCCCTGACGACGGCCCGCGTCTACAAACCGGCGTTCGCGTTCGAGCACGCGGTCGATCTCATGAGCAAACACCGCGGCGAACACTTCGATCCCGAGTTGCTGGACGTCTTCCTCGCCTCTCTCCCCGACATCAAACGTATACAAGAACAATACGCGGACAAGCCGCCGCTCGGGATCCCACGCGAACCGTAACGAGCACGGCTTCGCAATTTCTCCATTTCATTGACGCTATCACCCGCCGCGTTATACTGCCTTCATCACATCGGTACGGCCGCAGGCATCACCAGTCAGGCCTTGTACCCATCGTTTTGGAATTGCGCGAAAGGATTCTTGCGAATGGCCAGAAAGAGCATCTCAACCAAACGAACCGGAGTCACCCGCAATTGGATCGCCTATCTCTGCGAAGCGCTGGTCACCTCGGGCGTGATGCCGACCTGGGAGGCGGCGACCTACTTGACGGAGAACCTCTTCGGCGAGAAGCCCAATCCTCGCCTCCTCGGCACAACGGACGCCTTCGAGGTCACGTCGCAATTTCTCCATCGCATGTATCAACCGCTGGTCGAAGCGGCCTCTCGCGAAGTGACCTTGCCGTCAGGCGCCATGGTGCATCTCTTTACCGATATCAGTCTGACCGGCAAGTCGGCCGTCCTGGCCGTATACTTTGCCGGCAACGGCCAACCGCAACAGTTGCTGATGCTCGACGCGGTCAAAGCATGGGAATTGGTGTTTACCGATTCGGAGGAATTCAACCGCTGGGCTGAAGAGCGTTATCGGCAGGTGCGGTCGGCCTTGACGTCGGCGGTGGGAAAACCCTCTCGGCAACCAGTTCTGGCGGAAGTCTCCTAGTCCGAACTCCCTCCAATTACTCCGGCTCGTAGTTCAGATTCGGCGACAGCCAGCGCTCGACCGTGCGGAGGTCCATGCCTTTGCGACGGGCGTAGTCTTCGACTTGATCTTTGCCGATCTTGCCGACAGCGAAGTACTTGGCATCCGGATGGGCGAAGTAGAACCCGCTCACGGCCGCAGCCGGCAACATGGCGAAACTTTCGGTCAGCGTGATGCCGGCATTTTTTTCTACGGATAAGAGATCGAACAGCAATCGTTTTTCCGTGTGATCCGGACAGGCCGGATAGCCCGGTGCGGGACGGATGCCGCGGTACTTTTCACGAATCAGATCGTCGTTCGTCAATCGTTCATCTTTGCCGTAGCCCCACTCGCCTCGCACCTTCTTGTGAAGATATTCCGCAAAGGCTTCGGCCAGCCGATCCGCCAAGGCTTTCGCCATGATGGAATTGTAGTCGTCATGGTCCTTGTCGAATCGCCTGCACAGTTCGTCCAGACCAATGCCGGCCGTCACGGCGAAGGTGCCAATGTAATCCTTACGGCCAGACTCTTTTGGAGCGATATAGTCAGCTAAGGATAAATTCGGCTGTCCCTGCGGCTTCTCCGACTGCTGACGCAAATGGTGAATGGTCGTGAGCACGGTTCTCCGAGACTCATCCTGATAGATCTCGATATCGTCTCCCGCACTGGTCGCAGCAAAGAAACCGTACACGCCTTTGGCCTTCAGAAGTTTCCTCTGGACGATCTCGTCCAGCAATCGTTTTGCATCGTCGTAGAGCTCTGTGGCCTTCGGTCCCACCGTCAAGTCCTTGAGGATCTCAGGATAGCGCCCTTTCAACTCCCAGGTGTGGAAGAAAGGAGACCAATCGATGTAGGGGACCAGTTCGGCAAGCGGTTGATCGGGAATCGTTCTTGCGCCGAGCACTGACGGTGTTGGCACATCGACAGTGGCCCAGTCCGACGTAAAGCGATTGGCGCGCGCCTGCGCGATCGACAGCAGAGGTTTCGCACCCCGATCTTGGTGCGCCTGGCGCATCCGATCGTACTCGTCCCTTACCTGCTTCACAAATCTCGACTTCTGTGTCTGGCTCACGAGACTCCCCACCACGCCCACTGCGCGCGAGGCGTCCAACACATGGACCACGCCCGGCTCATAGGACGGGGCGATTTTCACCGCCGTGTGGGCCTTGCTCGTCGTGGCCCCGCCGATGAGCAGCGGCACGTCGAAACCCTCTCGCGTCATCTCTTTCGCCACATGCACCATCTCATCCAACGACGGCGTAATGAGGCCACTGAGCCCGATGATGTCCGCTTTGTTGTCCCACGCAGCAGCCAGAATCTTTTCGCACGACACCATGACGCCGAGGTCGATCACTTCATAGTTGTTGCAGCCGAGCACGACGCCGACGATATTCTTGCCGATGTCATGGACGTCGCCCTTGACCGTGGCCAGCAAGACCTTCCCCTGCGCCCGGTAGTTGCCCAGACGCTTTTTCTCCTCTTCCATGAAAGGCATGAGATAGGCCACCGCCTTCTTCATGACGCGGGCGCTTTTCACGACTTGCGGCAAGAACATCTTGCCCGAGCCAAAGAGATCGCCAACCACATTCATTCCAGCCATGAGTGGGCCCTCGATCACCGCCAGCGGCTTGGAATACTTTTTCCTGGCCTCCTCCGTATCGTGGTCGATGTAGTCCGTAATCCCTTTGACCAGGGCATGGGACAGCCGTTCTTCGACCGTTCCCCTTCGCCATTCGTCGTCTTTGACGGCCGTCTTGCCCTTAGCCTTGACCCTCTCGGCAAAGGCGACCAACCTCTCCGTCGCATCTGGCCGCCGGTTTAGCAGCACGTCTTCAACAAGATCAAGTAAGTCTTGAGGGATCTCTTCATAAACGGCGAGCTGCCCCGCATTTACAATGCCCATATCGAGACCGGCCTTGATCGCATGATAGAGGAAGGCAGCATGCATCGCTTCACGCACGACGTTGTTGCCGCGGAAGGAGAAGGAAATGTTGCTGATGCCTCCGCTGACCTTGGCGCCAGGAAGGTTCCGCTTGATCCAGCTGGCCGCCTCGATGAAATTCACCGCATAGTTATTGTGCTCTTCGATCCCGGTCGCCACCGTCAAGATGTTCGGATCGAAGATGATATCTTGCGGCGGGAAGCCCACCTGCTCGGTCAATATCTTGTAAGAGCGGGCACAGATCTCCTTCTTCCGCTCCACGGTATCGGCCTGGCCCTTTTCATCGAAGGCCATCACAACGACCGCGGCGCCATACCGGCGGATGAGTGTCGCCTGCTCGACAAATTTCTGTTCTCCCTCCTTGAGACTGACGCTGTTGACGACCGCCTTGCCTTGAATATTGCGCAAGCCTGTCTCCAACACTTCCCATTTTGAGCTGTCGACCATGATCGGCACTTTGCAGATGTCCGGCTCCGAGGCGACGAGACGCAGAAACTTCTCCATCGCCGCCTTCGAATCGAGCATCCCCTCATCCATGTTCACGTCGATGATCTGCGCGCCACCCTCGACTTGCTGGCGTGCCACCGACAGGGCGGCTTCATAATCGCCGGCCAGAATCAGCTTCGCAAAGGCCGGCGAGCCGGTAACGTTGGTCCGTTCGCCGACATTCACGAAGTTCGAATCCGGACGGATCGTGACGGCTTCCAGCCCGCTCAGGCGCGTGTAGGGCTCGACAACCGAGGGAATGTGTGGCGGGATACCCCGCACAGCTTCGGCGATCCGTTTGATGTGCGGAGGGGTCGTCCCACAACAGCCTCCGACGATGTTCAGCCACCCATTTTCTGCCCACTCTCGCAGTTGAGGAGCCAGCGACTCCGGCGTCTCAGGAAATCCGGTTGGCAACAAGGGGTTCGGCAAGCCGGCATTCGGATGCGCGCTCACATAGATCGGCGCGATACGAGAGAGTTCTTCGATCAGCGGTCGCATTTCTTGCGGGCCGAGGGCGCAGTTCATTCCCACACTCAGGAGCGGAACGTGCGAGATGCTGTTCCAGAACGCCTCGACCGTCTGGCCCGTCACACCACGATTGCTGCCGGCTTGAATGAACGTGACGGAGGCCATGATCGGCACCTGTCGCGCACCGGAGGCAAACGCCTGCTGAATGGCGAAGAACGCCGCTTTGGCATTCAAGGTATCGAAGATGGTTTCCACCAGCAGAAGATCGACGCCACCATCCAACAACCCACGCACTTGGTCGCCGTAAGCCGCCACCAACTCTTCATAGGTGGTCCCACGCGCAGCTGGATTGTTGACATCTGTTGAAATCGATGAGGTCTTGGTCGTTGGTCCGATCGCCCCGGCGACGAAGCAGCGCCGACCTGGGTGGGCCTCCTGAACGGCCCGCACCGCCCGCGCGGCGCATTCGGCGCCGGCCTTTGACAATTCGTAACCCAGAGTCTCCATCTGATAGTCGGCCAGGGAGACAGCCTGAGAATTGAACGTGTTGGTCTCGATGATATCGGCGCCAGCCTCCAAGTACTGCCGGTGAATGGCTTCGATGAGCGCCGGTTGAGTGAGATTCAGGAGGTCGTTGTGGCCTTTGAGGTCTTTCTTCCAGTTCTTGAACCGTTCACCGCGGAATGCGGCCTCATCCAGTTTGTGCTGCTGGATCATCGTGCCCATAGCGCCGTCGAGGATGAGAATCCGCTCACGGAGCATGGCTTCGATGTTGTGTTGGGGACGAGTCATCGCGTGGCCATCTTAACCGAGCGATCTCAAAGGCAGCAAGCAATGCCTGACATCTCGCCTTGACTTGGACCAGATCCACCGATACGATGATCTGACTTGCCGGAGAGAACCATTGCTCCCGCGATCTATCCTCCACCACCGCCTTTGGTTCTTGGGATCTCTGCTGACGGTTCTGTGCTGGCCTCAGTCTGCGCCGCTGGCGGCGCCCTATTTCGAGGATGGGTACCTCGGCCTGACGCAGGCCGAACTACATCAAAAACTCGGGATGCCCCAGGCGGTTCGCGACCGCAAATCCGCGCTGCGCGTGTTCACGTACTACGCCATCGCGGATTGGGATAAATATTTTCGCAAGCTGGTGTCGCCTGAGAACGGTGAGGATGTCTATACGTTCAAGCGAGACGGCTTCGACGTGCGTTATTCCTTCAGCTACGCCGTCGATCCAAACGATCAGAGCGACAACCGCACGCTCTACGTCAAGCTTGTCGACATCGAATTCAGTCCGCCCGTGCCGATCTCGCAAGTCCCTTCGCTGGTGCCGGAATTTCATCCCTCCGACGATCCTGCGGCGGCCTCGTTCCGATCGAACATCTGGGTGCTCCTCTTCAAAGGCGACCCGTCTTCTGAAGCGCGTTTCATCGTTCGGGAAGCCGGGAAGGACCAACTACCCTGGACGCTGGCCTATCAGTTGTTCGCCCTCCAAGGCCTGCCGGATCCTCTGACGATGAAGTCGTTGATCGACCGACTCGAGATCGGCACACAAAGTCTGGAAGTGGTCAAGAAGCGACAGCGTCACACCCATGACCCTATCATGAATCCTTACTCGAAGGAGTTTTCCCAGGCGCCGGTTCCATCCCGTTCGGCGGCGAAGACAATTCCCTTGCCGAAGTACGCCGAGTAGACGCCGTAGAATCCGCCGATTCATCAACGGTCTTCGCCCTCGCAACTTGACGCCTTCTCGCGCCGATTGCTACCATGCACCACAGTCGTATGTCCGCAACAGAGAACGTCCCCTCCATGGATTCCGTTTCAACCGACGTTTCCGAGTCGGAGTCCTTCATCCGGCAAAAGCCGGTCCGCATCGTGGTGTATGCCGGACTCGCCCTGTTCGGCCTGCTGATGGTGCTCTGGCCGCTGATCGCCCAGCTACGTGACCCCGATTTTCAAAAGCACATTGCTGAACATCGGGTGATGGTCGGGATGTCGAAAGAACAGGTGCTCCAATCTTGGGGCGGCCCGCAGACGATCAACACCTCGTTTACGAAAGACGGCATTCGCCAGGAAGAGTGGATATTCGAAGATTGGGAGAGCACGGCGGTAGTGAAACACCGCTATCTCTACTTCGAAGAGGGGAAACTCATCGGAGGCTGGTTTCAAGGCTCCGGCGAACGCCTGCCGACACAAGCCCCTTCGAATCCTCACAACCCGAAGCCGCCGCGCTAGCCACCTTCACCGCTGTCGTCCGACACGTCCCGTACGTCCACCCGCAGCCGATACAGAAGTTGCTCGGCGCTGGACTGATCCTGGACATCCACGAGCACATGGGAGCTCAGGCCCGGCATACCGGGATAGAGGCTGCCGATATGCGCATGCCGAATCACGTACGCGATGCCGCTTCCCTCCAACAAACTTTGGAGTAAGACCAATTCACCGACCGAATGGATCTCGGCCAACCGAACCATCGTCCTGACGCGCGGACCGTCTTCAACGTGTTTCATGGGAATCCGCTATTCATTGATTTTTATCTTGTGACTCCCTACACTCGACTTACGTCACGGCGTCTCGGTGATTTGAACCCGCCGCTGTTTGCCCGGCCCCCCGGAAACCGTCAACACGCGTTTCCATTCTCTGACCTGGTAAACAGCCCAGGCCGGTGCCTGGCCTTTGTAGAAGGCTTCGGGGTCTTCGCCGCTGGCGTTGAGATAGATCGGTTCGGTGAACCCTTCTTCGAGTACATAGTCCAAGAGACATTCGGTGACGAACCCGGACCCTCGCAGCGCCACATCGGCCAATAGCGTGAGAATGTCCTCCGGGTTTTGGATCGTGATGGGTGTCATAAGTCGACGCAGGGCATGATTCTAACGAGGCGCTCGAGAGGAAGGCAACCAGCATGGCGCGTTCGCTGACGAAGAATCGGTTCCAGGAAGAGATCCTCAGGATCATGGATCGCAAACATCACTGGGCTTGGCCGGCCTTTGCCGACGGGCAGGTCCCGCTCGGCCAGTTGAAGCGGCACTTCCAACAGGAATTCGGGGTCTATGTGCGCGACTTCCCGGTTCTGCTCGCCCGAATCCACGGACAGAACCCGCCTCCGTCGGTGCGCCGTATGCTCGCGGAAAACATCTACGAGGAAGATACTGGAGGGCTTTCGCTTGGAAAGTCCCATCCCGACTTGTTCCTCTCGATGATGGGAGCGCTCGGCTTTCCCGGTTCCGACTTTGCGTCGGTACGGCTCCTTCGCAACGCACGACGATACCGGTCCTGGCTCGATCGGATGTCACGCCACAAGGACTGGGTGGTCGGAGCCGCCGCCTTGACCATCTTCGTAGAAGGGAGCGTCAAAGATCGGAAAGAAATCACCGAACCTTCCACACGCAAGACCGCCGAAGAAATCGAGGCGATCGTCCAACAGCACGCCTTAGTCAAACACTACGGCGTCTCACCGGATGCCATGGATCTGATCCGAGCGCATCAATTGGTCGAAGCCGGCCATCGTCACGACGCCTACGACATGGTCGTCAACCACGCCACCACCAGCGCGCAACAACGGATGGTGCTCAGCTGCTTGAAACGATGTTTGGTGTTATGGTCGGCCTATCGAAATGAAGTCGCTACACTCTGCGGAGTGAAGAAACCCTGAACGTGATACGCCTCTTCGGCACCGCGCTCTGCTTGGTGCTGTCGCTCGAATCCCTATCCTCACAGGCCGAAAGCCTCGTCTCCTCACCCGGCATGGCACTCGTTCCAGCCGGAGAATTCCTCATGGGCTCGCCGGCGGAAGCAGGAGGGCTTCCTGACGAATCACCTCAACGATCCATCTATCTCTCCAGTTTCTTGATCGATCGTCACGAAGTCACCCAGGAAGGCTACGCAGCCTTCGTCAAAGCGACCCACCATGCCGTTCCTGAAAATACAAACCCGGCCTCAACTCTGTGGACCGATGCCGGTCCGCTTCCGGGAATCGAGCGGCATCCGGTGGTAAATGTCAGTTGGCTGGACGCAGCGGCTTATTGCGCTTGGGCTGGGAAACGTCTCCCGACGGAAGCCGAATGGGAGAAGGCGGCCCGAGGCACAGAGGGGCGCCGCTACCCCTGGGGAAACGAGTGGGACTTCGCCAAGGCCAACAGCGCCAGTTACTGGGCCGGTCGCACCATCGATTTCAGCAGCGGGGCGGATTGGGACGCATTTTGGGGGCAAGGGGAAGGCGGACGACTAGCCAAAGAGCACGGGATCAAGGGTGAGGTGCTGACCCTTCCAATTGGCAGCTTTCCGCAAGCCGTAAGTCCCTTCGGGCTATTCGACATGGCCGGAAACGCGGCCGAATGGGTCCAGGATTGGTACGACCCGAATTACTACAAGAACGCACCGCTCAGCAATCCAACCGGACCTGAACGTGGGGCCATCAAGTCGATGCGCGGCGGCTCCTGGCTCAAACCATCCATCAGCCTTCGTACCAGCGATCGTGACTGGGGCACGATGGATAGCCGGCCGAGCGGTGCCGGATTTCGATGTGCCAGGGACGCCTACTAGCCGTCACCCGAACAAACCAACCGGTCTATGGGTATGTCCGGGTAACACAGCCCCCAGTTCTCCTGCCGTCGCACCGAAGTGTCTGGTCAATACGTCCGCGTAGATGTCCCGAAACTCCACGGTCGGAGCGATATAACGACCTTCGTCGAGATTCGCCGGGATCAAGGACGGCACCCATCCCGA
>CAZPYP010000051.1:11360-16343 GCA_964590845.1 uncultured Nitrospira sp.
GTCGCCACCTCGAGTCCCATGCCCGACCGGATCAGATGGGCCAAGTCCCGCAGCTGGCCGCCGAAGCTGGATCCTGGATAGGCCGCTCCATTCTGGGGAGCAGCAGGGCCGATTGCTTCAATGGCCGCCACTCGATTGAGCATGTCCGGTCCCAGGGCATGGACCAACGAGCGGTAAGGATTGGTCGTGGTCGCGCTGGCACTTTGGCCGTAAAGCGTACGCAGGTTCGCTTCCAGCGGAGCCTTTGACGAACCCAATCGTGCGAAACTCAACTGGCTCAAGCTGCTGACCGCCGGGACAAGAAACGCCCCGCGCAAGGAGTCGGCCAAATCGCTGCCGATACCCGCAGCCCGGATATTCGGAGAACCGGCTGCCGGCACGGCCTGCAGATACCGATTGAGCCACCCGTCTTGCATCGAAAACACGCCGCGCTCCAGGGTGTCCTGATCGGTGAAATGCGATTGCGTCGAGCCGGCATACCCGCCTCGTGTAATAATCGCGAGTGTTCCGTTGGTGTAGAGAGAATGGAGAGGTTGCAGCGAAGGATGCATGGCGAACCCCGTGCCGGCCATATCCAGTCCGGCACCATCCCCCGAACCAGGCGGAGCCACTCCGATTCCGTTGCCGACGACCGTCGGCCGCGGCCTCATGACGTAGTATTCGGGATCCGAGTACGGGACGATCGTGTTCAAGCCGTCGTTCCCTCCTCGCTGGAACACCACGACCAGAGTTTTGCCGGCGTTGTTGGCGGCAAAGGCCTGTCTCTGATTGAACAGCATCTGGGGAAACAGCCCGACGAGCGTGGCAGCTGCGGCCGATCCCAACGCGCGCCGTAAGAAGGTGCGGCGCGACAGAATCGACACCGCTTCTCCACAGCAGCCGCAGATCGGCTCCTTGTCATCTCGGTCGGGGGGCAAAGGAGCCGGCATGTCGCGCCTGATCGATTTCTTCGGCATAGTGCGCCTCATTGATAGAGATAGCGAGGGTTGGCGAGCATCGTAGCCATAGCGCGATCGAGCGCCAGCTCGCGGGATGATTGCTTGATATCGAATGCGGCTCCGTTCAGACCGGCCCGGAGCGTGTCGAGATATATCTGGTACTCCGTCGTCGTTACGACACGGTCCACCGTCAGGTTGGTCAAGAACCCAAGAATCTGTTCTTCCGTCGTCAGCTTCAGCTCGTCCATCCAGAGACGGATCGAGCCTCCACTGCTGGTCGAGCCGTACTTGATGCCGTTGCCGAATCCGCTGATCGTAGCTTCGTATGCCATACTGGTTTCATTGAACAACACGTTCGTATTCAACCACTCGATCCCTTTTTCTTTAAACCCGGTCGGCGGCGCATACTCGTAGATCGATTGACCCGTGTTGACTAACCTTGTCCGGAACGGGTCTCGCGACGACCAGACGCCGAGATTTCGATGGACGCCCACATAGAATTCCAACGGCGTCTTGATCTGGCCTCGATAGTTCGCCGGATTCGAAAACTCCGACGAAGTGAATATGGCGATCAAGACTTTTTTGATGTCGCCATCCGAATCGCTGAAGACCGACGTCATTTCATTGACCAGAGTCGTCGAGGGACTGTCGCTCACGAAGTATTCGCAAAGCTTCTTCGCCAAATGACGGGCGGTCGAGGGGTGACGGGCGGCCAACGTCAGGACCTGCTCCCCTTCGCTGGGGCCGGATCCGTTGAACGGGATGGACTGACCCAGCACCAACTTGGAACCAGGGCTGTGCCGGCTCGATACGAACCGGAACCCGCCCCGCACGTCCGGAGTATTGTCCCAGCCGGTGAACGCCTTGGCCGCTTCGACGATATCGAACTGGGTGTACCCGTTTGGCGTGCCTTGGTCCGTTGTGCCCAAGGTGTGAAGCTCCAACACCTCCCGTGCATAGTTCTCGTTCGGATTCTCCTTCACGTTCACGTCGGTGTTCAGGTAAATCATCATCGCGGCGCTCTTCCCGCTTGCGGTCAGCAGGTCGAGGAAACGACCGAAGGCCCGTGCGCGAAACGCTTCGTTCTCCTGTAACTCGTACTGACCTTTCCCGTGGGTCCGGTAATTGGTATTGAAGTGGTTGTCCCAGAAATACACCATCTTTTCTTTGAGTTGCCGTCTACTGTGCATTTTCCGAATGAGATCGTGGTCCTGCAGCTCACTGAAGTTCGGGGACAGCACGCTGGAATCGCTGTCATCCGCGCGCCAATCCCCCTTGTCCTGTGACAGAAGAATATCCGTCGCGATGTCCTGGATCGTCGCGGGCGCGGGCAATGGGGTCGTACTATGCAGGCTGGTCGGCCAGGGCTGAGTCGGATCGAGTTCCAGTTGTTCTTTCATGAAGGAGGCCGCCCAAGCCGCGGCCTCCGCTTCCGTCCGGAGCGAAGCTACCATGTTCAACTGATTGGGCGTGCCTCCGTACGTTAGTCGATTCAAGACGTGATACGCGAACCAATTGACCGGCAGAGCGGGCAATCCTGGCTGCGGCGCCGATAGAGGAGGAGGGAGCGGAGCGACCGGCTCAGGTGGAATCACCGGACCGGGCGGAACACCGGTGATGAGTTGGCTGAGGCCGGGCGCTTGCTGCATGAGGCTCTGAAAACTTCTCCCTCCCGGCTTGGGTGGAGTGCCAAACCCCACTCCGGCCATCGATGAGATGCCGGCTCCCGCCGTGCTCCCAGCGGTTGCCGACGAAGACTCCGATGACAGGGTCGGCTTGACGGTGGTGATGCCGGCCATGGGCGGCACAGTGCCGCCGATCGCGCCAGCGACACCCGAGGACTTGCTCGCCGGCGATTCCTTCGCATTCGAAGCGGGAGCCGCCGCCTTTTCCGCCCCGCTCGACGTCACGACCCCCTCTGTGGGTCGAGCCGAAGACGAAGCTGGGGGGTGAGAACTCTGTGGCGACTTCTGAATCAGCTTCCGAGGTTTCTTCTCTGTCTTGTTCCCCGAGTTTCGTTTCTCAGCGGACCCGCTCAATGGAGTCGAACTTGCTGTCGACGTATTGCCCTCACCTGCCTTGACGAGCGAGTGCTTTGCCCCTTCCTCATGCGCATAGGTCAGCGACAAGCTCCCCGCCCCGAGCAAAACCAGCGGAATTTGGAAGATCATGGCGACGGCCAACCCGGCAAGGCCATACGCTCCGCCGGCCGCTTCCGACCAGGTAGCGTTCGAGGTTTTGTCCAGAGCGCTCATGATCGACCTCCATCGTTGATCGATGCACTGGACTGATTCAGCAAGTCCAGTGCCCTCCGAAGTCGCCACAATTGTCGAGACGTAAGCGCTCAAGATCGTGAAGGTTTCTTGTGTTGATTTGAGGGCAAGTGCTGCCGTGGCTCTCCTCTTGGACGCTGGAAGAGTCCTGCAGTGGATGTTCACAAGATGTCTGGGATCAGGAGGCGGACACTACTCGCAGGACTACGTAGAGAATCTCCGCGGCCTTAGGGACGGTAGACAAAATCGACTCGGCCTACCCGAACAAACGGCATGATGAGACCCCGTCCCTCCTCTGCATGTGAAAAGTCATAGACGAGGGACTCGTCAGGAATCAGCCTACCGGTCATCATTACCTCGATCTCGATCGGCCCGCTTTGGGCAAGCAGGGAGTTCAGCTTCTGTCGTACGGCGTCATCTGGAACGGCCATGAGATTGCCCGGCGCCTCCTCGGGCTTGAAACGGACGATGCCCCATCGTGTCGAGATAAATTTCGGTCCAAGCGAAACCGAGTACCCGCCGGCTTCCCGGTCGAAGTTCGAAAGTTCTCCCACCCAAGCGAAGGTGAGCATTTGAGATAGGGCCGGATTCCCCGTCCGTTTGGCGTCTCGCTCACGATTGAGCGCGAATAGCCGGTCGTCGTGTCTGGGATCGTGATGACCGTGACCGTACAGGTCGGACCAATCTGGAGGCGCTCCGTCGAGTTGATCCAGGAACCGTTCCACCGCCGAGGCCGTGGTCAATAACAGGCTACCGGCCGGCAATAGGCCCACCACCTGGTCTTCTGACAGTACGTGTAAGGGGCCTCGGCCTGGTACATCTTCAGCCGACGCCTGGAAGGCGAAAAACATGAACAAGAGGCAAACGGCAATAGAGGACGGCGACGAGTGACGCCGCTCAATCGGACGCGGCTGCGTAGGCTTGTTCATAGCTGGACTTGAGCGACGCGACGGAGGGATGCTCCGGCTGAAGGATACCGGCCTGAACCAATTCGGTGATCCTCGGCATGGGATCGATGCGCTTGAGGGCCGACCGGCTTAATCCCGACAGCGACACCGTTTTTTCATAGGTGACCAACCAGGCTTCGGTCACGGCACGCAGGCCTGCGTCGGTCGGCTGCATCCGCCCTGCCCGGACCTGCTGCACGAGTTTTATCAACGGATCGGATTGCGAGATCGTCGCGATGGCCCGATGGAGCATCTGTTCTCCGGCGGCCATCATCAATTCATGGAGCAGGATCCCGGCCCTCGGGGATCTCCGCAACTGCCGCAGGCACCACCGCCGGACGGCGGAGCCCACCCCCCGGTAGCGCCGACTCCGAACGCCGAAAACTGTTTTTCCACTTTGGCGGTATGGCACTTCGGGCAGGCGGCTTCCTGCGCCCCTTGCATCAACAGCTCGAAACGGTGATTGCATTCACGGCAGACATATTCGAAGATAGGCATGTGAGACGCTCCTTTCGCGCCCCATTATAAAGTCGAGGCAAACCCGTTCGCAATCCAGAGAGGACGTATGTATCAGGAAGAACATGGCTTCACGCTTCGATTCTGTTTGGAAGCCTCTTTCCCCGACCAGTATGAAGGGGATCTCGACGACCGGCAGTGGGTCCAGGAATGGGAGGGTCGGATCAAGCCGCAGATCCTCAAGAGCGTTTTCGAATCGCTTCGACAACAGCCAGGTTGGCAAGCCCATGTGCGCAATCGCGGCGTTTCACCGATAGATGAAGTGGAAATCGTCCTCGCGCGGGACTTTTCTGCGCCGCCGCCTTTCAA
>CAZPYP010000052.1:0-16258 GCA_964590845.1 uncultured Nitrospira sp.
AACGGCGATGGGGAAGGCGGCGCGACAGACAGTGATCGATCACTATTCGCTTGCGACCTGGACGCCCAAACTTGCCGCCAGCTATGTGGATTTCGCGACCGGTGGAACGCCGGCCGCCTCCCGGTCGGCGATCCCGCGGCCCATTCGGCCCTAGCTTTAGGGCAATATTTCTGCCGGTTTTTGGAAGAATGCCGGGGGATTGGATGTCGATTTCAGTAGGATGACGGGCCTCCCTCAGGTAACCTGATCTCCAGCGAGGCTGCCCCGGCGGCAGCAATAGGTACGGATGCCCTAGCGGTGCCTCCGGGCGAGCGTGTCATTCCCTGTCGAAACTATGATTCTGCTCATTCTCACGTTTGTGCTCGCATTCGTCTTGGCCTTGTACGGGGTGCCTATCGCCCGGCAGGCCGCGCTCAAGTATGGCATCGTGGATGCGCCGGACGGGCGGCTCAAGCACCAGCGGGAACCGGTACCCTACTTCGGCGGATTGGCAATTTATTTGGCTTTCCTCATGAGCTTGGCATTCACCTTCGAATTCAGGCACGACGTCCTCGGCATCATTCTTGGCGGCACCATCGTCGTCATGCTGGGATTAATCGACGATTTCGGCGTCCTGACACCCATGACGAAACTCGCCGGTCAATGTCTGGCGGTGTTCGTCCTCATCAAGAGCGGGATCAAGATCGAGATTGCCGCATTCCCGGAATGGTTGGATCTCCTGCTCACGGTGTTCTGGATGGTGGGTTTGATCAATGCGTTCAACCTCTTGGACATCATGGACGGGCTGTCCGCCGGAATCGGCGCAGTCAGCGCCGGGTGTCTGCTCGTGGTGGCAGTGCTTCAAGGAGACCAGACCATCGCCTTCATGCTGGCGGCGTTGATTGGAAGCCTGCTGGGATTTCTCAAGTACAACTGGCAACCGGCGCGGATCTACATGGGCGACACCGGAGCGATGTTCATCGGTCTGCTGCTCGGTGCGCTGGCGATGATCGAGAAGTATCCCGGCGACCACGCCTACTCGCTGCTGACGCCGGTCTTCATCCTCGGCGTGCCCATCTTCGACACCTTGTTCGTCATGTACATCCGTCACCAGCGGGGTCTGCCGATTTTCTGGGGCAGTCCCGACCACATCGCCATCCGATTGCGCCATTGGGGCATGTCCGTTCCGCAGATCGTTATCACCAGCTATGTGGCCACTGCGGCGATCGGGGTCGTGGGCTTGTTGATGCAGGCCGCGGATCAGGAGGTCGCCTGGGGTATGTGCCTTGCCACCATCGGGTTGTTCTTGACGGCGACCATCGCGCTGAAAAATGTCGAGGTTCGGAAGTCCGAACCGGCGGCCGCGCTCGAATCCGACGAGCGCACGAGGGCGGCGTGATTCTCATCGTCGGAGCCGGATTGGCCGGCCTCAGCACGGCGTATCATCTCTCCGGGCGTCCCTACCGTCTCTATGAACGCGAGCAGGAAGTGGGGGGGCTCTGCCGGTCGTACAAGGCGAATGGATTTACCTTCGACTATACGGGGCACCTGCTGCATTTTCGGCAGGCCGAGATCAAGGCATTGATCGAAAAACTACTCGCAGGGAAACTGGCCAAACATGCCCGCAAGTCTTTTATTTATTCCCATCGCGCCTATACGGAGTATCCGTTTCAAGTCAATACGTATGGATTGCCGCCTGAGGTTGTCCGTGACTGTCTCATGGGGTTTATCGCCACCCTGACCAAATCCACCCCGTCAATCGCGCCACAGCACGGGTCGTTCAAACAATGGATACTGGAAAACCTCGGGGAAGGCATCGCCAAGCATTTCATGGTGCCCTTCAACGAAAAGCTGTGGCAGGTCTCGTTGGACGAATTGACGTCCGATTGGGTGTCCTGGCTGGTGCCCAAGCCGGAACTCAAAGACGTCGTCAACGGCGCGCTTGGAATCAAAGACAAGGCCTTCGGCTATAACCCGTCATTCCTGTATCCGGTCTCCGAGGGGATCAAGGTGCTGCCGGAATCCTTCCTGTCCGGGATTGACAGGGTCCGCCACGGTATCGAATTGTTGGAGGTCGATACCAGACGCCGGCGCGCGCAGTTTCGGGACCTGAACAGCGGTCGCTGCCATGACGAGCACTATGAATCGCTCGTGTCGACCATTCCGGTGCCCGAATTGGTGCGGCGCTGTTCCGATTTCCCCGGGCCTCTCAAAGAGGCCGCGGAAGGATTGCGCTGGGTGTCCGTGTACAACGTCAATCTGGCGGTCGGCCGTGAACAGGTCAGCGACAAGCACTGGCTGTACTTCCCCGAGCCCGAGTACCCGTTCTATCGCGTGGGCTTTCCGATGAATTTTTCCCCATCGCTGGGCCGTGCAGGCTGCAGCTCGATGTATGTGGAGATCTCGCACCGTCCGACCGAGCATCGGTCTGAAGAGGCCCTCGTCGCCGCGGCGAGGGCTGGGATGGAACGGGCCGGTATTCTTCGCCACGACGATGAACTGGTGGTGTCGGACGTCAAAGATCTCCACTATGCGTACGTCTATTTCGACCGCCATCGCGCCCGCGCCATTCCCGCGATCTTGAGCGAACTCGAACGCAGAGGCATTCACTCGATCGGCCGATACGGACGCTGGGAACACACGTCGATGGAGGACGCTATTGCGCAGGGCAGAGAGCTGGCCGGACAGCTTCAGACGCAAGTGGTCCGGCGCGCAACGGTCTGAGCGCGGAGTTGCGGTGCACCGGGTCTGCCACATCATCACCAAACTTGAGCTTGGCGGGGCGCAGAAGATCACCCTACGAACCGTTTCCCACCTGGATCGCGCCAAGTTTCATCCCATGTTGATTACCGGCGGCGAGCCGGCCGAACTCGACGGCGACGCCGCGAAGATTCCCAAACTGGAATTGCACCGGGTGCCGTCACTGGTCCGTGCTATCCGGCCCGTTCTGGATCTGAAAGCGCTGATCCAGCTGACGCGCCTATTGAGGCGCCTGCGTCCCGCTCTTGTCCACACCCACAGTTCGAAAGCGGGCATCTTGGGTCGATGGGCAGCGCGGTTGGCCGGCGTGCCGGTGATCGTCCACACCGTCCACGGCTTTGGGTTTACGCCCTCCCAGCATCCGGTGCTGCGGCAAGTGTTGATCAAGTTGGAGAAGTGGACCTCGGCGTTTACGGACTGGATCTTCACCGACTCGGAGGCCAATCGGCAGGAAGGTATCGGATTGGCCCTGTTCGGGATCGATCGATCGTCGATGTTGCCGCCCGGCGTCGATCGCCTCGCCATTCAAGCCGTGGTCGTCGATCGTGCCAAGAAAAGACGGGACTTAGGATTGGACGAGCGGCAGCCCTTGGTCGGGATGGTTGCGCCCTTCAAGCCTCAAAAAGCACCCTTGGATTTCGTTCGGGTTGCAGTCAAGGTCCATACATGCCGGCCCGATACACAGTTTGTTCTGGTGGGAGACGGCGAACTTCGTGGTTCGTTGGAACAGGAGATCGAGCGCTTGGGCCTCAGCCGCTCCATCGTGTTGACCGGTTGGCGCCGAGACGTGCCTGACATCATGAAGTGCCTGGACGTGTTTCTGCTGACGTCTCGGTGGGAGGGGCTGCCGCGGGTATATTTGGAGGCGAGCTGCTGTGGAGTCCCGATCGTCGGCACGGCCGTGGACGGCGCGGGGGAGGTCGTCCTTGAGGGCCGTAACGGATTCTTGCGGCAGCCCGGCGACGTGGATGGCTTGGCTGAACGAGTGTTGTGGCTTCTGGACCATCCTCAGGCCGCGAAGGAGATGGGGCAAACCGGAACGGCGCTTTCGTCGCGCTTTGACTGCTACGAAGTCGTCCGCCAACAGGAACACCGATACGAACGCCTACTCGCAGGATTGAGATCCTGACACAAGCGGGTCAACGACTGGCTCTCGCCCGCGTTCCATCGTATAATTCCGTCCGGTCACTTGGCTCTCACCGTGAGGGATACCCATGCGATCATGGCTCGTCGGCATCGTGGCGCTGTTATGCCTTCCCTGGACGACTTCCTCGACAGCCAAAGAGCTCTCTCCTCGAGAAATCTACGAACAAGCCGCCCCGGCCGTCGTGATGGTCATGGGATATCCGGAAGGTGGGCGTAAGGGAAGCGGCGGGACCGGCTCGATCATCAGAGCCGACGGATACGTCCTCACCAATGCCCACGTCGTGATCGATGAGCAAACCGCCAAACCGTTCCCACGTGTGTCGGTGTTCTTGAAGCCGACTCGGGTGACGGGTGACTCTCGCGTCGACCTCGCTCGCATGTCGAAGGCCAAAGTCGTGGCATTTTCCCAACCGCTGGATCTTGCGCTGCTGAAGCTCGACGGGGCCGGAGGGACATTTCCTACCGTGCAGGTTGGAGGATCCGCGAGTACGAGAATCGGCGATCGGGTCGTGGCGATCGGGCATCCGGAGCAGGGCGGGCTGTGGACCCTGACCACCGGCGTGATCAGCGCCGAGGTCGACAACTTCAACAATGTCCAAGGGAAGCATGTGTTTCAAACCGAGACCGGCCTCAATCGGGGTAACTCCGGCGGGCCGCTCCTCGACGGTGAGGGGCGGATGGTGGCGGTCAACACGGCCATCGCCAGGGTGGCATCAGATGGTTTGCCGATCACCAGCATCAGCTTTTCGTTGAAATCCGATGTGGCGCTGAACTGGCTGCGTGAACAAGGTCTCGGTCCCAAAGGGGAGGACCGCCGCTCTGCCCCAGCCGCGCAGATTCCCGCTGCGGCGGAGACCTCATCGCCCCCGACGGTCCAGCCTCAAGAGAAGGTCGCCCCTTCGACTCAAAAGCCTGTCGTCCAGGCCAAGCCGCCGGCCAAGCCGGAGCCGGAGCAAGCCATGCCGCCCCGTCCCTACAATCTGGATCAATTGGTGAATGACCGCGCCAAAGCCGAGGCCGATCTCGAAGGCATGATCACCGAGATGCGCGGCAGGATGAAAGGGCGCTAGCAGTGCATGTCAGTGAGAAGAGCCACTCGTGACGAGGCGCGCCATAGGCCGATGTCTGACGCTGGGGGTGCTGCTGAGTTCGATCGCAGGCGCATCGCTCGCCGATGCGAAAGGCGATCTGGACCGGTTTGAGCTGGTCGGTCCGGTCCACACGGTGACCACCAAGCATCCTCAGCTCAGGACCATCCATCAATTCGATCGTCACGGCCATCTGATCGAGTTGGACCTCGTCCCCACCATCGAAGCTGGTCCGGCCCGGTACGTCTATCTCCATGATGGAGAGGGGCAACTGCTCGAAGAGCAGACCTACGAACCGAACGGCTCCCTGGTCTACCGGAAGATCTTTCGCTATGGTGTCGATGAGCGGGGCCGGCGCTCGGTGCAGATTGCCGCAACCGACAGCGGAGCGTTCGCGCACGCCGAGTTTGCCTTCTATGACGCGAACGGCTTGTTGGCCGAAGAGTTGCTGATCACCGGCCAAGGAGTGGCGGAAAAAACGCTGTTCGATGTGCGAGGCGACGTCATTTATCACGCGCGGTATTTTCAAGGGCGGTTGGTGTTGGAAACGACCCATCATCATGGGCCGCTCGGACGGCTGAAGGAAAGTCGATTCTACACCTCGGACGGAGAGCTCATGAGGAAGGATCTGTACCGGTACGATCAGGCCGGCCGTCGCACGGAGCAAACCAGCGAATTCCACTCACATCAGTCGCATCTTCGAAAGTCGATCGTCACCTACGAATTCGATCAGGCCGGGAATTGGATCAAAGAAACGATCCAACGCTGGTCCGGGAAAACAGGGGCCGAGTCTCCTACCGAAACCGTCGTCAGCCGCCAGCGAGACATCACCTACTATTGATGTGCCTATCGCCCAGCGCTAGCTCGTCACCGCCCCTTCGGAGGCCGAGGAGACGTGTCTGGCGTACTTGGCCATCACGCCGGAGGTGTAGCGTGGCACCGGCCGTTTAACCTTCTTCATCCGGGCTTTGATCTCTTTGGCGGACAGCTCCACGTTCAGCTGGCGCTTGGCGATGTCGAAGACGATCATGTCGCCGTTTTTCACCGCGGCGATGGGGCCTCCGCGGACCGCCTCAGGCGCTACATGGCCGGCCATCAGCCCATGCGTAGCTCCGGAGAACCGCCCATCGGTCAATAACGCGACCGAGTCGCCGAGTCCGGCGCCGACGATGGCGGCGGTCACTCCCAACATTTCTCTCATGCCGGGGCCGCCTGACGGCCCCTCGTAGCGGATGACGACGACGTCGCCTGCCTTGATCTGCCCCGCCTTCACCGCCACGAACGCATCTTCTTCCCGATCGTACACCTTCGCCGGTCCACGGAAATGCATCATCGAATGGCCGGCGACTTTCACGACGCAACCTTCCGGCGCCAGATTGCCTTTCAAAATGACGAGGCCGCCGGTCTTCTTGATCGGGCTCGACAGGGGTCTGAGGACCTGCTGGCCTGTCGTTTCGGCCGCACGGGTCGCTTCTTCGCCGATCGTCCGCCCCGTGACCGTCGGTTGGTTCCCGTGCAATAGACCTGCGTCGAGCAGCCGCTTCGCGACCAGCGTGGTGCCGCCTGCGGCATAGAGATCGGCCGCGGCGAACCGGCCACCCGGCTTGAGATCGGCCAGCAAGGGCACCTTGCGGTTGATCTTATCGAAGTCGTCGATGTGTAGCTTGATGCCGGCTTCGCGCGCGATCGCGAGCAGATGCAGCACGGCGTTCGTCGAGCCGCCGGTCGTGGCGACAGCAGCAATCGCGTTCTCCAACGACTTGCGCGTGATGATTTGCCGGGGGCGCAGATCATTGCGCAGGAGATCCATCACCAGCTTGCCGCACTCGAAGGCGACGTCGTCCTTCTTATGGTCCATCGCCGGCACGCCGTTGCGTCCCATCGGCGAGATGCCAAGGAATTCGAACGCGATCGCCATCGTGTTTGCCGTGAACTGTCCGCCGCAGGCGCCTGGGCCGGGGCAAGCGTGGTCTTCCAGGTCCTTCAGTTCCGCATTGGTCATCTTGCCGGAGGCATGTTTGCCCACGGCTTCGAAGACGTCCTGAATCGTCACATCGTGCCCCTGGAACGTGCCCGGCATGATCGAGCCGCCGTAGAGCATGAGCGACGGGACGTTCAGCCGCGCCAACGCCATGACCGTTCCGGGAATCGTCTTATCGCATCCGGAGAGCGCCACGACGCCGTCGAACAGATGGCCGCGGGCGACGAGTTCGATCGAGTCGGCGATCACTTCCCGGCTGATGAGGGACGCCTTCATGCCTTCCGTCCCCATCGAGATGCCGTCCGACACGGCAATCGTGTTGTATTCGATGGGCGTGCCGCCTGCGGCGCGAATGCCGGCCTTCACCCGTTCAGACAGGCGGCGCAGGTGATAGTTGCAGGGCATGACTTCGATCCAGGTGTTGGCCACGCCGATGATCGGACGGGACAAATCCTCGTCCGTGAATCCCACAGCCTTCAGCATCGCCCGAGCCGGTGCCCGGCCCGGCCCGACCAACAGATCGTGACTCTTGAGCTTCAACTCTTTCCCCATGACCGCTTATTTCCCTTTCTTACCGTCCTTCTTCTTCTCGTCTTTTTTGGCTTCCGTATCGATCACGGCACCGGTCGCGGCATCGATGTGGACTTCCGTGACCTTGCCGTCCGCGCCCAGCACTTCCACTTCCCAGATCGTCTTGTCGTGTTTCTTTTCGAGTTCTGCTTCGACGACGGTGCCGGGCACCTTCTCCGTCGCGGTCTTGATGGCCTGATCGATCGTCACTTTCGCGTCTTTCGCAAGGGCCGCGACATCGCTCTCTTCATCCTTCTTCTTGTCGCTCCATGCCGGCGTGCCGAGTGCCAACACCGTACCGACCGTGAAAGCCAGAATCAGCGTCAGAGACTTCATGAGGCACCTCCTTGGTTGATCGTCTATTGAGCGGACATGTTGCCGGGCGCGCTGGGCGCGGCACCGTGCGGATTGGTTCCGTGGGGATTCGCGCCGCCTTTGCCGTGCGGGCTGCCGTGGCTGCTGCCGGCTCCCTTGTGCTGCTGCATCATCTTTTCGTGTTCGGCCTTTTCCTTCGCGCGCTGCTCGGGGGTCAACAGTCCCAGCACATCCCGCCGGGTTTTGATCGAGGTCATCCGCAGTCCCACCTGCATGTCTTCGCTCTGCTTCAATTTGGCTTCGATCGCGCCGAGGTCGGATTTTTCATCGTCGGTGAGCGCCTTCAGTTCGCGCTCCGCGACCTGGATGTCGGCCTCGGCCTTGATCCGCGTTTTGTCGAGATTCAACTGGATGTCCTTGAGCTTCGCAACTTGGTCGGCCGTCAGCCCGATGTCTTTTTCATGCTTCAACAGGTGGCGAATGAGATGGCCGGTGCTGCTGTGCATCATACCCATGCCGTGGCTGCCCATGGCGCCATGGCCGCCGCTGCCATAACCCTCCTTGCCTCCGCCGTGGCCGTACCCCGCTTCGTTGGCCCAGGCACCGGTGACGCCCGACGTCAAGGCGACGCTGAATGCCAGTGCGACGAGAGTTCCCTTCTTCATGCCGACCTCCTTCAGGTTGATGATATGGCTGATTCCAAGGCGCTTCATTATCGCACAAACAAACCGCCTTCGGCCTTCAGTCCGTTGAACAAAAACTGAATCGCCAAGGCGGCGAGCAGGAGACCCATCAGGCGTGTGATGATTTTCTCGGCCAGCGGGCTGATCCACCTGGCTCCGGAGGCTCCCAGCGCCAAGGTGACGTAGCTTGCCAGACCGACTAGCGTAACGCAAGCCAACAACATGCCTCGATGCGCCCAAGTCGGAGCCTGCGCCTGCAACAGCATCACGGTTGAGATGGCCGCCGGGCCGGCCAGCATCGGCACGGCCAGGGGCGTTACGGCCACGTCGTCTTTCGAGGCGCCCTCAGCGGTTTCCGCTGCGGTCTCCTGCACCGGCGAGCGCTGTGCCCGCAACATGTCGAGCGACACGAGGAGCAACACGAGCGCTCCGGCCACTTGGATGGCGGGAAGGGTAATTCCGAGGAGGGAAAAGAGGAACTGCCCGACCAAGGCGAACCCGGCAAGTATCCCGACGGCAACCATGCAGGCGACACGGGCGGTCCGGAGGCGCTGCGCGGTCGACTCACGGGCCGTCATGGCGAGGAAGGCGGGAACCGTGGCGATAGGATCGACGATGACGAACAGGGAACTGAACGCCAGCACGCCGTACTCGATGGGTGCCATGGCGCCTACCGCAGCCGCGCCTGATTGAGAAGTTCGGCACGTGGGTCCACGTGCTTGGCTTGGCCGAGGCGCGCGAACAGCGCTTCTTCCTCTTCCGAGAGCGTGGCCGGCATCACGATCTGCAGCGTGAGGAATAGGTCCCCATGACCGCCGGTCGCCGAGGGCAATCCTTTACCCTTCAGCCGCAGTTTGCCGTCGGCCCGACTGCCGGCCGGCACCTTCACCTTCACCGGCTCGGTCAAGGTGGGCGCCATCACCTCCGCGCCCAATGCCGCTTCCCAGGGGTACACGGGCAGCGCCACGTGGACATCGCTGCCCTGACGGCGGAAGATGGGATCTGGTGGAATGGTGACGTGCAGATACAGGTCGCCCCGTTTGCCGCCCTGTTGACCCGGCTGGCCTTTTCCTCCGACGCGGACGCGGGTGCCGTCCTGCACACCGGCCGGAATTTTCACGTCGATCGTTTTCGATTCGAGGAAGGAGCCGGTGCCGTGGCAGGTTGGGCAAGTTCGCCCTTTCACGCTGCCCTGGCCCTGGCACGTCGAACAGGGGAGGGGCTCGCGCAAGTTCACGCGTTTGGTCACACCGGTCAGGACTTCCCGCAGCGTCAACTCGACATCGGTTTCGAGATCTTCCCCGGGAATGGCGAACCCCCTGGTTCCGCCGCTTCGACCTCGACCTCCGAAGAGATTCTCAAAAATGTCAGAAAACCCTTCAGCGCCGGACCCACCGCCGGCCTCTGTGCCGCCGAATCCACGCTGACCGCCGAAGCCCTGGGCACGAGCCTGTTGCTGGGCCTTCTCGAAGGCTTCCGCCTGCTCCCATTGGTGGCCGTATTGATCGTATTTTTTGCGTTTCTCCGGATCGGAGAGGACTTCGTTCGCCTCGTTGACTTCCTTGAACTTTTTCTCCATCTCCGTTTTCTTGGCGCCGCTATGGAGGTCCGGATGGTACTGGCGGGCAAGGCGACGAAACGCCTTCTTGATGTCGTCATCGGAGGCCGTCCGCGGCAGTCCGAGCACCTGGTAATAGTCGCGTGGAGTCGTGGCCATAACGAGTACGATAGGGCCTTTTCCTCTGAGATCAAGGTCCTCTCGGCAGCTTACGGGGTCATCAGACGCATTGCAAGGGAGACGTGGGGCGGATGGATCAAAAATCGAAAGAGACGATCATGCCGCCTCGACATCGGATAGTTCCTCGGCGAGCGCCTGTTGAACTCGCTGGAATTCGGATTCGAAGGCGTCGACAATCGAGGAGACATTCTCGCCGTGGCCTGTGATGCCGATCGATTCGAGCCTCGCGCAAAAGGTGACTAATCCGTTCGCGCCGAGGAAGGCGCTGCTGGATTTGAGCCGATGCGCGGCCTCGAAGAGGGCCTGGAAATCCCCGCGCTCAGCCGCCTCTCGAACCGCCGAGACGGTGGCTGGGGAATCCTTGAGATAGGCTCCGATGATTCTGGCCAAGACGTCGGGTTGCCCGGGACGTTGGAGCGAACGAATCTTTTCGATCGCGCGGCTGTCCACTGGTGGCACGTCCGCGGGCGGTCTGCGGGGTTCGGCCCGCTGTTCAGGCGCCGGCTGAAGAGTCGGATGAGGCGCGGGGAGCCATTTCGAAAGGACGGACGTGAGCTGGGATTCAGAAAAGGGTTTGGACAAGAAATCGTCCATGCCGGCAGCCAGACAGCGGGATTGTTCGTCATCCGTTGTATGGGCTGTGAGGGCCACGATGGGAACATGCCGGCCGATCACGCTTCGTTCTCCCTTCCGGATCAACGCGGTCGCTTCCAATCCATCCATGCCCGGCATCTGGCAATCCATCAGGATCAACGCATAGGGTTTGGCCATTGCGGCACGCAGGGCCTCCTGCCCGGTGTTGGCGATATCGACGGACAAGCCGATCTCTTCCAGCATCAGGCGCGCGACCTCCTGATTGACAGGATTGTCCTCCGCGAGGAGGACGGCGCCACGGAATCGGTCGCGAAGCGGAGGCGCCGGTGGAACTGCCGATTCCTCGGCTCCTGTCGGTCCATCGGGGTCCATGGCCTGCGCCACACAGTCGAGGAGTTGTTCATATCGAATCGGTTTCATCAAGGTGGATCGAATACCGACGTCGGCCAGGTGCGGTGCGCCCATCTCTTGTCCCATACCGATCAGCAGCACGAGAGGAAGTGGATTTGGTTCGGAGGATGCTCGCAGCGCAGCAGCCAACTCCAGGCCGGACCGGTCTCCGCAGTGACGATCGAGAAGGAGGAGCGCCGGCTGCGGCCAGTATGAGTTGGTTGACCGCTCGTTCAAAAGGTCCTCCGCGCGAGCCCACAGGCGTACGGAATAGCCGAACGATTGCAGATAGGTCTGGAGAATTTCCCGTTCTTCCAGAATGCCGCCGACTATCCCCACCGTCCTGCCGTTGTTGTCGCCGGCTGGGTCAAGCGCGGGGGAGAAGCGTGGCTCGGTTCCGAGAGAGACAGTAAATGAGAACGTGCTCCCGCGCTCCAGTGTGCTGTCCACCCCGATGGTGCCTCCCATCAATTCGCACAGCTGCTTGCAGATGGCCAAGCCCAGGCCGGTTCCTCCGTACGCCCTGGTGGAAGACTGATCGACTTGTGAAAACGATTGAAACAGCCTGCGTTGGCCCTCCGGGGAAATGCCGATGCCTGTATCCTCGACACTCACGCGAAACAGGACGAGGTCGGGTCGGGATGAAGTGGAATCCGTCGGCATGACACGGACCGTCACCGAACCTCTCTCGGTAAATTTCAACGCGTTGCCGAGCAGGTTGATCAGGATTTGCCTGAGGCGGCCGGGATCGCCCTGTACGATGGAGGGCAGGGTAGGCGCATAGAAACTGCACAGGGTGATACTCTTGGTCTCCGCCCGTTCGGCCGACTGTTCGACGACGTCTTCGACGAGCCGGCGGAAATCGAAGGCCTCCACCGCCAGCGCGAGCTTGCCGGCTTCCATCTTCGAAAAGTCCAGCAGGTCGTTGATCAGCGTGAGGAGCGACTCGCCGGACCGTTCGATGATCTCGACGTAGCGCTGTTGCTGAGAAGACAACGCCGTCTTCTTGAGGATACGCGTCATGCCGATGACGCCGTTCATCGGCGTGCGGATTTCGTGGCTCATGTTGGCCAGAAATAGGCTCTTGGCTTCCGTGGCAGCTTCCGCCGCCGTCTTGGCGTCCACGGCGCTCACAACCGACAACTGCGCCTCCATCCGCTCGGTGAGGGCCCGCGAGTTCGCGAGCGCCACGGCGACCTGGTCGGCCATGCGCCGGAGGTAGCGGAGATCCGCCGGATTCAGCAGAGGCGCATGCCGGAACGCCAACGTGATGAAGCCGGTCAGGTCCTCCTGATCGAGGACCGGCATGACGAGCAGCACGGGCCAGGCGGCGGGATCCCAAGTCCGGAGGTACGAAGGGACGGTTCCGTCCTGGGGAAAACGGATCTCGGACCGATGGCGGAGGGCGGCCAAGGCCGCCAGATCGTCCTGTGTCAGGTCGAGTTGGACGGTGCTGGTTGTCTCACCGATGCGCATGAACTGGCGTGCGTCGGGAGCCCGCCGGCTCGGGAGCAGGGTGACGCTGGTGCCGTCGCAGGGCATGATTTCTCCTACCCGCTGAAGCACGATGTCGATGACGGCCGAGATGTCGAGCGACGAGAGAATGGCGCGATCGATGGCGGAGGCCGACTCGAGGTGCCGAAACTGCCGGTCCAATTGGCCGGCCATCCGGTTGAACGAGAGGGCGAGTTCTTCGAACTCGTCTCCGCTCTCTACCTCGACCGGGCGGGAGAAATCTTGCGCGCTGAGCCGCTCCGTCCCTTTTTGAAGTTGGGTCAAGGGGGTGAGGCTGCGCCGGATCAGATTGAGACTGACCAAGGTGATGGCGGCCAGCGAGGCGAGCAGTCCCAACAACAGGGCGCGGGTGAAGCCGTGGATGGGCGCGAGCGCGGCCTCCCGCTGTTCCGCCAAGACGATCGTCCAGGGCGCGCGATGGAACGCAAACTTCAGCGGGATCGCCCAGGACGCGACGAGGAACGGCTCGTCGCTGATGGTCAATTCGGTCGTCTCTTGGCCGGAGAAGGTGAAGGACATGTGCGTGCGCTCCAACGCCGCTCTGAACTCGTCGGAGGAGCAGAACAGGAGACTCCGGTCTTCCTGCATGACGCAGAGGGAAGTCGAGGCCGGGATGTAGGTCGCTTCTCCCGTTCCCCAGAGGAATGGCTCGGCGATCTCGGCGACCGCACTGCCGCTCACATCCCTGGAAGTCGGCAGGGAGTGAATCATCCGAATGACCGGACGGCGGTGCGCTCCGGCGTCGATCGTGAGCAACGTGCGGCCCGCGGCAAGGTGCCCGCGCTCCGCAGCCGAGAAGGACAGGGGGGCGGTCGTCGACAGCTGTCCCACGATCGGGACGAGTGTTCCGCCGGCGAGCAATCCCACCCCGCGATAGCGATGCAGGAAATCGGCCCGGACCAACCCATCAACGGTAATACGGCCTCCCTCTCGCGGCCCCTGGAGATGCGACGAGAGCTGTTTGAGGTCGGCTTCCAAGAACAAGAGGCGTTCGTAAAGCGCCATCCCGAGGGCTTTGCTATCGTTGCGGAGGCGTATCCGGCTGTCATCCAGCAGCTGTTGGGAGACTTGCCGAAGCGAAACCAAACCCGTGACGCATAGCGGGACGAGGGTGGAACAGAAAAACAGCAACACAATCCGCCGGGCGACTTTGCTGCGAAACGGTGATCGTTGGACGGTAGTGGACATGGCCTTCAGAAATTCGAGGCCAGGCCGATGAATGCCCCGTCGCTGGCTCGCACCACATCGTCTCTGCTGTCTTTTGCCGTCAGCGCCGCGACGCTTCTGCCATCCTTGCCCAAGCTGTAGAGGTCGTAGTCTGAATTGATGGGGACGAGGAAGCGGTCCTTTCTCGCCTGGCCGACGACGTTGCCTCCGCCCGCGCCTGTTCCCCCCTGCGAATTCCCACCGCCCTGGCCGCTTGGAGAACTGGAAGAAGATGCGCCTCCCGAAGGGGTGGATGTGGATTGGCCGCCTGTGGAGCCATGCGTACCGGTTCCAGCGGCATGGGCCTCGCCGGGGAAGGGCCAAAGCCAGGCCAGAGAACGGGTCTGATGGTCGTCGACCGCCGCAGGCCCCCCACCGTGTGTATTCCCCGCAATCTTCAGGTACTGGTACGGGTTGCCCCAAGGGTCGAGTAGCGTCTCTCGACCGATCGCGGCCAGCGAGTCCGGATACGTGTCGTCCGACGTCACGGAGTGGCCGTCGATCTCTTTTGCCAGGGCCGAAATCTCCGCGATCGCCCGCACGACCCGCGCCTTGTCCAGATAACCGATGTAGTTGGGGATCGCGATGCCGGTCAAGGCTCCGGCGATGGTGACGACCATCATGACCTCGATGAGCGTGAAGCCGGCCTGGGGCAAGGAGGAGGGCGGTTCGGGTGTCGCGGCTAGCGGCTCCGGCGGCTGAGGCTTGTCAGACAGAAGGAGTTCGACGCTGCGGTGCAGCGAGCGGATGCGGGCGGCCAATACGTCATGGGTCGTCGCCATGCGGCTGCGACTGCGGCTGTCGATCAGATGGGGAAGGCGATGGCAGGTTGCTTCGATCTCCCGCAGTTGTTCCTCGATGTGCCTGGCTTTGGACTCCAGCGAGGACAACATCTCGTTCAGCCCGTCGGCGTCCGGTTGCAGATAGTCGTGCCGCCGCAGTGTCGCCCGCATGGACCATCGTCCCTGGGCGATCCCTTTGAAGATCATGCGGAATCGATAGATGGGGCCGGCGACCCGATGGACGAAAAACACCGAATGGACGACGATGATGAGCAGTGTCACGGAGAGCCAGGGCCAAAGCTGGTCGTGCAAACTCAAAAACTGCTGGGCGATGCGGTCTTTCTCCTCCAACGAGAGCCCCGGTTGGTCGAATTCCATCATGAGCGGGAGAAAGAGCACCACCCCCACGACGAGCGCGATCAACAGGCCGTAGGCCAGATTGGCCGCGAGCAGCCGGTATTGAAAGGGATGGACGAACACCCGTCGCCGCGCGAAGAAGGGCCTCATCCCTTGCTCCGATATTTGGTCCATGTGAGCGTGGGTTGGTGCTTGAACGTCAGCGTTTTCCTCGAAATGTGGTAGACGAGGTGCAATTGGTCTCGGGTGCCGTCGTGTTGGCGATAGACGACGGTGATGTGGCCTTCCGGCCCCATCCTCGTCCACTCCACCGACTCCACCGGGAACCCTTCGCTGTCGGCGACAGCGCCTCGACCGAGTGCCACGGCTTGTTCGGCGAAATAGAGATACCGATCGTCGTATTGTTCCGTCGACGAACGCCAGTAGCCGATGAGTTCTTCCGGCACCGAGGCCCTTGTGGGGTGAAAGATGGCGGACCAGAAGACATAGGCGCAGGCGATGACGAAGGCCCCAAGCAGCAGGCGGACCAGAGGCGACCGTGAAGAGGCCGGGTCCGAGGCGGCCGGTTCTGGAGCAGTAGGGTCTCGATCGATTGTAACGGAGGTCTGCGCGCTCATAGCTGTCTTTGCAGACGTGACAGGTCCGCCATTCTTTGTCGGACAAACACCGATCCGACTTAAGCCGGCAGAAATGGCATCCGAGGAGCCGTGAGAGACAGAAGATCTAGGATTGGACGGACGCTTTGGCCCGTGCCATGAGTTTGCAGTAGGAGCAGGATCCGGCGGTGGTAGGCTGGCCACAGGTCTTGCAGGGATGCAGGACCGCTTGGTCTTTTTCGCTCATCGAGGTCGGCGCTGAGGCCTTCTTGCTCTGCTTCTCGAGGAAGCCCCAATAGAAATACTGTTTCGTCCCCGGCGATTCCGTTTCCAGCCGGTTCAGCACCTCCTTATAGAGGAGCGTGCGGGCGCCCTGGGCCATGGGGCATTCGTCCACGAGGTAGTCGATCCTATTCAGCACGCAGTAGGCGGCGAGTTCTCGCTCAGCGAGGCGATAGAGCGGTTTCACTTTCTTGGCGAAGCCTTCGACCGATGCGGGAAGGCTCGGCCCCTGCTTGTCGAGATATTCCTCCTGCCAATGGAGCACGTTGCCGAGCA
>CAZPYP010000053.1:0-16203 GCA_964590845.1 uncultured Nitrospira sp.
CTCCGTGCTGCCGCCGCCGATGTCGAGCGCGAGCATTTCGGTGACGCCGGACGGAAGCCCCGAACGGATGCCGAGCATCGTGCGCCGGGCTTCTTCATCCCCGGAGATGACTTCGACCGCAAAACCGGCCTCGTCGCGCACACGATCCAGGAACTCCTGCCGATTCACCGCATCGCGCACCGCGCTCGTCGCGACGACCGCGGATGCGTCCACCCGATACCGGTCGATGACGTGGCGCCACTCCTTCAGGCACTCGAGGACGCGGTCCATCGCCGCCTCCCCGAGCCGTCTGTTTTGATCGACTCCTTCACCGAGCCGGAGAATCCGGCGTTCCGATCGGAGGTCCTTGAGGGGGGAGCCCGGCGCCACATCGGCGATCAAGAGCCGACAGGTGAGCGTGCCGATATCGATGCCGGCCAGGCGGGTGGTCGTCATTCTGCGTTGCGGATTTCCGCCATTTCGTCTTCCAGCTTCCGGCTGGCGGACTTGAGCTGATGGATCTCCTTGACCAAGCGCCCGACTTCGGAATCGTACAACACCCGTTCGACCGGCTCGCCGGCCTCGCGCAAGCTCACGGCCCGCTCACCCACGTCCCGATACAGGTCGTTCAGTTGCTGCTCGATCTTGCGGACTTCAAGACGCAGGCGCAGCAGCTCCGTTTCCTCCAAAGCACGTGTGGCTGCCTGCGCCGTCCCGAGCCTCAGCGTGGCCAACCCGGCCTTGAAGTCATGTTTCAACCGCTGTAGAAGTCCCATCCCTCTGTCCCCGCTCCTCGCCGAAGTTGGAAGCACGACCGATAGCACGGCTCGGATCGGCCTAACTTACAGACCCTAAATCCAGCTTGGCTTCCCATTTTCTCATCATCGTCTCGCGTAACGCCCGATGCATCGGCGCCTGGAGCCGCGAATCGATCTTGAGCAACCCGAATGCTTCCTGCCTGGCCTGCTGGAGCAACTCGACATCGCGGACGAGATTGGCCACACGGAATTCCGGTGCCCCCCACTGCCGGAGGCCGAAAAACTCCCCGGGGCCGCGGATGCGAAGGTCCTCCTCGGCGATCTCGAATCCGTCGTTCGAACGCACCAGCGCCTCCAGCCGCTCCTTCGCCGCAGACCCGGATTCGCCGGAGGATTTCGGTTGAGCCCGGCTCAGGCCCATCCCGGGTGAGGCCATCAACAGGCAGTAAGATTGGTGTGCGCTGCGCCCGACCCGCCCGCGCAACTGGTGCAATTGCGCCAGCCCGAACCGCTCCGCATGTTCGATCATCATGACGGTCGCGTTGGGCACGTCGACACCCACTTCGATGACCGTCGTGGAAACCAGCACCTTGATCTCACCCTTCTTAAACGCCGCCATCACGCGCTCTTTCTCATCCGACTTCATACGTCCATGCAACAGCCCGACGGTGAACTCCGAAAGCTCTCCCTTCCGCAATTGCTCCGCGCCTTGGATCGCCGCCTGCAAGTCGATTTTTTCGGATTCGTCGACCAGCGGGTAGACGACGTAGGCCTGACGTCCGGCGCGCAATTCGTCTCTGACGATTTGATATGCCCGGCGCCGCTGCGCGTCCAGATACAGAAACGTGCGGATGGGTTTTCGCCCTGGAGGCAACTGGTCGATGATCGACACATCCAGGTCGCCGTACACCGTCATGGCGAGGGTACGGGGAATGGGCGTCGCCGTGAGCACGAGCACATCGGGCTTGTAGCCTTTGTCGATGAGCGTCTTCCGCTGCAACACGCCGAATCGGTGCTGCTCGTCGACAACCGCCAGCCCCAGTTTGGCGAACGAGACACCCTGTTGAACCAGGGCATGCGTGCCGATGGCGATCTGCGCCTTGC
Organism: uncultured Nitrospira sp.; assembly: GCA_964590845.1. Classification (GTDB taxonomy): domain Bacteria; phylum Nitrospirota; class Nitrospiria; order Nitrospirales; family Nitrospiraceae; genus Nitrospira_C. The sequence goes on from CAZPYP010000053.1 coordinate 1,842, forward strand.
CCGAGGCGATTTGCTCGCGCACCGCCTTGCGCGACGCCGCTCGTCCGCCGCCGCTGACAAGAACCACGGACAGCCCCAGCGATTCCAACAGCTTTTTCATATTGTGATGGTGCTGCTCGGCGAGAATTTCCGTCGGCGCCATTAACGCCGCCTGATAGCCGGACCCGCAGGCCATGACCATCGCATGGAGCGCGACGATCGTTTTCCCCGAGCCGACATCCCCCTGCACCAGACGATTCATCGGCCTGGCCGACGCCATGTCTGCGAAGATTTCCGCAATGACCCGTTCTTGCGCGCCGGTGAGCTGAAACGGGATCGCCCGAGCGAACTTCGCCAGCAACAGCGATTTCGGATTGAAACGAAGGGCCTTGGCTTCCTGTTTGACCGACCGTTGTCGCATGGCCAACGCGAGTTGCAGCAGCAGCAGTTCTTCAAATGCCAACCGCTTGTGCGCGACCGTGGTCCCTCGTTCGAGTTGCGCGGCCGGCGTGCCGGCTGGGGGGAAATGCACCTCTTCGATCGCCTGCTGAATCGGCGGCAACCGATAGCGTGCACGGATCGTGATCGGCAAGACTTCCCGCACGTCGGCACGATAGGCATCCAACAACCCCTTGGCGAGCAGACGCATCTGGCGCGAGGTCCAGCCTTTCGTCTCGTGATAGATGGGGACGATGCGGCCGACGTGAACGGGCGCTTCCGTCTCCGCTCCCAGCACTTCATACTGAGCAACCTCCATCCTGGTGTCGATCCATCCGCTAGTCCCGGCCACCACCCGCCCGGACATCATGACCCGCGCCCCCACGGTCAGCACCGTTTCGAGGTACGGTTGATTGAAGAACACCACCTGCACCCGCCCTGTGGCGTCCTCCAGCACAAGATCGAGCATCGTGAGCCGGCGATGCCGGGCCCGCTTCGCCTCGCAGCGAATCACCGTACCGCAGATGGAGGCTTGTGACCCCGGCAAGAGCCGGCCGATCGGCGTCATGACCGAACGGTCTTCATAGCGCCAGGGCACGGTCCACAATGCCTGCTCGACGGTTTCGATGCCGATACGCTGGAGAAAGGCCGTTCGCTTCGGCCCCACGCCTTTCACGAACCGGATGGGAATCGACCAGAGTTCCCGAGGAACAGCGCCGCGAACGGCAGCGGCCGCGCCGGCCACCGGCTCCGACGGCTGTTCCGCAGGGGAAGAACTCACCGGTATGGCCCGGAGGGCCTTGACGATGGCGATGGCTTCCAGGAGACGGGATTGACGGTCCGCGGTCGAAAGCCGCTGCGGTTCCGCGAACAGTTCTCGAAGTTTGAGCAACGCCGCTTCGACGGCACGAGGATAGACCCGCTCCGACAGCGTCTGCATGACCTGGGACGCCACGAAGCTATCGAGGTTTTTCACCGTGGGCAAATGCGCGAACGCGTCTCGGCTGGCAAATTCGATCGGACGCGCCAAACGGTCCAACCACTGGTGGAAGGGCTCGACGGATTTGGCCTCTGACGAGCGCCACATAAGGGGAGGGATCGTATCACAGGCCTTGGCCCTCCTCAACGACGGCCCGGCCCAAGATCCCATCCATCGGCCGGTAGATTTCCTTACAATCCTTTGTCGAGCGGGAGCTCGGTGCTACACTCACGAACACCGAGAAAGGCAGCCCCATGTACCGTCGAAATATCTCGCCCCTGCTGTACAAGATCGCCGTCGTGGTCGTCGTCATCGTGTTGTACGGCGCCTGGATCAGGCCGACATATTTGAAGCCGCCCGCGCCTCCCCAGCCGGAACAGCCTGTCACCGACGGTCAGGAAAGAACGGAGCCGCCCCCGCCAGGCTCCACGGAGTTGGCGGAGCCGCCGATCAAGCAGACCCGGTTGATCGATCCGAGCGTCGTGCCGGATACGAAGCATCAACAAGCCTTATCGGAAATTCGCGATGAACTGGAAAAAGGCAACTTGCAGTTGGTCGAGTCGAAGCTTGCCAATCTGCCTGGCACGCTGCTGGTTGACCGTTCAGTAGGTCCTTATGTCGGCATTCTCTGGAACAATCTCGGGATCGAGCAGGAAAAAATCGGCGGGACGCAGGTCTCCGTCCGGACGTTTAAGAAAGCCGCCTCGATCGACCCGAAAAACCCGGTGATCCAACTTAATCTGGCCCATGCCTACTGGGAACTGCGCGACCCGGCCATGACCATGGAATTCGTGGAGCGGCTCATCGCGATGGCCCCCGACGAACCGTTTCCGCACCTGGCCATGGCCGAGATGCTGCAGGAACGCGATCGCCTGTCGGAAGCCGCTCGCCATCTCGACCACGCCACTCAACGCGCAGGCAACAATCCGGCTGTCCAATCCTATTTGCGGACGGTCGCCGCCAAAGTCCGGAAGACGGACCAGGCGGAAGCGCACTTGACCAGCCGCGAGAGCGCCCATTTCACCGTGAAGTTCGACGGCGAGGCCGACCCCACGACCTGGACGGCCGTGCAGGACATCCTCGAAGAAGCCTATCGGGAAATCGGGCAAAAGTTCGGACACTTCCCCTCGAAACCGATCGTCGTCGTGCTCCATGCCAAATCTGCATTCCAAAGCGAAACCGGCAGCCCAGCTTGGGCAGATGGATTGTTCGATCCGGTGCTCGGACGCATCCAAGTGCCCACGCAGGGCGCGTTGACGGATCAGGCTTGGTTGAAACGAGTCCTCCGCCATGAGTTCGCTCATGCGGTCCTGCACGACCTTCAGGGAATCGGCAGCACGGCGATACCCACGTGGCTCAATGAAGGGCTCGCCATGCAATTGTCCGGAGACCATTGGGCCGACATTCAGACGACCAAGGCCGGAGAGGTGGCCGCAATCCCGTTGACTGCGCTAGAGGGGGGCTGGGGAGGGTTCTCGCACGACGTCGCCGCTGTCGCCTATATGGAAGCGAACAGCGCCGTGCACTATATGATCAACCGCTACGGCCTGCACAGCGTCAATCAACTGCTGGCCCATCTGAAAGCCAGACAGACCCTTCAGGCCGCCATGCAATCGCAGCTCTCGCTGTCCTACGAGCAGTTTCAGTCCCGCTGGATGGATCAGTTTACCGGAGAGTTGAAGAAGGGCTAGCCAGGGTCCGTTCAGATCTCAGCTGAATCCGCTTCCCACACCGTCGATGATCCGGGGATGAAGCCGGCCGCCGCCTCTCCTCCTGGCTCTGCCTCGGACACCTCGGCGGCTTCAGAAGGCGTCACCCGATCCTCCCACAGAAGAAGGCGATGCTCCTCGTCGAACATCCGGATTGTGAACTCGATGTCTTGCGACGCCGTCGGCTCGCCCCTTAGTATGCTGCGACCGATTCGTTCGGCCCGGATGGCGCCGGGGCCATCGGCGGAAAACTGGTCGGCCCAGAGGGTTCCGCCCGTCTCAGCATTGACCGCGCGGATGTAGAAGTGCGGCTGACGGCCGGTCCAGTCCATTTGCGACACTTGTCGGAGTGTCAGGCGCGGTCGGACTTGCGCCGATACCTTGACCGGGCCGCTGTCCGAGGGACCGGAGATTCCAAGGTTGAGCCGACCTTCCCAGAGAAAACGGCCGTCCATGGCATCGTAGACTCGAAGCGTGAACTCTGACAACCCCTCCGCCCCGAGACCGACCCCGCCCGCGAACACACGCTCACGGGGCTGGCCGACCGTCGCGGACACGTCTTCCTTGATATCCAATTCGTACGTGTCGTCGGACAATACTTCGCCGGTGTCCGCGTCATACGTTTTGACCGTAATGCTGGACGACTCGGCGTTCTGAAAACCAAAACCGGCCGCAACGACTTTTGTCGCCGCTTCAGGAAGTTCACCAGTGGCTTCTGCGGATGAGACGGTACCGGGGAGCCAGACGGCGATACCAAGCACCAAACCGGGAAGGAGCGCCCAGCGTCCGTCCAGCATCTCCCGCACTTCCCGCGACAGCAATCGGATGTTCATGGTCGCTCCCTACTCCGTTGATGCTGAGTGTCCCACCGAGAGGCCAGAGAATAAATTCCCCATGTGTAGACAAGCAACCCCCGAAAGGGGGGAGCCGTTTCCGCACAGAAATGTACGAAGCGCGTAAGCCCTGCTTGTTCGCCCATCCTGCCGACTGTATGATCGCCGCATGCCGCATCACCGCCGACTGCTCACGCTGCTTGCCGCGCTCTTTTTCATCGGCCTGGTTACGCTTCGGAATATGGCTGGGCTGGAAACGTCCCCGGCAAAAGTGGTCGCCTGGAGCCTGTATCTCGTCGGAGCCCCGCTGGCCCTGTTGGGGCTGGTTTGGCGGGGATGGACGTGGACCGCGATGGCTTGTGTCGTCTACGGGACGGTCGGGCTGGCGCTCGATCTGGCGACTGTGGCCGGCTTGCTTGGGGGAGAAAACGAACGCTCGGGCCTCCTGGCGCTCAGCACGGCCAGCGGCCTTTCTAACCTCTTGTTGATCCTGTTCGGCGGACGTGCGTTCGTACAGGCGTTGCAGGGGCCCTGGCCTCCAGGATCCCGTCCTCCCAGTCCTCCATCCCCCTCTTCACCTTCAGTATCCTCGTCGAGCTGAATCCGGCGTCCCGCAGCCATTGACTGATATCTTTGGCCCTGTACGTATCGCCGGTTTCCGTGAATAGCAGCATCGATACCGCAAAGAGGCTCGCATCGTCCGGACGCAACCCTTCACGATCGTGCAAAAACGCGTCCTGAATGAGGAAGCGTCCGCCTGGATTCAGCGACTGTCTGACGCGCCGGAACAGTGCCTGATTCTGCTCCGGTGAATAAATATGCAGGACGTTCGAATACCACACCACATCGAATGCGCCGGGAATATCTTCCGACAACAAGTCCAAGGGCAGGTACGACAGCCGTTTGCCCGACCGATGGGTTGCGGCAATCTCTTTGGCGACCTCGAGGGCGGCGGGGCGATCGCAAACCGTGGCGCGTAAACTCGGATTCTTCGCAAGGAAGGCCATGGCGTAGGTGCCTGGCCCGCCCCCAAGGTCGAGCAACGTCTGCACACTTTTTAGTGAAAGCTGGGCGGCTATGCACGGGGCGATTTCCATGGTCCGATGATGCATGGCCCACGTAAACTTCCGCCGGTAATCCGGGTCCTCCGGCTCGTCGTCATCCAGCGGTTTCCCTGATCGAACGGCCTCCGTCAATCTCCCCCAATCTTTCCAATGACCGGCGATGAGATCCAGGTAGTGGCTCCGATAGGCCGGGTGAGCGGCATTCAGCGCCGTCGCCGCCAACCGGCTGTTGCGATAACGTGCGCCTCGTTTGACGAGCAGACCGGCCATTGCGAGGTTGCGACAGAGTATGCCGAGCCCCCGTCCACTGACCTTCAGCTCTCGGGCCAGGTCTTCAATGTCCCGCGTCTCCGTCCCCAGAGCCGTGAAGAGCCCAAGTTCGAGCGCCGTGATGATGATCCGTGGAAGCCTGTACGCGGAGAGGGCGTCTCGAAACTCCTCGAAGGTGGCGATGGGCTTCATGCGGCGCCACCGATGTGTCGAGTGCACCACCGGATCAGGTCCTGCACCTTCGCGAGGTTCCGGAAATCGGCGGCTCGCTCGAATGTGACGGCCACGTACTCCTCGTTCATCTCCGACTCCTCCGAGAACCCCGACTGCAGAAGCAGCGCCCGATATTTCGATACCGCCGGCTGGATGAAATACTTGGCTTGCTTGGCCACTTCATCCGTCCCCAAATCCTCAGGCGTTCCCTCCGACATCAGACTCATCACGTCGTCCATCGCCACGCCGTATTGGCAGACCACCCGTCCATCCGGCCTGATTTCCAACAGCCATCCGTCTTGTCCCAGATCAAGCGCCAACGCTCCGCCCGGCTCAAGCTCGTAGCACTGAGGGAAGGTTTTGGTCAATGCCGCGCGGGCCTCGGCCCACAGCGGTGACGCCGAATCGCTCACGACCGTGCCTCGCGGTCGGAGCCCTGCGCGGTCAATCGTTCGCGGAGCCGTTCAAGCCGTCTCATGTTCTCCTCCAATTTTGGCAACCGATATTTCCGGTCCATCTCGATCACCAACTCCAGCAGATCCGCAGCCTCGTTGAGCCGGCCCAGTTCCTCGTAACATTGCGTTAACACGTACCGCGCTCCGCCGACGCGCAGTTCGTCTCTCGTCCGTTCGGCGATCGACTGGCTGGTCTGGCAACAGGCAATCGCGTCGTCATGCCGCCGCTGCAGGAGAAAGGTCCGTCCCATCATCCGCCAGGCATCGGCCACGCCCCCCTCGTCGCCCAAGCGCCGCATCAGCGTCAGAGAACGCTCATACTGCGCGATCGCGTCGTCGTACCGGCCTGTTTCCCGCGCAATCAGACCGAGATCGGAATAGAGCACGGCCTTCGCCGCATCATCCTGTGTCTTCGTCATGAGATCGAGCGCTTCAAGGTAGTAGGCTCTCGCACGATCCCATTCGCCGGCGTCGGCGCGCAAATTTCCCAAATTGGCCAATGTCGTGCCGATCCCCTTCTCGTCGCCGAAGATTTTCTGTAGCTCCAGCACTTCCTGGTAATACTCCTGCGCGGCCTCACGCCGCCCGCTGACCGCACAGATGTTTCCCAAATTGCCGAGCGTCGCCGCCAGGGCCCGCTGATCGCCGGTGAGCCGATCACACTCCAGGGCTTTGGCATAACAGGTGTAGGCATCGGTATAGTGTCCGCGAGAGAAATGCGCATTGCCTTGACGATTCAACTCTTCGGAGAGGCCGTTTCTGAGGGGCATGATCGACCGCTATTGCAGGGTGCGCTCGACGACCGATTTGGCGCCGGTCAGAATGGACGTGCCGTCGCCCACGAGCATCGCGTCGAAGTTGTATTTCAGGAGACGCCGAAGCGATGCCTTGGCCCGGGCAGGATCGGCGTATTTCTCGGAAGGCAGCAGGTTGAGCGAGCCGGCAGGCTTGCCGATCAGCGCGTCGCCGACGATCAGGGTGCCTTTTCCCTGCTGGACGTATAACGCCGACTCGCCGGGAGACTTCTGATCCTTCAGGTGAATGACCCAGATTCCGCCGGGCAACAGTTCCCCGTCATCGAACGTCTTGGTCGGCTTGAGTTCCATCTGTGGCGCATCCGCCGCCGGAACCTGCAATTGACAGCGAAATTCCGCTTGATAAGTGGCGGCTTCCCGCGCATGGTCCCGGTTGGTCACGACGATGTAATCCAGGCCTCCTTGTCGCCTGATCAAGGTGCCGGCTTCAGCCGTCATAGGAGGAGGGTCGACGAGGACCTTGTGCTCGCCGATGTGAAGGAAGAGCCCGTTGAAATCCAGTTGTTTCTCCTCCGAAAACCAGGACCATTGCCACATGCCGGGCAGCACATTCTTCATCATGAGACCTATAAGGCGGCGACCGCATCGCGCACGGTTTTCGTCACTTTGGCCAGGATTCCGGCTTCGGTCGGCAAGTCGATAATATCGTCTTCAGGAACCGTCATGAACTTGCGATTCGTGCCTTTGGTCAAGGAGATCAAAAACATGCTGTTGGAGGGTGTCACCGGAATCACCACCTGCACGGCGGCATCCACGCCCTTCACTAGCTCCAGGAACTTTTGCTTCCCCGCTTCTATCTCGTCCATGCTTGCACCTTCCTCATCTTCGCTCCCGGCCCTCCCGTCCTCCGTGACTCGGACAGCCTTTCGACTCACCGTGGGGTATTTTGGGTAAACAGCCCCAGGACACCTCGCTACATCTTGTCGGCGCCACCAGCCAACAACTTGTCTACCTCGGCCAGGATCACGTCGGCTCCCGCCAAATCCATGTTTCCGACTCGCTGCCAGCGGATCACGCCCTGTTGGTCGATGACGTAGACGTTCGGAATAAATTTGCCGCCGCCGTAGAGTTTGTCCGTGACCTTGCCCGGATCCAAGAGATAGGGGTAGGTCACCTTGACCGGGAAGGCCGACAGGAATTCACCCACATCCTTCTTGCTGTTGCCGGAGGAATTGACCCCGATCACCGCCACGTTCTTGCCATGGGTCGCATCAAAGACCTTTTGGAGATTCGTCCCCTGCATCATGCAGGGATCGCAGATATGAAAGAGGCCCAACACCACCACTTTTCCCTTGTGTGCCTCCAAGGCCACTGGGTCTCCTGTGATCGAGGTGAGCGCAAACCCGGGAGCCTTCTCCCCAACCTTGAAAAAGCCGGCGGCAAACAAAAGCGGAGCGGCGGTAAGGGGAAACAGGAATAACATGAGAAGCAACGCCAGACGTTTCATGACAGCCTCCAGTCCTTGAAGAAGCGACGGCATTTGAACTGAGCGCTCAACTATCGACGCTCAGCACTAACAGGCTGCCATCCTACCACGCAGATTTTTTCAGGGGCAACGGTGGCTAGCGCGCAAACGTCACAAGTTTATGAGGACGGAATTCTTTCCAGCGAACGAACAGGAGGAGAAACGGGCGCAGGTAGAGATCCGCAAGGGATCGGTACTGCACAGACGCGCCCGCCGGCAGACCGACCTGAAAAGTCTCTTGCGCCCTCGGCACATAGAGTGTCCCGAACAGCCGGTCCCAGATAGCGAACTTTTCTCCAAAATTTCTGTTCCAATGGCGCGATTCGATGCTGTGATGCAGCTGATGATGAGCCGGACTGATGAGCCACCGATTCAGCCGTGGACCGAACGACCACCAGAGATGGGAATGGCGAAGGTGGCTGCCCAGCAACTGCAGCGCAACGCCGAATACCGTCACGCCGCCGACCAGAATGAATTCTCGTTCCCGCCCAATGAGATGCTGATAGGTAGTCGCGACGAGGCCGAGAACCGGCGCCCTCATGAGCACCACCAGCATGTTCTCAACCGGATGAACGCGAAAGACCACGGCCGGAGTGAGCACCTCCGCCGAATGATGCACCTGGTGAAACGACCAGAGGCACGGGCTTCTGTGCATCCAGACATGGGTGACATACGTGATGAAGTCGAAGAGGAGGACGAATCCGATCGTGGTACAGATGATCGTGAACGGCGTCATAGCGCGTGGAGGCTGCCATCCCATCGTGTCGACCAACAGGACCGACACGATTTTTGTTCCGACCAGTCCTATGCCGGTATACACCGGCACGTAGAAAAGGAACGAGACGACGAGATCGATTAGCATGAACCGCACGTCCAGAAAAGTCGACGGGTGCCGGTACAACCTCGCAGGAAAGGCGAACTCACGGAATGTGACGGGGGCACCTTGGCACCGCGCCGCGAGATACAAGAGCCACGCCACAATCAGACTGGACAATACGTATGGCCAAGCCAGATTACTCGCAAGATTGACGAAGACCTTGGGGATGTTACCGATGGCGTCGCAGAACTGTTGCCATGACTGAAACGATACAAGCGCGGTGTCGAAGACCCGCTCAAGCAACCCTCGGATGCTGTCGCTTACCATGAACCGGTGCGCGCCTCCTTCCAGCCCGACACTTCCCTTGCCAGCCCCCCGGCCTTCACCTTGGTTCTTCCCCTCATGCGCTTTCCTTCATCCGGAGTAGCGGAGCGATAAGCAACGGCAGGTCCAGGATATCGCGGCCGAAATGCAGGCGGTAGCAATCGACCTGCTGGATCAAGCGGGACAGCGCCAGAAATCCGCGGCGCGTGCGCTCCACGTCATGACCGGTTAGCGCCTGGGAAATGATCGCCTCGAGCGCACGACTCTTCGTCAGGGGCTCCAAGCAGCTGTGAGGCGTGTCCGAGACGTGAGGCACCAGCACCATTGCCGGCCGGCAGGAGGTCCCTACAGATCCAGGATAGATGTCCTCGGGCGAGAACGACTTCTTCCAGGCGCCTTGACGGAGAATGCCCGGTGAGGACCGCTCGATCTCGGGGAATGTTCTCACCGTCGCGTTCGTGACGTCGATGCCGGTCGGGAATGCCAAGAGGTCCACGTGCTGGCCGCGGTCTCGCAGTAGCGGAGTTTCGTCAGACAACGATCGGAACCCCGCGCGCAGGAGCGCGAGCGACGCGGTCGTCTTGCCATGACCGTTGCCTCCCGCAATGATGACGCCTTGCCCGTGATACTCCACGGCCGCTCCCTGCACAGCGAACAGCCCGCGGGTAGCGAGCAATTCAGTCAGCGCGTAGTGAAAGAGACTTTCGAGCAGGTTCGTCGGCATGGCCTCCGGCGAGGTAAAGTACCCTTCCGCAAATCCTTTGGAGGCCTCGATGGCCAACAGCCCGTGGCCATGCACATCCACGACCGTCCGACACCCGTCGCTCACAACGTCGCAGCGCCAAATGGCGCGCAAGGAGCTTCCCAGTGACGGACAGGTGCCGGAAAAGCGCGTCCGGGCCGCCTCCGGCAATCGCAAAGGCATCTGCTCGCGCCCGGAAACCTGCTCAAACCGAATGACGAGAGAAGCCTCGCCTCCGCCAGGGTCAGCCCCAAACGACCGCATGAGGGAAAGTACAGGACTCGCCAACGCTGCAGATGACGCCTCGAATCGAAGAGAGACCCCGTGCACGTCGAAAGAATACGAAGTCATAGATGTTGCTGCTGTCATCGTGGATGCTTCCCCTGCTTACGCATGTACTCCGCGTGGACTGCCGGCCCTTGCGAACCGGACAGTCCACCTCATCACAGAAACCACGCCGCCTTAGAAATTGACGCCGTCGGCTTCCTTGCTCGCCTTGTCGCTGGTCTTCACCTGGCCGGACGCCGTGCCGGTGATATCAAGCAACAAATCATGAGCCACCAGGGTCGGCTCCGTATATGTTTCCTTCTTCTGCATCTCCATTTCTTCATCACCTCCTCTCGTCTTGGACTCAACCGAACACCCGCCGGTGTTCAGTCTGTCAACTATGCCACGCTCTGGGCATCGCCCTGATCCGCCTGGGAACAAGCCCCCATGTCATCATTCCTTCGGCAAAGGGTCGTACAAATAGGTCCCCGACACTCCTGAATGGAATGAAGCCGGGTTCCCGCACACCGACTTGGAACGTTTCCTGTTTGTCGGGCAGATACAGGGTCCCGAACAGAACATCCCATAGCGAGAACTTGATGCCGAAATTCTTGTCGAGATGCCGGCGCTCGACGCTGTGATGAATCTGATGGAGGACCGGGCTGATGATGATCCGGCTCAGCCACGGACCGTAGGAGACCGGCAGATGAGAGTGTTGCCAATGAAACCCGCTGATACCGTAGAGGACGGCGAGGATACTGACGCCGAAGACGGTGGTCGCCTCCATGTCTTGAGGTGCTACCTGCCGGTAGAAAAAGAACGCCAAGGCCGCCACCGGAGCTCTGGCAACCGCAAACACGAAGAACTCCATCGGATGCGCCCGGTAGGCGCTCACGGGAGTCAAGACTTCCGCCGAATGGTGGATCTTGTGGAACGACCAGAGGAACGGGACTTTGTGAAACAGCACGTGCGCCGCATAGCCGCAGAAATCATACAGAAGATAAAACGCCACGGTCGCGGCAATAAGCACGACGGACGCCGGATTCGCATGAACAGCCCAGGCCGAATCCCTGGTCGGATCGCCCCCCAATATCTTTGTTCCCAGCATGCCCAGGCCTACCAGTATCGGCCCCCAAAGCAGGACGGTGAGCAGCAGGTTCACCCCGTAGAAGCGGAAGTCGAGGCGCGCCGACGGATGGCCGTAGATCTGTTTGGGAAACATGAATTCAATGAACGAGGACGCGCGGACTCCGAATCGGGCTTCAGTTTTGAACAGGATGCCGGCGATGACAAGGCTGGAGATTAGATACGGCCAGGCGACTCCCGCCGACAAGTCAGTGAACATCCCCGGGATTTCCGCGAGCGCCGCCGTGAAATGCTCCCACGACGTGAACGCCTGTAACGCGTACCCCGCGGCCGCCTCAAAAAACCATCGTAACGAATCGATCACCACTGACCCTCGACTCCTTGCTCCTGAGTTGGCCTGCCCAGAGGGCAGACCAACTCAAGACAAGAACACTAACCCACGCGCTCGGCCCCGGTCTTCTCTAAATAATTCTTCCCGCTGGCGACCGCCGTGATGTCGCGGAGCAATTCATGCGACACCAACACCGGCTCCGTATAGGACTCTTTCTGCTGCTCCATTCGCCTCACCTCCCCTCCATGATGAGTCCCTCGCGTCAGGCCCACCACGAGGGCAAACCAGATCGGCCCGTTATCGAGTCTCCAGGGTCAGCAGCCCCTCATGCCCGAGCTGCGTCACCAGCGCGAGCAGATCGTCCGCGACACGCTCGGCCGGCGCATCGTATCTGTCGCAAAGCCCCGCATGGATATCCTGCAGCGAGCGGCTGCCGGTGCAACGCTCCCAGATAGCTGACCCGATGCGATTCAGCGTGTAGTACCGTCCCGTGATCAGATCCAACAACACCGTCTCCCCGTCGAGCGTCGTGCCCTGGACGTTGGGATTGGGTTTGGGCACCGATTCCATCAACTGCTGAAACTTGTCCTGATGCCCCCTGGCGATCTGCTGCCGCTCCTCCTCCGACAGAACGGCGGAGGCGGCCGCCGCCAGCTGCGCGGTCGTTGCGCGACCGTCGAGAGCCGGTTGCTCCGGTTGCGGCTCGACGGTCAGATCCGGACGAAGGTCGCTGGTAATGAACGGTTGTCGGCTCATCGTGATGGTCCCTCCTGTTCCTCCTCGCGCACATCCCATGATCAGGCCCTTCCCGCACAGAGCAGGTCGGCCAACGCATCGCCGATGCGCTGCCCCGTGCTGTTCTCGAAGAATGTAAAACCCGGGCTGGTATTGACTTCAAAGCAGTAATAGGCGCCGTCCGGAGTCCGGCGCAGATCGATGCCGCTCAGCGCCAGGCCAAGCCCTCGCGCCATGGCAAGGCAACGAACCTCGATCGCGTGAGGCAACTCCACCGCGCGCATCACACGCTTCTTGTCCTCCCGCCCCGCATAGCGATAGTCGGTGCCGTCCGACACGATCTCCGTCGCAAAGAGCCGATCCCCGACCGTGTGGACTCGAAGATCCACCCCCGGCACCGTCTCCTGCAGTTGCACGGGGCAATACTGAATCTGCTCCAACCGCGGAAAGTCTTCAGGCGTCAGCGGACGTACGATCGAGCGTTCCGCGCTGATCGACTTGTAGATGACGCGACCGCGGCACGCCTCGTAAAAGACACGAGCCTCGTCGGGTACCATCGTCACCAGGGTTTTGGGAACGGCGAAGCCGAACGACTCGATCAAACGCTGTTGGTAGGGTTTCGACGTGTTGGTGCAGGAGGGCCGGCGCCGATTGACGACGAGCACCGGCAGGCTTTCGACACATTCCCACAAGGCTTCCCCCAGCATCCTCCCGCGCTCAGTCGCGGCCATTGTGGCGCCCACTGAACGCAGGTACACCGCGGTCACGTCGGACGCGTGCAGCGTTCTGCTGCCGAGACGAATCCGATCGACGGCCTGCCTGCCGTCCGTCGACCATGCCACGTTCCACGCATCGTTTCCCTCGTCCGGATGGACGAGCGCGAGATCAGCGTTCCTGGCCGCCAGTCTCGCGCACACGTTCGCCAGCACTCCATCGGCTATCGGCCCCATCAAGAGAATCATGAAGCGGAAGACTCCTTGGTTCGGACAAACAATCGGCGAGTTGGGCCACGATCTGCTGCTGCACATCCTGCGGACAGAGCCAATAGTTCGGGTGGCCGCTGACTTCCAGGAGGTACACCTCTTCTTCCGGGGTCACGACGAACCGGCATTCCGCGAACTGCAGCCCGAGTGCGCGGGCCAGATCACGGCATGATTCCGTCGGAAGCCAGGACACCTGCGCGCCGCCGGTTGTCTGGGCGTTCGAGTGAATGACCGTCGCGGCGACTTCCTCGCCGACCACGTACACGGTCACCCGTTGCCCATCCGGCACCGGTAACATCGAGACGGCGTGCGCCTCTATGGCGCGGCTGAGCTGCTCGGCCCCGTCATTTACGGAGAGGAACGTCCCCGCCTCGGACGATCCGAGCAGCCTGAAATACACACGTCCTTCCCATGCTTCGAGGCGGGCCAATGCGTCAGCCTGGCTGGACGTGCTATGCACGGGGGTGACGAGAAAGCCATGTTTCTTCGCTAACGCAGCGCCCCATGGCCTGGTTCCCAGCAGGCTCGGACGGCCTCCGGGCCGGGGCCGGTTGATCACGGTGCAGGGAAGCGCGCTGAGCAACGCCACCCACGCTGCAGTCGCTTCTTTGACGACATAGTCGCGGTCGGCGGCGTCAAGATCTTCGAGCGGCAGGTGGAGCGGAGAAGACAGTCGGGTAAAGATCCCGGTCACATCGTCGAGTTCGATCATGCGCTCGTCGATGAGCAACGAGCCAGGGACACAGGCCGCTCCGTTGACGACGGGCCAATTCAGTTTGATGCGATCCAACAGTTCAGCCGGTTGCACCCACAGCAAGCCTTCGCTGGAGCGCCGGTACAGTTCGCGATGCACCACG
>CAZPYP010000054.1:0-5275 GCA_964590845.1 uncultured Nitrospira sp.
GGCGCACGCCGAGGTCGTCTTCGATCAGCTTGAGGTGCCGGTCGTGGTGACCGAATAGGACGGCGGTGTTCGTGCCTTCTCTCAGCTTGAGCTTGCGCACTCTGGCTGGCTGCTCTCCTATGGAACGTCAAGTTGGGTTCGAGATTCAGATCTTAACAAACCGCCAAGGACGGTGACAACTGAGGCGTAGAGATGCGTGAACGAGAACTAGGCGCCCCCCGATTGATCGGTTCCTGTAGGAGGAACAGTGAGGCTGAATTCCTGGAAGGCCGTAGCTCCTTGTATATCTCGAGTTACAACCCGCACTTTGTGGCTGCCAGCCAGTCCCACAGGCACCGTCCAACTAATCTTCCCTGTCTGCTCTCCGATTACCATGCCACTCGGAGCGGTTTCCAGCGCATAGGTCAGAGGCTCATGTTCCGGATCCGTTGCCGTAACGATGTACTCGAATTGACCGTTCAGGATCGACGCCAAAGGCGTGGAGGTGATCGTTGGCGGACGGTTCCCCATCGCGAACGTTTCAGAAAACACCTCACGCCCCTTGGAAGTTCGATCTTGTGGAATCACGGACACGGCTACCACATCCTGCGGGGTCAAGTCTTTCGCGTCCATCGTACGGTTCTCTCCCTCACCGATCAGTTGCCTGTTCTTCCACCAACGATAGAGCAACTGGACTTCGTCCTGATCAGCATCCAACGTTTCGACCGCAGCCTCCAAAAGACTTGCCACTCCCTGGTGTTGAACAGAAAGCACGACCGATCGAACAATAGGCGGGGTATTCGCGACCACCGCCTCCGCACTCCGATATGGGTTGCCTTGGGCCTGATCCGTGTAGGGAGTCAGCTCCACTGCGACTCGATCTCCGCGTTTGAGCATCGCTGGAGGGAGTTTGTTCTCAGCGTGATTCGCGATCGCCTGTCCGTTGATCAACCAATGGTAGCGATACCGGACGGTCTGGCCGCTCGAAGCACTGCCTTCGGCCAGTACGGTCACATCGCCTTCAAGTGTCAGGGGACTGGGGAGAATCGACGCGGAAAGAACCACCGGCTTCTGATTGGTGTGGCCGGCGAACGACGAGCTGTCGGATTGGGAGGTGCAAGCGGTAAGCACCGTCAGCAGGATGGCGGAGGAACAGGGAAGGGAGAACCACCGGTGCAGTGCTTGCTCCCTTCCCTCTCCAGCTCGCCTCAGCTTCATGCTTCTAGTCCCGTTGATTGTTCCATGAGAGATACCGGCTCCAAGCCGATAGCGTCTTTACGCAGGTGCTGGTAATCGCGCCGGTACTGGTCTGGCCCAGCACCGACATTGAACCTGCACAGCCGGTTCCTCCCGTTCCTCCTCCACCCGCACCTGTACCTTGGGCACCGATATGGACTCCCAACTGAGCCGTCTGACCCTGTCCCAGAGACACGTAACGGTTAGAAACCGTGTTGCCGGAGACCGACGACGTCCCCAGCACTGGGTCTTGATACGCGCTTCCCGTAGCATAGAACAGCCCGTACAAGTATCCATCTCCCAATGGCGTACACATGTCGTTCTGAGGAACGAAGGTCGGGAAGAAGACAATTCCACCGACGAGTGTCGGAGATACCAGCACTCGTTCCCTCGATGGAACAGCGGGCGTTTGGATTGGCTGGGGAAGCTTGGTAAACCATCCGTGTTTGCTCTGCACCAGGCCTTGTAGTGTCGTCGTTGCCGACGACCCCAGGAGTTGCGTCGGCGTCGCAGCGCCCTCTGACACCCCGCTGACCATCGTGGTCGGAGAGCAACTGACGCACACCTGTGCACTTGAGACATCGACGAGATTGGTGCTCTTGCAACCGACCACGTCATTGGCTACCTGCGCGCAACTCCCGCTCAGGACACGATCTTTGACACCGAAGAAGTATTCTTGCTCTTCTAGAGTTCGATCGGCCGGTCCGTAGAAACGTCCGGTTCCCCAGAAGACCCACATCTGGTTCGCATCGTCCTTTGTCACGGTGACCCCAGCCGTCACCGGTCCTGCCTCCAATGTTCCGGCGCTGCTGGTAAAATTATCGAGAAGCTCCGTCGGAACTCTAGTCGCACCTCCACCGCTCCAGTCGACGCCCCACTCACCCACCGAACAGCTGGTTCCTGAACATGGCGTGGTCAGTCGATACATTTTCCCTCGCCAGGGCAGCGAGCCATCGTTGTACAGACTGCCCGCGTACGCGACATCGACTCGATAGTCCAAGTCGGCGTCGACGGTCGCCATATCACCCATAAACCCGCTGTCACCGCCTCCGAGGGTCTGATTGACCCCAAAAGCCTTGGTCGTTGTCGCTGTATACACGTTCGATCCGCTGCTCGTAAACGCCCCAGGGCCCTTCAAGAGGTCGAAGGCATACATTCTCGGACCTTGAGCGACGACGTCAACCGCGTAGTTCGTCGGCCCTGATCCGAATACCGCAAACCACTGGGCATCGGTATGGTCACTCTTGCAGCTCGCCCCCGTGCAGGCAGGCTTCACCCTGAGCACGGCCGGATAACTGGTGGTGAACCCCATATTCGTGTGCGTGAAGCTCCACAAGAGTTTCGGAGGATACTCCGGATTCGTGATGTCGAGAACAAAGTAGGCGCTTAAGAACGTGCGGGTATCGTCCGCATCGGTTGTATTACCATTTGCGGGGTAGGTGAAGTCTCTTGTGTACTTCATCGTCTTGACGGCCCCGCTGGTGGTGTTCACACAGTTTCCATCACCACAGCTACCGCCCATGCGGAAACCGCCGATAAGGATCGTCCCCCAGCCGTTTGGATGGGCGACACTGTCCTGTCCGTTAACACAGTTCGGCGCCGACGGTCCTGGCCCAGGGATGGGTGAGGATCCGCTGTCACAGAAAATACGAACGTCGGTGACCTTCGGCTTCAAATCGACATACTGAACGTGCGCATAGTCGGCCTGGGCTAGCCACCGCAAGTGGGGAAGGAGTTGCATGGGGATGAACCCCCACAGCTCCTCGCCAAGCGGAGGCGTGCTGGCGACAGCCGTTAAAGGAGGAACTCGCTGAGTCGTAAAATACCCGTGCTCGAGTTCCGTTGTGCCGGACTTATCCCCTCGGTTATAGAAACCGCCATTGAATGCATGAAGCATCCCGTCGTTTGCCCCAATATAGAGAACGTTGCGACGGTCCTTATAGTCCTGGAAAAACTTCGTGTAGCTACTGTCTCCATATAGGATGTCGTACCGCTCCTTTGGAGCCCCGACGACTGTTGGTGTCGAGTGAGCGGCGTCTCCGAGTTTCCAGGTCTTGGTGACCGCGGTACCGGCATCGTTCTTGACCGTCAAGACGCGGTCTCGCAACTGGAGTTGAGCCGAACAGGTCGCCGGCTCACAGCCTCGGACAAAGTCGATGACATTCTCCGCCGTGAAGATGGTCGTTCCGGTCGGTTCATAGAGATAGGGGCGCAACTTGGCTACGTTGGCCTGGGTGAAATCGAGGCGTTCGCCGCTATCGACTACTCCATCGTTGTTCAAATCGGCCCAGGTATAAATGCTCCTCGCCGAAGCGTCTCGAAGCGCTAAACGCCTGCCGCCCTCCCAAATGCCGCTGATATCGCGCAATTCGACGCTGCCGCCATCAGGCGTCGCCGGCGTGTCTGCCTTCCCATCACCATTGAGGTCGGAGTAGCGTTCAACGATGACTTTGTTCAGAGCTGTATCAAATTTCATCTTGATGATGCGGTCATGTTCATACACCAACCGTCCGTCCGGACTGCCGGTTCCTCCGGTGCCGGAGGCATCCTCTCGCATATTGCCAAAGCCGTCGATCCAGTAGCCTTCGACGTACCCGGTCCAGTCGACGTTTCGAGCACCCTCGACCGTACGCGGATAAAAGTAGGACTGGTAGACGGCGCCTTCACCAGTGGAAGAGTTGGCAAGCACCGAAGCCGCAGTCCCCGAGGCGCTCCGCTGGAGGATGCTGTTGATCGCGGCTAAGAGTCGATCCTGCAGGTCATCGGCATCTTGAGAGAAAAAGTACGTATCAGGTACACCGTCCGGAACTGCTGCGCCGCTGATATTGTTGTACTTGTCCCATTCGCAGGGACGGCCGGGGTTGGCAATGTGGTCAAGGCAGGGCCCTGCCGCGCCGCCGGTAAGACCGTTATCAGGAAGTAGGTTTCCGTTCTTGTCGTCAAACCCACCCCCCTTAGCCGTGTCTTTCAAGATATTCGAACCCGTCCCGAACGCCATGAAGGTGTACACGGTAATGTTCTGAAAGCCGTCGAGCGGCTTGCCGGTTTCGTCCCCGTCCACGACGTTGGTGCCGGATTTGTTGCCAATTCCGACGAGAGTCCCCGTCGGACGCAGATCATGCGTATGGGCCCAGAAGGCCACGTCGTCCAGATAGTGAGACCCTTCAAACTTGCAACTGTCGCTGCTCTCCCCTCCATAGTAGTTTGAACAAACGTCATGGTGGCCGTCGTTCAAGGTTGGATGGCTGGCATGGGTATGCCCCACCACGCCCCCCACACCACCCGTACAACCCGCCGCTCCGCTGCAATTCGTGCCTGTCGCGTGGGTCGATCCGTGGCCGACAGCTGCATGGCCTGCATCCTTCATCGAAGGAGGAATACGGAGATCCGCCGTTGGTTCGCCGTCAGTAAACACGATCACAAAACTCTTGCAGCACTTCACGTACTGCGCCGGGCTCGACCATCCAGGTTGGAAGTAGTAGGGGTCTTTTGCCTGGACGTTGTCGGTGTAATCGCTGTTGGAGTAGGCTGGAGGTACCTGCGCAAAATACCTGGTTGCTTCATAGAGCGATTCCGCCAACGGTGTGCCCGCGTTCGGATTGGTCGCGGCAATGGCGTTGACCATATCCTCCTGCGTGCCGTTTGGACCGACCGGCGAACCGACGTCGGCCATCAGCTTTCCTCCGTCGGTTCCCGACGCGGTCGAGTTGAACATCATCAAGCCGAAGCGAGCCTTTTTCCCCACTCGCTGCACGACGCCGGTGGGACTCGTCGGCACGTCCACTTTAATGTTCAAATTTTGTTCGGCGAAGCCATCGCCATCCGTACAGGTGTTGGCCGGTGGGCCCGTCGAATCGTCGTCGACGCAGAAGGACCCCTTCAGGGAGGCCGAACTGCCTTTCTGATGAAAATAGACCGATCCAGCACCTGGAATAAAGCCGCTCGGCATTCGGTTCGCTGCGTTGGCGACGGAAATAGAAATGGATACGTCGTTGGCCACGGCATAGGGGAAGGCATCTTGCCCTTTGAGCCTAGAGCAGGTGCCGGACCCTAGATTGCC
>CAZPYP010000054.1:5375-16052 GCA_964590845.1 uncultured Nitrospira sp.
GGAGGGACGATATCCGACAAAAACTCCGGATCCCATTTATAGTCGACCATGCTCTGGCCTTTGACCGTCGACGGAAGGCCCGAGAGCACTCCCAACCCAAGAGTCAATCCGAGCATGCCCGCGATGATCTGGCGTTTCATGTTCCGACCCTCCTTCAATCCTGACACTTCGCGAGATAGTCTCTGTCTCATGGTTCTGCGGCCCCCATCAACGCTAGGGCGCGAGCACGATCACCACGTAGTCCACTTTTTCGCCTTTGGTGCGATACCGGATAGGGTACGTACGTTGAAGATCCTTCAATTCTTTCGCCGCACCCTGCATATCCACAATCTTGAGATCCGGATGTAATGGATAGGGACGGTAGTCGATTTCAACAGCCTTCTCCGCCGTCCCGGTTACGTGACCTAACGGCCAAGACGAAAATTCCGGGATGTCCGGACTTGCCGAGCTGAGACCAGCATCAGCCCAGAGCAACCCACCATTCGTCAATGCGACTGTCAGTCCAAACGCAACCATCCCCCAATAGCTTTTGCGTCTCAGGGAGCTACACATGAGGCGCCCTCCTAAATTTTCTTTTGACACGTTTCACCCGTGTGGGTGCACGCATAGACGGCAACGATCCGACTGGATGTGCCCGTCGCCACATTGGACGCAACACAGTCTATTCGATACATGATTTCCACGCCGCCCCCGCCCGCACCGGCACCGGTACCTTCGTAACCGGAGGCAAACATGATTGCCGAACCTGCCTTCGTTCGAGCGTAAATCCGATCGATGTCTCCCGTGACGCTAAATGCCCCAACAGTTCCCATGTTTACGTCAGGATCACTGGTCGGTGAATCGGCGTCGCTGTCGGAGCGTCCGATCAACTCGTCTGCAAGCGACGCCCCGCTCACTGGAGTGGCGCTGTTGTTCGGCACGGGGTTCCCTCCCGTAAAAACCGCAGGAACTGATCCCTCATCGATGGTCTGCCGAATGATGTTCGCCGAGGTCGCGATGCAGGATTCGGCCGCAATTGCGGCGGCTTCCGTCGTGCGCTGCGTGCCTGCCATGTTGTTTTCTAAGCCGCTGACGGTGATGGCGGCGATGCCGAGAACCGTGAGCATGAGCATCAGCATCATCACGGTGAGCATCGCAATGCCCCGTTCGTTTTGGATCACACAACCCATGGCGTTATCCTTCTCTTCGGATCGTTCATTGCCGCTAGAGCCCGATGTTCCGGACTTCAATCGTTTTTGAGAGCACACGACGACGGTACTGTTGGCTTCCGGCCAGAGCGTGATCGCTGACCTGCAAGCCCGCGGCGTTACCCTGAAATGACGCCTTACCTTCGCCCAGTCCAAGATCCGTCCCAATTTGTCTCGCCACGAGGTTGACTTGAACCAGTCTGATTTTGTCCGGTGTCATTGGTGCTGTCGCCCAGGTACTGTTCGTGACGAAATCCGCCGCTTCGAACGCTGCGGTTCCACCCACTTGGTTATCGATCACACCGTCTTCCGTTCCAACGCAGCCGTCACAGGCATACGCCAACTGCAGATCCTCGATTCCCTCGACCACCGCCGTCATCGCTCCACCGGAGATTCCCCGTCTCAGACAGGGTGCGTTGCTTGTTCCGCAAGCAGCCGCGGTCGTTCCGATGTCATAGCGAATACATTGGAGCAGATACACCTGTGCACCGATAGGAAACGTAATGGGAGAGGGAACCATGAACTCCAAGGTCAGCACGTTGCCAGTCCCAGGCACGACCGGCACTCTTGCCGTGAAGGCTCCTGCGATTGAGATATACGAGTTGTTCACCATGCCGGCGCTTACCATGTTGGCGACGGCACCGGCGTCGAGCGTAATGGTGTTGAACCCAAGCGGCCCCGCCACCTGAGCCAGTCTCCAGATGGGCGTCACATTGTTTGTGGTCGGGACAAGCAGATCGATTGAGTCCGAGGCCGTATCGGGCCCGGTAGGAGTTTGATCGATGGGAACAAGGGCGGTTGGACAATTTCCGATGGCAGCAGGCATACCGAAGCCGGCCAGTTTGATGTCTCGGGCAATCAGTTCCATCGCGATTCTGGCATTCTGCTGCGAGTCGGCTACGGCCTCGTTGGCCCTCAAACCTCGGCTGGTCGTCGTGAGAATCGTAAAACCTGCCGTAATGACGATGAGCGAGATGACCATCGCGATCAACACTTCGATGAGCGTCATGCCCTGCTGGTTGCTTCTGATGATCGCCATGTCGGTTCCGGATTTCATCGTGAAACCATGTCTAGTCGAATGCGACGATTGACTGATAGGAAACATTCTTGGTGCGTTTTAGACTGTTCGCGTTGTCCACCGAGCCGGTCCATGTGATCGTTACCGTCACTCGATTCTGATTCAACGCCGGAGAAGCGGGTCCAATCGCCTGAACGGCAATGGTTCCCACAATGTTCGAGTAGTTCGTTGCCAACAGGGCTGCCCGCCATTGAACACAATCGCCGCTTGCCATCGGTTGTACGGTAGGGCTTACGACTGTCGTGCAGTTTCCCGCGCCCGACGTTGTCATCGTGTTGTAACTGGCCACGTTTTTTCGATTAAACTGTATGCGCTCCATCATTTCGCTTGCGAGTGCACTCACCCGGGTCAATTCGTTGGCGTCGTAGTTACGCGAGAACGAGATGGCCTGCATTCCCGACAACGCCAACAAGCCGACGGAAAGGATCACGGCGGCCAAGAGGCCTTCGATCATGGTGAACCCCGTTTCGCTTTCCTTCCGTTTGCGCATCGGCATCTCTAGTCTTGTCAAGGACACGTGGACTTCGGGCACCAATTCGCTTTGCCAGACGGCATAACTCGGACTGCGTATGTCAGCCCGTTCGTGTTGGCAAGCGTAATCAGCTGATCCGTACCGGCCGCACCACTCGCCCGCAGCCCAAGCGAAGAAAACATGACCGTCGAGGCTGTCACGGTGGACACACTGCCTCGCATCGGCTCAGAGGGGATCACGAGCTGGCCCCCGGTGTCAGAGGCCATGATGTGTACAACCCCTGACGTAGTGGTCAAATTCACGTTGACCGGCCTGTTCCGGTTCATCGCAGCCATGCGTGCCAGATGAAGCTGCGATGTAACCTGAGCTGCGGCTTGACGTAGTTCGTAACGTGCATTCCATTGCAAGTAAGCCGGCACGGCAAGGACCGAACCGATTCCTACAATGGCGACCACGGTCAACAATTCGATCATGGTGAAACCATTCTGCCGAGTGGCGCCTGCTGAAGGATGTGTCAGAAATCGGTTCATGAATGACACCAGCGTCCGGTACCCTCAACGCAAAGGATATGCCGCTAGGGAAGAGGTTTCGGTGGCCTTCAACCCATTGAAAGCATAGCAGGTAATCGCCAGTCGGCAAGGCAATGCGCACTATTTGCGGGGACAAGGAACAAATTTCGTCTCTGGAGTTACTGGACTCGAGGCGGGATGCGCACGGGATCGAAGGATTGCTGCTTAGCTCACTGAATGGAATCCTCAGGGGACCGCTCACATATAAGAGCGATATGACTCATGCTATTTCATCGCCACCGAGCGGACTTGAGCGTATGTGGTGAGACCACGGAGGGTCTTGTGAATGCCATCTTGCAGGAGGGTCGTCATGCCTTCTCGTTTGGCATGATCTAGTAGTGCGCTCGATCGTGCTTCCGACTGTATTAACTGCTTCAGATCTTCGGAGCCTTGAAGGAATTCGTGTATCGAGACTCTTCCTTTGAATCCCGTATACGTACAGGCCTCACATCCGCGCCCCCGATATAATAGATGTGAATCGTCCGCATGGGCCAGAGTGGCCGACTCCCAATTGTCGGTTCCATACCCTTTCTTCATGTCTTCTAGTTCCGCTTGCTCCGGATGATAGGCCTCTTTGCAATGCGAACACATTTTCTTGCATAACCGCTGGGCGAGAACTCCTAGCATGGCGTCGGCGAAATTGAACGGATCGCACCCAAGATCCAGCAACCTGACCACCGTCTCCACCGCGCTGTTCGTATGGAGAGTGCTCAAGACCAGGTGCCCAGTGAGGGAAGCCTCTATGGCGATGTCCGCTGTTTCTTTGTCGCGCATTTCGCCGATCATGATGACGTCGGGATCGGCTCGGAGAAATGATCGCATCGCCGCCGCGAAGGTGAGTCCGATCTTTTGGTGTACTTGTAACTGCCTGAGCCCCTCCTGAGTGATTTCTATCGGATCTTCAGCCGTCCAAATTTTCCGTTCCTCGGTATTAATATGCCGAAGGAGGGCGTGCAGCGTCGTGGTTTTCCCAGATCCTGTCGGCCCCACGCAGAGAATGAGACCGTGAGGGCGCTCGACCAACTGCTTGAGGCCCCGCACCGTCTCCGGCGCAAAATCCATGGCGTCCAACGGCATCGGTTGCTTCGCGGTGAGGAGACGGAGGACCACGTCCTCGTTGTCCCCGGCCGTCGGCAACGTAGCAACTCGCAACTCAAGCTCGCGTTGTTTGCCGACGTTGAAGCGGATTTTCCCATCCTGCGGTTTTCGGCGTTCGGCGATATCGAGATTGGCCATGATCTTGATTCGAGAGACGAGAGCGCGGCAATACCCTGCAGGAACGGTCGTGAACCGATAACACGTGCCGTCGACACGAAGGCGAACGGTCGTATCCTTCCGATCCGCGTACGGTTCGATGTGAATGTCTGACGCACCGACACGGTCGGCCTCGGAAATGAGATGATTGGCAAGACGCACGACGGCCGAATCGTTTTCGTCGACGATACCTGCCGTTACTTCCCGCGGTGATTCGACCGGAACGTCCTGAACGAGTTCGCTCAGAATCGCACAGAGGGGTGACGGCTTGTGCTCTCCGGTCACGCCCGCCAGGAACTGCTCGACGTCCCGCCGCAATCCCACGGCATAACGTATGGTCGCTCCGGGGAAACTTCGCCTGACATCCCATCCCCGATCAGGGTCGTTGGGATCCGTGGTCACGACATCGACGGTCGACCCGCGCCTGGCGACTGGCAGCCAGAGGTTGCGACGTAAATAGTCCAGGTTGAGCGCCTTTACGAGGTCTGGATCGATGGCGGTGCGTTCGTCGTAGGGCAAGTATGGGCACTGATAGAACTCACTGAGCGCGGCCCCCAGTTCCTGCTTCGACAGGTGGTATCGGTCCAGCAGGATGGTTTCGATGTCTCCTTGTCCTTCGCTGACCTCCCTGAGAGCTGCGTCGAGATCCGCTTGTGCAAGGGCGCTCCTGAACACCAGTTGGTCCAAGACGTTCTGTTCGATACCCAGACGGGATGGAAGGGCTGTGCGACTCACGATGGCAATTGTGGCAATCGAGCCCGGCTCCGATCACGCAGCTGCGGCGCGGTTAGACAACTCAATGTTTCCGTTTCATGTGCCCTACCGGATGGATAACGTGCCGGGAGCACGATAGACAACCGGCAGCCCTCGGAAAAGCCCGCGCCCCATATTGGCGTCGTACCATACTTCCAGTGACGCGCCTCCGGCGGATACGACCGTTTGCCCCACATAGACCGCTCCGAAGATCGCCGTGGTTTCTTCTACAGTGATCGTTCCGGCAGCCCAGAGAAGACCGTTCAGATGGATGCCGCTCAGTTGAACCGGAACCCTTGCGCCAAGCGCACCACTGCCTTCCGGCGGTGGACTCAGCGCTGGAATAGATCGGCCTGCACCTTGAGGTTTCAGACGAACATGACCCTGCACCACCAGCAACGCTTCGAGATAATCAGCCTCCAGCGTCAACGTCCCAAGATTGTCGGAGTGCGGGGGCTCCCCGTCGATCGTATCGCAAAACACCAATCCACGGTGGTCACCCATCGCCTGCGATCGCAACACCTGCGAGGGGGCGACACCCTCCTCCAACAGCTCATCCGCTGAGGTATGGAGGCGCCCCTGCCGATCCAGCCGATAGTACGTGCCGTGCCGGAGCGCAATGCGCTTGATGTCCTCATAGGTCCACTGATCCAGCCGCACCCCCGGAGACGGTGACTGCTGAAGATGCAGGTTCATCGGCGGAGGCGGATTGTGTCCTTGGCCGGGGGGAGGTGAGCTCACAGACCATGTGCCTCCGACCCAGTAATCAGTCCATCGATCCTCCCATGGCGCCATGCGGTCGTACGACAACCCCGTCACTGGGGCGGCGGCGGTCTTGATGACCACTTCCTCCATCTGGTGAACCGCCAGATTTCCGCCGATTCGTTGAGCTCCCCAATGCGTCCGTACGGCGGATTCCTTCCCGGGCTGCTGCATGCCGAGATGCTGACCGACCTGCAACGGGGAACGGATAGCCGGCAGCGTCAGCGCCCCGAGTTGGAACGTCACGGTCTTGGCCATGACCTTTCTGCCGGCTGTCTGGGCGGTCACTTCGACGGTACCGAGAAGTCCGAGTCGTTGCGGTTGATAGAGCGCAAGTTTCATGAACCGCCCCAAGTGTCGGAGCGGCTCGGGGAACCCGCTCGGCGCATGATTCAAGTAGCGATCGTCGACGAGATTGCCGGCGTCGAGCAGGATGTCGGGACGGTCCGCAGTTCCCGTGAATTGCGAACGACCAGCAGAATCCCAAAACATCGGGCCGGTCAATTGATCCCCGTGCCGCTTGGACAGCGCGGACGCGATCGATGAGGGAACCGTGCGCTCATCGTGGAACCACCCGACGACCAGCTCTGATGCGGCGTCGCCCAACTGCTGTGCCAGCTGCTCATCCTTCATCGCCGCCACTCCCGCGGCGTCTTGACCGGCGAGAAAGATCGACGTCAGGCCAAGTATCGAGAGGATCATCACCATAGCCAATGCCGACAGCAACACATGGCCACTGGCTTCGGACATGTGCGCAGGCATCGTTAGCCTCTCAACGAGAACTCTCTTTCGGCGGAGACGCGCGAGTTCGGAACTTCGATCTGAACGACGACGCGCTTGAGCCTGTGTGGCAGAGCGGTCCGTTGACCGTTCGCATCCCAATGGGAGAATCGTAGAGACGTGATCGGAGAGACAAGCACTGCTGCGCCTCCGTCGACCTGCCGCATGAATCGAAGCACGCCTCGCTCGTCCTTCTTGGCATAGTACTTGATGCGATTGCTCACCGATGCCGACGCGCCGGCTGGAACCGAACGGGGTAACGGAAACGTCAGGGTGAGAACGGATGTCTGGCCATCCTTCGCCAAGATCCCCCGTTCACAGAACTCAAACCAGCAAAGAGCGACCGTTTTGCCTCCCGGCCAGCCTCTGCCGTCCGCCACGCTGAGCGTGGTCTGGCCCGTTACCGCTGGTACCGTGACGGTCGTGGTATACCCGTGGAGGTTCGCTCCGAACTCCAGTTCGCCGGGCGAGATCATTTCGATCGCTTCAGCGCTCGTCAATAGCAGCTCTTGTTCAAGCACTTCAAGCGCCAGCCGCAACTCCTGATGCTGGGCCACCGCCAATTGTTGGTCGGAAAATTGGCGCTGAAAAGAGGCCACGGCTTGCAGGGAAGCTCCGATGAGAATCGCACCGGCCGCGATCGTGATCATGGTCTCGATGAGAGTCCAGCCGCGCGGATGCCTGGAAGCCGTATGTCGGTGTTCCCGAATGATTGAACAACGAAGAGTCCCTTGCCACATGGCGTCACGGTCCCACATACCAGGGGTTGGCGCGGAGGGTCGTCATCTTGACCTCCCGCTTGCCCCCGTCAGTGCCACCGCCGTACAAGGCTTGCGCCTCGATGACCACCAGACCTGCCGTCCGTACATTCCCTGCCGACAGCGGCTGAATCGTCCAGGTCAACAAGACGTTGCCCTCATTCCATCGGCCGGTGTAGACCCCATCGCTGCCCGTGCGATCTCCGTCCTGGCCATCATCGCGCATCGTCACGTCTGAGCGTCCATCGTAATCCAGGTCGTCCGACAGGAGTTGGTCCCAACGTGCCGCTCGTTTTGCTTCGATTCGAGACTCCACGAGGGCCAGCGCACGGACCGACAAGGCTCCTTGCGTGATCGCGCGCTGTGCAGCCTGAAAGGCGCCCATAGCCCCCATCAACCCAATCGGCAATATCGCGATCGCCACCAACACTTCAGACAAGGTGGCGCCTGCAACAGGGGGCAGCCGCTTCATGAAATGCTCACTCGCCCTGCGATGTTGATCGACAGTTTGGTCTTCAGGCCCCTGCCATGTGCGATCTCGATCGTCGTAGCCGTTGCAGACCTCCCACTGGGATGGAACAAGATATCGCTTCCTGCCGTCGGTTCCGCCAGCATCACCCCCTTGTCCCCGTAACGATACACCTCCAACACCTCACCCCTGTCGGCCCGTTCGAGTGACAATAGCCGCTGCTGGAGATCCACACGGACTCGAAGGCGCTCCCGCCTCGCCATTGCTAATTGCCTCGCTGTCCGCAACTGAGATGCGATCTCGGTCGCAGCGCTCCTGAGTTGGTATCGGGCTACCATGTCCCGATAACTGGGAATGGCCAGGGCACTCACTATTCCAACGATGATGAGCACCATCACCAATTCAATGAGGCTGCGACCTCTCTGGTCAGCCTCGAGCAGAGCGACCCCTCTCATCATTGCACCAACTCCCGCCGCCGGTTCCTCCAAATCCTATGCCGCCCCTTCTTTTAGAAATAGCGATGGGCTTTTCCACAGAAACTGCAGCGGTGGATCAGTGGCTTGTGGCTCCATACAAGGAGAAGACCTTCAAAATGCTTCCAATATTTCAGACGGGATAATCGTCGGAACAGATACAGCAGGTCAGCGAAAGAGATACAGCTGTGCGAGATGATTAAGAAGGAAGGAGAAGTCCTTGGTACCACTCCAGAATGGGGTGAGAGAAGAAGAGAGCCACCAGTGCCCCCAGGGCCAGAAAAGGACCGAACGGGATGTACTCATCTCGCTTCATGATGTGTAGGCCAATAAGACTGATGCCCACCATCGATCCAAGAAGCGATCCTACCATGATGGTGAGCAACGCGGGTTTCCACCCCAAGAACGCTCCGACCATCCCCAACAACTTGACGTCGCCTCCGCCCATACCTTCCTTGCCAAACACATAGGGACTTACCCAGGCCAACAGCCAAAGGAGGCCGCCGCCTACCAGGATGCCCAGCAACGCATTCACTAGGCCGACCGGCAACACGGTTCCCGCTCCGAGAAGCCCGACCACGATGCCGGGCAATGTCACCACGTTGGGGATAATCTTATGGGACAAGTCTGTGCCGGATATCACGATCAGCGCCGAAAAGAAGAGCGCATAGAAGACGGTGGGCCAACCCGCCCCGAAACACCACAAGAGGGCAAGGTACCCTGCGGCATTCGCAGCCTCGACCAAAGGATATCGCCAAGAGATGGGCGCTTTACAGGCCCGACAACGGCCTCGGAGCCACAGATAACTCAACAGCGGAACGTTGTCGTACCAGACGATGGGCGCGCTGCAATCCGGGCAATGGGAGCCTGGCCATGCGACGGATTCATCGAGCGGCAATCGATGGATACATACGTTCAAGAAACTGCCGATCAGCGCACCCACGAGACCGACGACGAGATACGCAGAGCCGTCGATCACGCCGCCCACCGCCCGCGTCGTTTCATATACATCGGCAGGACTCGCTCCGTATCGTCCGTCGAGGATCTACGTGTTTCACCTAGGGCCATTGAGCTTCGATTTACAGCTAGAAAGGGAGTCCATATAATCTCTTTTCTAGCACTCAGGGTTTCTCCGACCGGATTTTCACGTCTACGGCGATTATAGCGGATTCTTCCGCCAGGCATAGGAGAATGGTCATGATGACGCGAACGGCACGGTTGAAAATGAAGCCCTCGCTGGCCGACCTGGCTCCCCCTCCGCGCAAGAAGCGGCCTGAATCGTTGACCGGCCGCGAGCAGGAAATTCTCGAACTCATCTGGGCCGGCTTCAAAAACAAGGAGATCGGCCAGCGGCTGAAGATCAGCGTGAAGACCGTCGAAGCCCATCGCGCCAACATGATGAAAAAGATGCGGGTGTCGAACACGGCTCAACTGTTGAAGACCGCCATTCAGGGAGGGATGCTGAGAGTACGGTAGTCTTACCGCTCCGCCCCCTTCAGGCCTCTCTGCCTCACCACCTCGAAGACCGCGACCGCCACGGCAGCCGAGACGTTCAGCGATTCAACCTTTCCTTGCATGGGAATCCGCAGCCGGTCATCGCACTCTTTGAGGACACCTGGTCGGATGCCTGCTCCTTCACCTCCCAGTACCAGCGCAATCGGCCCCGTTAGATCGATACCGGTGTAGGGAGTCTTGGCCGCAGGCTCCACGCCGTACACCCAGACCCCGGCTTTCTTCAATTCCTCGATGAGGCAAGACAAGTTTCCCACGCGCGCCACCAGCATGTGATCGAGCGCCCCCGCCGACACCTTGGCGACGACGGAGGTCAGCCCGGCGGCTCGCCGCTCGGGGATGAAGACGCCGTGTACGCCCGCCGCTTCTGCCGTCCGCAACACTGCGCCGAGGTTGTGCGGATCTTCGACTCCATCGAGAATGATCAAGAGCGGCGGCTCGCCGCGCTCGCGAGCCCGCGCTAGAATGTCTTCCGTACTACTGTAGGCTTTGGCCGCGACATAGGCGATGACGCCCTGATGTTTGCCGCCCGGCACCAACCGATCGAACGCGGCCGGCGGTTCCACGTGAACAGGGATTCGCTTCGTTTTCGCCTGTTGGACGATCTCGG
>CAZPYP010000055.1:0-12713 GCA_964590845.1 uncultured Nitrospira sp.
TGGATGGGGTTGGCGGAGTCCTCCGCCGGGATCTCGTCCATCATCCTTTCGAAACAGACAAAACGAGCCGTCATCGAGGAATGGGGAATCGTCCGTTGTGCATCGAGCCGCCCGTCGCCTCGTCTCCGGGCGGCGAAGATGCAGCTGGTCGAATACTTTGCCGGGAAGCGGACCACGTTTTCGGTGCCGACCGATCTCTCGGCCGGAACGGCGTTCCAGCGCCGTGTCTGGAAGGCCTTGCAAGCTCTGCCGTACGGTCAACTCTCGTCCTATCGAAGTCTGGCTGCCCTGGTCGGTGGAAAACAATACGCCCGGGCTGTCGGCAACGCCGTAGGGGCGAATCCGCTGCCCGTCATCGTCCCCTGCCATCGTGTGGTGGCCCACGACGGGTCGCTGGGAGGGTTCTCCTGCGGTTTGCCGGTCAAGCGCAAGTTGCTGGCGCTTGAAGGTTCGTTGGCCCGTATCAAACCGAACCGATAGCACTGTGAAGGCCGTCATTCAGCGTGTGACGAGTGCCGCGGTGGAGGTCGAAGGTCGAGTCGTCGGCCGCGTCGAACTCGGCCTGCTGGTTCTCCTGGGCGTCGCCAAAGGGGACGGAGAAACGGATTGCCGAATACTGGCCGATAAGCTCTGCACCCTGCGGATTTTTGCCGACGAGCGGGGGAAGATGAATCGCTCTGTGGTCGACGTCGGTGGAGCCGTCCTACTGGTATCGCAGTTCACGCTGCTGGGGAATACGGACAACGGACGGCGCCCAAGTTTTGAGGCGGCCGCGCCGCCGGAGGAAGCGGAGCGGCTGTACCGACAACTCGGCGAGTTCGTGCGAGGACAGGGTATCGCGGTCGAGACCGGCGTCTTCGGCGCTCACATGCGCGTCCGACTCGAAAACGACGGTCCAGTCACCTTTGCCTTGGAGAGCCGATGAGGCTGCGGCTTTTCCCCCTGACGGTCAAGTTCGTCCCCCGTACGCCGATAGAGGGGTGAGAGGCGGCCTCCCGGGCGTTCTCTGGTATACTGAAGAGCAAGCGCGTCTTATCGGTGGAGATGATAGAGATGGGAACGTCGGTTCCGCCTCGCCATCCGCTTCGGCAGCTCTTCAGCGCCCTGACCGAAAAAACCTTCACCGAACATCTCGGTTGGCCCGACCAGAACGTCACGCGGTACGTCACCGATCTTCTCGTGGGGTTTACCCGTACGGATCAACTCTACAGGATCCGCAATCAGCAGGATCGCCCGGTCGACTCGGTGGTCGATCTCTTGTACGAGTCCGAAGTGTTGCTTGAGGCCCAGTCGTTGGATCGGGAGCGCGACGTGCATCGACACATCGGCGACTTTACCCTTTTCATGGCCGGACTCTTTCCGGAATATCTGCGCCGATTGAAAACGGCCGGTCCGATTTATCATAAAGACTTTCTGGTGGATTACGTGAAGACCGGAAAACGCTCCTACGGGATCGTAGCCCAAATGGCCGACAGCCCGGCTCCCGGCGAGCCGCCGTTGTTTCAGACGTTGTCGGACAATTTCGAGCTGTGCGTCACTGGCCTGGGGTTCGTCCGTTCGGATCTGGACCGCATGCGGGACCCCTCCTACCATCGTGTCAGGGACCTGCTGCTCAATTGACACGTCGTCTTCCAGTGATTCTGGCGCATGGCGGTGCCGGACGGAGGCGCATCACGGCGGCGCAGGCGGACTGCTTGGCCGAGGCGCTGTCGAGCGGATATGAGTTGCTTCGGCAGGGGGCACCGGCGGTTCTGGCGGTGGAGACGGCCATCGGCTGTCTGGAGCAATCCGGTCGCTTCAACGCGGGGACAGGATCGAACCGTCAGCTCGACGGCGTGCAGCGGATGGATGCCTCGATCATGGAAGGCGACGGGCTTCAGGCGGGTGCGGTGGCTTCGATCGAAGGGATCGTGCATCCTATCACGGCTGCCCGGCTGGTCATGGAAGAAACCGACCATGTCCTCCTGGTGGGGCCGCTGGCCGGCCGGTTCGCCCGCCATTTCAAGCTGGAACGGCTTCGTCGATGCCGAAAGCCCCGCCGGTTTTCCTATGACAAGCATCTCACGTCGAGATGCCGGACGCAGGATCGGCACGGCACGGTCGGAGCTGTCGCGTTGGATCGGTCGGGGACAGTGGCCGCCGGTGCATCGACCGGCGGCATCGAGGCCATGCTCCCCGGACGTGTGGGTGACACGCCGCTGATCGGGTGCGGTGTCTACGCAGACAACCGAAGCGCCGCGGTTTCCATGACCGGACTCGGTGAGGGGATTATCAGACTGGCGGTGGCCAAATCCATCTGTGACGGAGTGGCCGGGGGTCAGGATCCGTCCACCGTCGTGCGACGGGTGTTAGGTGAGCTGAGATTCCGCATCAAGGGGGCAGCCGGCTCGTTGGTCCTTGCTCCAGACGGGCGGTTTGCCCTCGCCCATCTCACACCGCATATGGCGGCCGGATGGTGGGCTGGTCGAGGCCGGCCGGTCGTGAAGGATCGATGGCCATGAACGCTCTTCTCTTTCATTTGGCGTTTCCGGTCCGCGACATGGCTGCCACGAAGGAATTTTATGTGAACGGCCTCGGCTGTACCTTGGGACGCGAATCGACGCGGGCAGTGACCCTGGGATTAGCGGGACACCAAATCGTCGCCCAAGTCGATCCCGACTCCCTCAACGAGCAACAGGGCATCTATCCGCGCCATTTTGGATTGGTGTTTCTGTCGAAGTCGGATTGGCAGGCGATGGCGGATCGCGCCAATGCCAAGGGGCTGAGGTTTTTTCAGCAACCGCGAGTGCGATTTCCCGGTACGCGCCTGGAACACCACACGTTTTTCCTTCAAGATCCCTCGCAGAATCTCTTGGAGTTCAAACACTATACGCATGAGTCGGCGATCTTCGGTGAACGGGAACTCGGCAAGGTGGGAGACCATGCGGAGGAACGGTAAGCCACAAGCCGCCAGGATCAAGGGCTACTGCGCCGCCTGGTGAAGAGCGCCCCGGCTCATTCGCCGGAGAATGCGCTCATACCGCCGGCTGAGCGCGGTGGTTTTTCTAAGGGGGTCGTAGCGGCGAGGAGAGGGCAAGATGGCCGCCAGCCACGCTGCCTCTTCCGCGGTGAGTTCTTTGGCCGGCTTCTTGAAATGGTGACGGGCCGCAGCCTCCGCGCCGTAGACCCCGTGTCCCCACTCCGCCACGTTCAAATAGAGTTCAAGAATCCGCTCCTTCGACAAGTGCTGTTCGAGCGCCCTCGTGATCAGCGCTTCATGGGCTTTTCTAAACAAGGATCGCTCCGGCGAAAGGTACAGATTCTTCGCCAGCTGTTGGGTGATCGTACTGCCCCCACGCTTGAGTTCGCCTTTTTCTAAATCGTAGAGCGCGGCGTCTTTGATGCCTTCCCAGTCGAATCCTTCGTGGGTGAAAAACGACGCATCTTCGGCCGCCACCACGGCCTGGCGCAGGGATGGAGAAATACGGGAGAGCGGCACCCAAATCCAATGGCGCCCGATTTGACGACCCTGCTCCTGGGCCTGCGCTTGGCGAGATTCGATCAAGGCGGTGGTCGACGGATTGGTCGAGCGCAGGACGGTGACGTCCGGCATCGTTACCAGCCACAGGTAAGCGAGCAGGAGGAAGGGCACACCCAGCCCCAGCGCCAGGGCGAGTACAGAGCGGCTCCGACGTGACGTGGTTGACTTCCGCATGACAGGCTGCGTATCAGAGAGCGGAGACGTGAGCGCGATCTGCGATGCACATCCTAAACGCCGAGTTTATCAGAAGCTGCCACGGTCCTGAACAGATTCCGGCCGGCCGGCTTCCCGAGATCGCGTTCGTCGGACGCTCCAACGTCGGAAAATCCTCGCTCATCAACGCCTTGCTGCGCCGGAAACGCCTCGCCAAGGTCAGCCGGACGCCCGGGAAGACCAGGGCGATCAACCTGTTTTCCGTGTCGACGGACGATCCCGACCTGCCTCACTTCCTCTTGGTCGACCTGCCGGGCTATGGATTCGCCAACGTCTCGAAAGAAGAACGGGCCCGATGGGCCCCGCTGATCGAGCGATACCTGACCGGTCGCCCCGAGCTCCGAGCGGTCGTGCTGCTCGTGGAGAGCCGCGTGCTCGGCAAGCAGGACCGGGAGACCCTGGATTGGTTGACCTCTATCGGCCTGCGGCCGCTCCTCGTCGCGACCAAAGCCGACAAAGTGAAGCCCGCCGAACGAGTGGTGACTCTGAGACGGCTCCGTGAACACTTCGAATTGTCCGAAGGGGACCCGCTCATTGTTTGTTCATCGACGACGGGCGAGGGGCGGGATCAACTGTGGACGGCGCTAAGGCGGTCGATTCGAACTTGATCTCGATGTACGCCTTGTTTTTCAGGTCGGCCAGCCAGGCCTGGAACATGTCTTCGCTTTTCTGTTGAAAGACCAGGGCCTGGATCTCCTGTCGGACCTCGTCGTACGGGCGAAATTGTTTGGGTTTCTTGTCGTCCAATCTGACGATGTGGAGTCCGTCCGGCGATTCAATCACGTCAGAAATTGCGCCGGGCACCAAATTCGCGACGCCCCGCTCGATGCCGGGGAGCAACTCCCCCTGTCGGACCAGTCCCAATCGTCCCCCGCGCGAGGCCGTGGGGCCGTCGGAAAACTGCAACGCCAGGTCTTCGAATGACTCTCCCCGCTTGAGCAAGTCCATGACGGCCCGCGCCTTCCCTTTCGCTCCGGCCATGTCTTCGGACGACGGCTTGATGAGGATTTGACTCAACGTATACTCCTCCGGCAAGGCGAATCGGTCTCGATGCTCGTTATAGTAGCGTTTCATTTCCGGATCTGCGACCATGACGCCGCTCCGCACCTCCCGATCGACCACTTTGAGCAACGTCAGCTGGTCGCGGACGCCTTTCACGCTCGACGAATCCTTCTCGTCGAGTTTTTCACCCTGCTGTTTGAGTTGGATAACGGCCTGCTTCACTTCCTGATCGTTCACGTGAATGTCACGGGCTTTCGCTTCCTGCAGCTGCAGCTTGCGCTCGATCATGGTGGTCAAGGCCATCGATTCGGCTGCCTTGAGCCGGCGGGCCTGTTCCTCGCCCCGATACTGCTTCTTGATTCGTTCTTGTTCCGGGGAGAGTTCGTGTTTGATGTCCGACAGCATGATCAAGTCCTGATTGACGATGGCGACGATCCTGTCCTCCACCTTCGCGGCACCGACAAGGGGCGAGACGAGACACGGCAGGAGAAGGCAGAGGGACCACACTCTCGGCCGGAACGGCACAGTTATACGAAACCGGTTCGCCATAGAGGTTCGAGACGCATGCGGGGGATCGCCTGGACGAGGCGGTCTTGCCGTATCCGGTCGATTGTACAGGATCTCTCAGGGAATGAGGAGGGCGTAGGCGCCTGTCAGCGAGCCGCCTGGTCGGTGCCGCCGAACCGGGAGGCGTCGTTGATCTTCACGACCGCCTTCGCGCGGATGTCGGCGATGACGTCGTCGAACCGCTTTTGTCGTTTTTCGTTGAGCAGTTCCTGCCTGAGCCGTTCCCGAATGGCGAGATCGGCCTGAATGATCTCGGGATCGAGTGGCGTCACCTTGACCAAATAGTAACCGGCATCGGTCTTGATCGGCGCGCTGACCATGCCCGGCTTGAGGGCGTGGACCGCTTCATCGACTTCGGGAACGAGCAGCTCTTTCCGGTACGGCCCGAGGTCTCCGCCATTGGCCTTGGTCTTATTGTCGATGGAGTACCGCTGGGCGAACTTGGCGAAGTCGCCGCCCTGGTTGATCTGCTTTTCCAAATCCTTGGCGGCCGGATAGTTCGGCAAGAGCATTTGGGCGACGCGGATCTTGAAGGGGGTCAGCAGCTGTTTTGAGTGTTTGTCGTAATAGGCGTCCAATTCTTCTTTCGTCAATTCGATCTTGGCCTTGATCCGGTCCTTGAGTAACTCGTCGAGCATGAGTTTTTCTTTGTACCGGCGGGCCCGGTCGCGGATCTGGTCGTTTTGATCCAATCCTTGTTTCCTGGCTTCCTGAAGCAGCAGCTCCCGTGTGATCACCTCGCTCAGCAGCCGCGGCTTGCCGCCCTCTTTCTCGTAGCGAGCCCTGGTCGCTTCCGGAAGTTCAGTCCACTCGCTTTCGAATTCCGTTTGGGTGATCGGCCGCCCGTTGACGAACGCGACGACGCGTTCTTCGGACGGAGGGGGCGTGCAACTCGTCAACAGTAGGATAGTGCCGCCGATGGTGGCACTCAAGAGCGCGGCGCAGCGGACGGTCAGGGTTGTGGTGGAACGGGAAAGTGGATAGAGCATGCGGGAGTAACCTTGCCGAGTGCTATTGTGGAGACGTCTTTGCTGTTGTGGTGGTATCACAGACTCCCAGGCTTTGCAAGGTTGCGGTGAGTTCTCGAAAGACGGAAGGCCAGTCCTGGTGCGGCATTTGGAGCTCGAACGACAGGGGGGACAGAAACCGGATCCGTTGCTTATGGCGGTCCATGAGGCTTCGCACCGCGTCCGGAGTCACCCGGCTCTTGGCGTCCAAGGTGAGGAGCACGGACTGCGTTTTCAGCTCGATGGAGGCCAGGCGCAGATTTTTCGCCTGCAGGCGGATTTGCATCACCTCGAACAGCCGTTCCACCGGTTCCGGGGGCGTCCCGAAGCGGTCTTGGAGTTCGCCGTGCAGCAGGGCGAGTTCGCCGATCTGCGCGCTCGACGACAGACGTTTGTAGAACGAGAGGCGGTGATGCGGGTCCGTGACATATTCCTCCGGAATGTACGCGGAGACGTTGAGCCGCAGTACGGGATCGGGCTCCTCCTCGACCACCTGTCCCTTCAGCCGTTGAACGGCTTGCTCGACCATCTGGAGATAGAGGTCGAGGCCGATCGCGGCGATGTGGCCGCTCTGCTGGCGGCCCAAAAGGTTTCCCGCGCCGCGAATTTCCAAATCGGCGGCCGCGATGCGGAAGCCGGAGCCCAGCTCGGTGAATTGCTGAATCGCGGTCAGTCGTTTTTGCGCGTCACCGGTCAACGTCCCTTCGTCAGGCACGAGAAAATAGGCGTAGGCCTGGTCGCCGCTACGGCCGACGCGGCCACGGAGCTGATACAGTTGCGCCAGACCGAACGTATCGGCCCGGTTCACGATGATGGTGTTGGCGTTCGGCACGTCGATACCGGATTGAATGATGGCCGAGGCGATCAGCACGTCCGCCTCGCGATGGAAGAACTTGAGCATGACGGCCTCGAGCGGCTTGGCGTCCATTTGGCCGTGCGCCATGACGATGCGCGCTTCAGGGATGAGCTGCTGGAGCCAGCCCCCCGTCCGTTCCATCGTTTCCACCCGATTGTGGACGAAATAGACCTGGCCGCCTCGCCCCAACTCTCGGAGTATCGCCTCGCGGATCAATTTGTCGCTGGACCTGACCACCTGTGTCCTGATCGACAAACGCCCCGCCGGAGGGGTGTCGATGATGGACAGATCGCGTACGCTGGCCATGGCCATCTGGAGGGTGCGGGGAATCGGCGTGGCCGTGAGGGTCAGCACGTCCACCTGTGTGCGCAGTTCCTTGAGCCGTTCTTTGTGTTTCACGCCGAACCATTGCTCTTCGTCGATAATGACGAGGCCGAGATTGCGGAAGAGGACGTCCTTTTGCAGCAGCCGGTGAGTTCCGATCACCACGTCCACGGTGCCCGCGGCGACGTCCTTGAGGATCGCCCTGGCTTCCTTCGCCGACTGGAAGCGTGAGAGGAGCGCCACCTTGGTCGGGAAGGGCGCGAAGCGTTCAGCAAAGTTGTCGTAATGCTGATGGGCCAGCAGGGTGGTGGGCACCAGGACGGCCACCTGCCGGTTGTCTTCGACGGCCTTGAAAGCGGCCCGCATCGCCACCTCGGTCTTGCCGTAGCCGACGTCCCCGCAGACGAGACGGTCCATCGGTTTGCTGGATTCCATGTCTTTCGTGATGTCCTCGATCGCCTTCAGCTGGTCCGGGGTTTCCTCGTATTCGAACGCCGCTTCGAACTCGTGGTAGAGAGTGCTCTCGAACCCGTACGAGTGGCGTTTCGCCAACTCGCGGTTCGCGTAGAGATCGATGAGCTCCTGCGCCATCTCCTCGATGTCTTTCTTGACCCGCGCGGTGGTCTTGGCCCAACTGGTTCCGCCTAAGCGGTCGAGACGGGGCACGTGGCTATCGGCCCCGCTGTACCGCTGGACCTGATTGAGCCGATCCAACGGCACGTAGAGCTTGTCTCCGCCCGCGAATTCCAAGATCAAATAGTCGCTGTCGAAATCCTGAACCGAAAGTCGCTTCAATCCTTGATACTTCGCAATACCGTGTTGGACGTGGACGACGTAGTCGCCGACGTTGAGATCCTCCAGCGAGGAGAGAAAGGTGGCGGTTTTGGTTTTCGGCTGCGTCTTGTGGCGCCCGCCTTTCGCGAACAGTTCCTCTTCGGTCAACAAGGCGAGGCGCATCTCGGTGGAGAGAAACCCGGCGGAGAGATCCCCGTGAAGGACATAATAGGGAGCCTTGGCGCTACCGGATGCCTGCCAACTGGGCACCGTCCATTCGAGGGCGGGCACGTCATGCTCCCGCAACAGGGCCAGCAGGCGATCCACTTGCCCTCGGCTCCTCGCCACCAGGACCACTCGGCAGGTCTCCCGAAGCTGTTCCAGAATCGTCAACGTCTGGGTAAAGGGCGTGCCGCGGGCGCCGAGGCCCGCGCTCGCCGGCAGTTGGGCCGGCATGGTCAGTACGGGCTCCCACGACTCATCGGCCGCCGTCAGCGGCTCCAGTGCCAATTGTGGTGAATCGGCCGTCTGATCGACGAACGTGTCCCACGTCAGAAACAGCCGTTCCGGGGATGGGTAGGGAGAGGAGGCGTCCCGGTCGCTGTGGCGCAAGTATCCATCGTCGATCCTGTGCCAAAGTTCGGCGCTCGAGGCCGTCAACTGGGCCGGTTGATCGAGCACGAGCAAGGGAGGGTGGAGAAAATAGTCCACGAGGGTGGCCATCGATGGATACAAGTCCGGCGCACGCCATTCCGCATCCGCAGCGATCGGAGCCACAACATCAGGTGCGTCCTGAGCCCGGATGTATTCACGCGCCGGCAGCGCGAGAGCCTGTTTCATGTTGACCGTGGACTTCTGCGTGGCGGGGTCGAAGAGGCGAAGCGACTCGACCGTTTCGCCCAGGAACTCGACCCGCAACG
This sequence comes from uncultured Nitrospira sp., assembly GCA_964590845.1. Taxonomy (GTDB): domain Bacteria; phylum Nitrospirota; class Nitrospiria; order Nitrospirales; family Nitrospiraceae; genus Nitrospira_C. The sequence continues at coordinate 9,184 of CAZPYP010000055.1, forward strand.
GTTCCGCGTAAGCGGTGGAAAAAATGTCCACGATCCCGCCTCGAACGCTGAACTCGCCGGGAATTTCGACGACCGAGACGCGTCGGTAGCCCAGCCGGAGGAGGCCGACGGTCATGACTTCGCGCTCGATCGATGCGCCGACGGCGAAGCGGAGCAGCGCTTGCTCGAACGTGTCGATGGGCATGAGTCGTTGCATCAGGGCGTCGACGGACGTGACCATGTGTGTCGAGGGGACCGTGTGAACCGTATGGAGGGCGTTCATCCGGCGCGCCACGAGGCCGACGTGCGGCGCCGTCGATTCGTACGGCAAGGTTTCCCAACGCGGAAACAAGGTGAGGGACGTCGTCGAAAGCCCGATCAGCCGGCGGAAGAACCGCAAGTCGTCAAACAGCCGTTCCGCCGTCTCGTCGGATTTCGTCACGATGAGCCAGGGACGGGCGGAGGGGGCGCCGGAAGCGGCCTGCCTCAGCCCGCTCAAGGCCAATGCGGCGGTGGAGCCGTGCAAGCCGGTCAGGCAAGGGCGTCCGGACGCGTTGTCCAGCGCGGCGGCGAGCGGAGACAGCCACGACATCGTCGTTGAGTGAGCCCGGGCGTTCGACACGGTTAGGCAGATTGCGCGCGGATCCGCTGGATCAGCGAGGTGGTGGATTGTCCCGGAACGAGCGGGATCGTCTTGACGGTTCCCCCGCGCCGCTCGACCACATCTCGGCCGACGATACGATCGACCGACCAATCGCCTCCCTTCACGAGGACGTCGGGTTGCACCGCGGTGATGACTTGGAGCGGGTCCGGCTCGTCGAAGATCACGACGTAGTCCACGCAGCCGAGCGCCGCCACGACCTCGGCACGCTGAGCTTCCGGCACGATCGGCCGGTCCGGCGCCTTGCCCAGGGCTCGCACCGAGGTGTCGCTGTTCACTCCGACGACCAGCACGTCTCCCAGTTCCTTGGCCGCTTGGAGATATCTCGTGTGGCCGATGTGCATCAGATCGAAACAGCCGTTCGTAAAGACGATGCGTCGCCCCTGGGACTTTTCATGTGAAAGCCGGGCGATCAATCTCTGAGAGTCGAATACTTTCGCGGACATAGCGTTATTCTACCCGGTCGTGGGGCATATAGAAAGCCCGTTGTCGACCGCGAGAGCAAACCTGCTTATCCCGTCCCCTCCAGTCTTTTGGGGGGGGCAGTAGTCGGAATGGGGGATGGAATTACGCGAGAACAATGCCTTATAGAATGCGTACCCTGAACGTGAGAAAGGGTTTCTTGAAATGAATTGTGTGTCAAGACACTTCGGCAGCTACCCAAACCTATACCTGGGAGTCACCATGAGAGTCTCATCCCGTTTCGTGCGGTCGTTATATCTGCTCGCGGTTACTTCGCTCGCTGCTTGTAGCAGCGGCGGAGATTCTCCTCCTGCTGCGCCAACCGTGAGCACGAGCTCGTTGAGTCAGGCCGAAGTGAACGTGCCGCTGAACCAGTCGTTAGGCGCGACGGGGACGGGACCGTTTAGCTGGCAGATTTCAAACGGAACGCTCCCAACCGGAATCACCTTGCAGTCATCGGGCGTCTTGACCGGAACTCCGAACGCCAACCAGGAAGGGCAGTATCCCTTCACCGTGCGGGTCACGGGGCCGGGCGGGAGCGCGACCAAAGACCTAAAGCTGGCGATCATCGGCTCGACGCACCGCGTGTCGGTCGTCAGCAGCACCTCGACGACGGACCCCTTGGGCGGAGCCAACGGACCAAGCGGAGACCATCCGAGGAGTTTTGATCCAGCCATCAGTAATACCGGGCGGTTTGTCGTATTTGACTCTGCCGCCAGCAACCTGGTGCCTGGAATCAATCCTGGAGGTGTTCGACAAGTTTATCTGCATGATCGCCAGACCGGCCTCACAGAAATGATATCGGTCACCCCCGGTGGCGTGCCGGGCAACAACGACAGTTTCGTCGCATCTGTCAGTGACGACGGAAACGTCGTCGCCTTCGATTCGTTCGCCAGCAATTTGTCGCCGGGGGATACGAACGGGTTCCGCGACGTGTTCATTCGGAATAGATCGGCCGGCACGACCGTGCGAATCTCCCAATTCCTGGCCGGGGGAGACCCGCTCTGCACGCCGTCAGGCGTCAACGACTGTAACAGCTTCGACCCGTCCATGAGCGCCGACGGGTCGGTGATCGCCTTTGGCTCATTTCGGCGATTTGCGAATGATACCGACGACGAGGCAGATATTTACGTCTACACGGCAAGCGGGTCTCCGACCCTCACTCGCATCTCTGTTCCGGTCAGCGCACCGTCGACGGGCTCGACGGGCTCACCCAGCGTGAGCGCAGACGGACGATTCGTGGCCTTCGCGTCGTCCAGAGATCATCTCATTGCCGGGGATACGGACGGCATCAGTGATATTTTCCGATACGACAGACAGACGGCGTCGTTACGGAAAGCGAACGTTGTCGCGGCAGACGGCAATAGCTTCGGCCCCTCGATTAGCGGGGACGGTCGTTTCGTGGCGTTCTGGTCGGAGGCCACCAATCTTCTGCCTCCCGATTCGAACGGAGCGCCAGATATTTTCATTGCGGATATGCAAGACAATCCGGCTTCAATCAAGATGCTTGTGAACGGGTTGACTCAACAATTCGACGGTGAGAGCCGTGCTCCTTCGATGAGCCGGGACGGTAAAATCGTCGCGTTCGATTCTCTTGCGACAAACATCGACGCAGCGAATCCCGACACAAATGGCGTTCGAGATGTCTATGTTGTGGATCGGAGCTGTTCGACCACTTTCGGAGTGCCACCCGTCGCGCCGTGCACGTTCAAGCGCGGCTCTGTTGCGTCTAACGGAGATGCTCCGAACGGTGAGAGCCGATTCCCCGCGTTGAGTGGCAACGGGAACTACGTGGCGTATTTCTCCGATGCAGACAACTTGGTTCCCCTTGCCGGAGGCGACGGCAACGGTGTACGTGACGCCTTCGTGACCAAACGATAACCCCTCATGGTCAGTCCCTCTGGAAGCGCGCAGGCAGCTTCCAGAGGGTGCTGCCTGCGCGAGTCAGCCGATTCCCTGAATCTCACCGCCCATCCCCTGGCACATTGGCGCTCACGAACCCTCGCCTTTCTCAACGCCACCCAGTCCGATCACCGCCGATCCATGACGCGCGGTCAGAGCATCCAGGGCCTCGATGGCCGCCGCACGGCGCCGATCGAACAGGCCAGGCGGAGTCGGCATCAGCGATGTGAGGGTCAAACCAGCGAGCCGGTACTTGGTCCCGGGTTTCATCAACGCACGCAACGTGTGCTGTACGATGGGCCAGATGTCCGGGTCGTAATTCAATGGATGGGGAAAGGCGCCCCGCTTCGTGGTAACGGAGAAGCGAGCATCCTTGAGCTTGACCGTGCAGGAGCCAGCCGACAAATCATCCTGCCGCAAATCGCGGGCGAGGTCGCGGAGGAAGGCTTTCAAGGTTTGTTCGAGGAACTGCGGATCGTCCGTATCGTGCTCGAACGTGGTTTCGTGGCTCATACTCTTTGATTCG
>CAZPYP010000055.1:12813-15978 GCA_964590845.1 uncultured Nitrospira sp.
GTCCAACAGGTCGCCGATTGTGGCGATCCCCATGGGCTCTAGTCGTGCGCCGGTCTTGGGGCCGAGCCCCGGCAGGGCTCTGAACGGGCGATCGACCAGAAAAGCGGCCTCTGCTCCAGGCTGGATGATGGCCAGGCCGTCAGGTTTGTGGGCATCCGCGGCGATTTTCGCGACGGTTTTTCCCGTTGCAATGCCGACCGTGCAGCGCAGTCCCGTCGCGTCGAAGATCGCCCGCTTGACCAGCCTGCCGAGCGCCGGAGGATCGGGGTACAGCCGCTGCAGATCGGTCGTGTCCGCGTAGAACTCATCGATGCTGCTCCATTCCGTGACGGGAAACAGTCGGTCGGTCACGTCGCGCATCGCATCGTGCAATCGTCGATAGAGAGGCCGGTCGGGTGGAAGGAGCGTCAGATGAGGACATAAGCGCAGCGCCTCGGCCGTCGGCATGGCCGAACGGACACCGAACGCCCGCACGGCGTAACTCGCCGCGGCGATGATGCCGCGCGGCGGCGGGCCACCCACGGCGACCGGCTTGCCGGCGAGCTCACGGTTCTTGACGACCGCGGCGGAGGCGAACATCGCATCCACGTCGCCGAAGAGAATCTGTCGGGACCACGCCATGCGGTCCTCCGGCAAGAGCACGTCGTCAAAACGTAAAGGACAACTGCTCCCGGTTCATTCGTTGGAGGGAAGGAGGCGGCCGGTACGCGACCGGCCTGCGGGCCACCGGTCCCAATTCCTGTAACGGACCGCGGCAGCTGCCGCAATGGTGATGCCGGGGTTTGATCGTCCGCCGCTGGCGGCGGTAGACCCTGCCGCATTGGCGGCAACGCCAGGCGAACTTCGCGAGGGCCAGCACCTCCTGTCCCAGTTCGTGATAGATCGTGACGGCCACCGTGCCGTCTCGGTTCATTTCGGTCATCTTGCGGAGAAAGTCCGGGCCGTGGTTGGGGCGGCGCTTCAAGATATCGTACTGCCACTGGTGAATCATCTCATGGGCGAGTGTGCTGACGAGTTCATGGCGCCCGTGCGCATGCTTAGCCATGAGAGAGGACAGCAACGGCAACGAGAGACGGATCTCCCGGCTGGGCGCTCGTCCCGATATGAATTCGCGCCAGGAAGAGCGCGGCCCGCCTCGACTCACGAACATGCCCACCGAGGATGTGAGGCGGCGGCTCCACCGCAGATCGATGGAGGGTAACGCGCCGTCAAAATAGCGCCCGTTCAAGTCGACCCAGAGCGCCGTCAGCGCTTCTGTGGTCAATGGCGGAGGCTGGCGTGGCGGCATGGGATGCCTATTCCAGTTCTTCGTAGACCGCGGCGGCCAATAGCGGCACCATGATTTCGTGATGCCCGATCAGCTGATATCCCGTTCCACCTTTTTGGGTCGGGCGTCGGACGACGTTGGTCAGCGGGCGGTAGTGCGATAGAAAATCCATGTTGACGGTCGTGAAGTTCGTCAGGGCATGCCCGAGATTCCGTCCCAATGACACGGTCTTCAAAAATACCTCGGGCAGGATGACCGCGGAACCCATGTTGAGATAGATCCCGCCTTCCATGCCGGCGACGACCGCGGCCAGGCGGCGAAAATCCAGCATCGAGGTGGCTCCGATGGCCGCCCCGTCGGCCGAGGGATGCATGTGGATGATGTCGGTTCCAACCGCCACGTGCACGGTCACGGGGATGCCCAAGCGGGCGCCGCTCGCCAGAATGCTCGTGTCGCGGTTCGGAAACTGCCCCTGGTAACGGTTGATGTAGTGGCCGATCGCCTCGCCGAGCCCTTCTCGATCTTTCGCGCCGCGGACGATCGCGTCGTTGAGCATCCGCCCGGTTTCCTCGGCCATGCCGAACCGGCCGGCGTCGATCTCCGCGTCGACCTCCTCCGACGTGTGGCCCATGAGCGCCAACTCGAAGTCATGAATGATGCCCGCCCCGTTCATCGCGACGGCCGTCACGATCCCTTGTTTCATCCAATCCACGAGGATGGGATTCAGCCCGACCTTCACCACGTGCGCGCCGATGCCCACGATGACCGGCCGGCCTTTCCGATGGGCGGCGGCCACGGCTTTCGCGACGGCCTTGAGTGTTTTCGCGCCGAGCACATCCGGCAGCGATCGGTAGAAGCGGCCGAAACTGTCCCCGCGCCGCCAGGGCTTGGCGAAATCGGCCACGCGGACCTTGCTGTGACGTTTCTTGAGCGGATAGGTCTTGAGATCCGTCACGTTGATCGGCGCAATGAGCGTGCGCAGGGTGACGGGCGGCCGCTTGCGATCAGGAGGCTTTGCCAAGGAGCTGTTCCTCGATGAGCTCGCAGAGCACGTGGCCGAGCGTAATGTGGCTTTCTTGGATGCGGGCGGTGACGGTGGAGGGGACGACGAAGGGAAAATCCACCAGGCCGGCCAGCTTGCCGCCCGTCCCTCCCGTCCAGGCGACGGTCGTCAGCCCGCAGGCCTTCGCGGCCTCCACGCCTTTCAGGACGTTGGGGGAATTGCCGCTGGTGCTGATCGCGATCGCGATGTCGCCCTTCCGGCCGTGCGCGCGAACTTGCCGCGCGAACAGTTCATCGAATCCGTAGTCGTTCGCGATACAGGTGATGGCGGCGATGTCCGTGGCGAGCGCGATGGCGGGCAAGGGGTGACGTTCCCGTTTGTACCGTCCGACGAATTCCGCGGCGATGTGGGCCGCATCCGTGGCGCTTCCTCCGTTCCCGAACAGCAAAACTTTCTGGCCTCCCCGGAAGGCTTCTACCATGAGAGCGGCCACTTGGGCGATGCGGCCGGCTTGCTCGCGCGCGAAGCGTTGTTTGACCGCGGCGCTCTCTTCGAAAGCTTTGAGGACGAATTCCTGCATCGCGCGGATTCTAGGCGAGGAGGTCGAGCCTGTCAAACGACGCGGACTGCGTCAGGCCTTGGCGGGGGGCGCCGGTTTCGACTGTTTGATGGCGTTCATCGCGAGCGCGATCATCGAGCCGACGTCCGAGACGCTGGCCGGCAACACGAGCGTGTTGCTCGCTTTGGCCAGTTCGCCGAATTTGCCGATGTACTGTTCCGCGACCCGCAACTGCACCGCCTCTTGACCGCCCGGAACCTGGATGGTTTCGGCGACCTTGCGGAGCCCTTCGGCGGTCGCTTGCGCGATCGCCAGGATCGCCGCCGCGGCGCCTTC